>DASPLD010000200.1:0-18541 GCA_035627755.1 Caulobacter sp. | reverse complement strand
TTGGCCATCTCGTCGGGCGAGCGGGGGGTATAGGCGCCGGGGCGGCCATTGAGGGTCGGGCCGGTGACGCCATCGACGGCGACCGAGACCGACAGGTTCTTGATCATGCCCGGCTCGATGACCTCGGTGCGGACGGTCTTGGAATTGTTGTAGTTGGTGGTCGAGGTCGTCCCGCGGCTGGTGTTCTTGTTCAGCGGGATGGCCAGCGGGTTCGCCGGTTCGCCGGGGATGTTGCCCGAGGCCGAGACGCCGTTGGTCCCGTCACCGGAGCCCTCCTCGCTGTTCTCCTCCGTGGTCTGCTCGGAGACGATCACCTGGCCGTCGGGGTCGTAGGTCTCTTCCTGCTGGGTGACGCGGGCCAGGTCGATGTCGGCGGCGACCTCGACGCGCGCCTTGCCGGGCCCGACCACGGGCTCCAGCTGTTCCTTGATGCGGGCCGCCAGCCGCTGTTCGACCTCGGTGCGGCGGTCGTCGGCCATGCGGCCGAGCGCGCCGGCCCCGCCGCCCCCAGCCGACAGGGTCTTGCCGTCCTTCTGGTCGACGACCACGACGCTCTCGGGTTTCAGCCCGTCGACGGCGGCCGCGACCAGGTTCTGCACCCCCTGCACCTGTTCGGCGCTGGGCTTTCGGCCGCTGATGGCCAGGGCCACGGAGGCCGACGGCTGGGCCGCCTCCTCCTCGAACAGCTGGCGCTTGGGCAGCACCAGATGGACCCGCGCATCGCTGACCCCCCCGAGCGAGCGGATGGTGCGGGCCAGTTCCCCCTCCAGGGCGCGCTGCTTGTTGAGCTGCTGGACGAAGTCGGTCTGGCCAAGGGCCGAGCCGCTGTCGAACAGCTCGTAGCCGACCGAGCCGGAGGTCACCAGGCCCTTGCCGGCCACCAGCAGGCGGGTGGAGTTGACCTTGTCGCGCTCGACATAGATGGCCGAGCCGTCGCCGCGCGCATCGTACTTGATGCCCGCCTGGTCGAGGGCCTGGGTGACCTCGGCGGCCTCCTTCAGGTCGAGATTGGAATAGAGCAGGGCCTTCGGCTGGGTGAAGAAGCCGGTGGTCAGGGCAAGGATTGCCGCGAGCAGGCCGACGCCGACCCCGACCATCACCAGCAGCCGCACGAGGCCGCCACCCTTCAACGCGCCTAAAAGCTTGTCCACCCTGGGATAGCCCCTCGAAACGACACCAAACGCCCGCTTCTGCCGGGTCCGCTAGGCAGGATTTACCGGGTGCAGGGTAAACGGGGGTTTAAGACGGTCCTCCCTCAGGCCCGATGAGGCGCTCAAGGCTCGCCGAGGCGTCAAAACCCCTCCGTCGCCCCGCGGGCGACGCCTCCCCCGAAGGAAGGGATCCATAGAGCAACGGCCGCATCCCCGTCGGGATGCGGCCGCGCCTTACGCGCCGAGCCAAAAGGGGGGCGGAACGGCTCAGCGATACTGTTGGAGGCGGGTGGTCCGAAGACCGGCCAGCCCGTGGCGATCAATCGACTGCTGCCAGTTGAGGAATTCCTCGTTGGTCAGCCGGTACCGCTCGCAGGCGTCGTCGAGGCTGAGCAGGCCGCCGCGCACGGCGGCGACAACCTCGGCCTTGCGGCGGATGACCCACCGCTCGGTGTTGGCCGGCGGCAGATCGGACAGCGTCAGGGGCGCGCCCGTCGGACCGATGACGTATCGCTCGCCCTTGCTGTTCACGCGCTGCTGCTGAAGCATGGTTCTACGCCTCTCTGACGATCACTGTTGAGGCGAACCATAGCGACCGGGCGATAACATGCCGTGAATCGGTCTAGTAAAAGCGACAGTAACCACAGGTTGCCCCTCTCTTAACCCCGTTGTTTCAACTTGAGACACCAGCGTTAACTGGCATTAGTCTCTTAGTTAATTATCTCTTGATGTTGAGCAGCTCTTCCAGCATCTGGTCGGCTGTCGTGATGATCTTCGAAGACGCCGAGTAGGCTCGCTGGGTCACGATCAGGCCGGTGAACTCGCTGGAGAGGTCGACGGTCGACGCCTCCAGGGTGGAGGGGGCGATCGAGCCCGCGCCGCCGGTGCCGGCGCCCTTCAGGCTGTAGGTGCCGCTGTCCTGGGTCACCCGGTAGGCGTTGCCGTTGGTGGCGCGCAGGCCGTCCGGGTTGGCGAAGGTGGCGATGGCGACCTGGGCGATCTGGCGGCTGATGCCGTTGTCGAAGATGGCGGTGACGAAGCCGTCCTCGTCGATCTCGATGTTGGTCAGGTTGCCGAAGGCGGTGCCGTTGGTGTTGACGCCCTGGACGATGGACTGGCTGTCGTACTGGGTCAGGCCGCCGGCCCCGCCGGCCAGGTCGAGGCGAATCTCCTGGTCGTCGACCCCGAGGGAAGTCGCCCATTTGACCTCGCCCGCGTCCGGGGCGCCGCCCGCCGAGGCGCCGAAGGTGAGGACCGGGTTGTTCGCATCGAGCAGGGTGGTGGCGCTGGTGTCCATCCGGCCATCGGCCGTGAAGGCGACGATGCCGGTCTTCAGCTGGCCGTTGGACAGGCCCGCCCCGGTGGTGACGTCGCTGGCCGGGACGGCCCGAATCTCGGCGTGCCACTGGTTGGGAACGTCACTCTTCAGGAAGTCGATCTGCACGGTGCGCTTGCCGCCCTTGGAGTCGGAGACCGGCACCTGGATCGAGAAGTCCGGCTTCACCCCCGTGCCGAGGTCGGCGTCGTACATCGCCATCGAGTTGGTGGCGGGGTCGTAGGACGCCAGTTCGGCCGATACGGCCTGGCTGGACTTGAGGTTGGCGCTGATGGCGGCCCGGGTGGTCGGCTCGGCGGCCCCGCCGACGTTGGAGACGTTGATGGAGCTCAGCCGCGACAGGTCGGACGGGTCGGTGGTGATCACCCCGGCGTCGTCGACCAGCCAGCCCTGCAGGTAGAGGCCGGCCTCGTTCTTCAGGAAGCCGAGATTGTCGAGCTGGAAGGAGCCGGCGCGGGTGAAGGAGCGGGCGTCGTTGCCCTGCAGGTTCTCGGCCTTCTCGGTGACCACGAAGAAGCCCTGGCCGCTGATCGCCAGGTCGGTCGAGTTGGTCGTGGTCTGCGGCAGGCCCTGCTGGGTGATGTACTGCCGGGTCTGGGCGCTGACGCCGCCGGCCGCGTAGGTGGCGGTGCGGTTGTTGCCCGAGACCAGGGTCTGGAAGTTGGCCTGGCTGCGCTTGTAGCCGACGGTGTTGACGTTGGAGATGTTGTCGGAGATCGCGGCCAGGGCCGACGAATTGGCGACCAGTCCAGACACCCCGGCGAGCATGGCGCTGTTGATGCTCATGATCTGTTTTCCTTTTGAACGCTGCGTTGAGGCGCCTGCTGCGATTGCGGACCGGCCGCGGCGGGGCCGTTCTGGCCCCGGATGGTGAGGAGGGGCGCCATCAGACCGTGTTGCTCACGGCGGTGATGGCGCTGATCGGCACCTTGGTCTTGCCGATCGTGACGATGTTGGTCCCGTCGACGGCCTGCACGGCGCTGGCGACGCCGGTCAGGGTCTGGGTGACGGAGATCTTCGAGCCGGCGGTGTCGGTGGCGGTGATCCGCAGGCCGTAGTCGCCATCGGCGAGCTGGTTGCCGAGGTCGTCCTTGCCGTCCCACTTGTAGGTGCGGTCGCCGGCGTCGGTGGCGTCCAGCGTCTCGCTGCTGACCACCTTGCCCGTGCTGTCGAGCACCTCGAGCTTCACGCTGGCCGCGCCGCGCGGCAGGTTGTAGCTCCAGTTGGCCTCGCCATCCTGGAGGTAGGAGGCGGCGGTCGAAGCGGTCACCGTCTTGCCGATCAGGTTGACCGACTCGGCCAGGCCCCCGTCGTTCATGCCGACCAGGGCGGCCAGCAGGTCATTGGTCAGCAGCTGCTGCTCGACCCCGGTCATCTGCACGATCTGCTGCGTGAACTGGGTGGAGTCCATCGGCGAGAGCGGGTCCTGGTTGCGCAGCTGTGTGGTCAGCAGCTTCAGGAAGGTTTCGGTGCTGTCGGCCAGCCGGCCGCGGGAGTCGGTGATCCTGTCGAGGACGGAGCCGGTCGATGAGACGTCGGTCATGGCGGGTTCCTAGACCAGCAGGTCCAGGCCACGGCGGGCCTGGTAGCGGATGGGGGCGGGGTCGGCCTCGTCGTCAGCCAGGCCGAGGGCCCTGGCGAAGGCCTGGCCGGCCGAGGTTTGGGCGGCGGTGTCCGGCTGGCCGTCCTGGCGGCGTTGCTGGCCGGCGAAGTCGAACGACAGGCTGTTCTCGGTCAGCGAGAAGCCGGCCTGTTCCAGGGCCTGGCGCAGTTCCTGGGCCCGGCCGCGCAGTTCGGCGAGGCCCTGGGCGTTGTCGAAGCCGAGCTGGGCCGTGAGCCGGCCGTCGGCGCCGATCTCGACCCGGACCTCGACCTTGCCGAGGCCGTGGGGGTCGAGCTCCAGGTCGAATCGGGTGGCCTGGCCCTCGAGCCTGTCGAGGATGCCGGCCGCCAGCTTGGCCACCGTCTCGGGCGCGCCGCGCACCTGGGCGGCCAGGGCGGTGGCGCCGGCCGCGACGCTCTCCAGCCGGCTGATCAGCGCCTGGGTGACGGTGTCGGGCCGTTCCGCCTGGCGGGTCTGGACGGGCGCGACCTCCGGCTCTTGCGGCGGCGCATCGGGCGTCACCTCGGCGACCGCCGCGGCGGTCTCCACCGGGGCGGCCTTGTCGCTGTCGGCGGCCGGCCCGTCCTGGCGGCCGGTCTTCAGCTCGGCGGCGGCGCTGGCGGCCGCCGTCGGCTTGCGGGGGCCGGGGGCGCGTGGGTCGGGCGGCGGCGCGGCGGCGGGTTGGGCCGCGGCCGGGATGACAGAAGCCGCGGCCTTGGCGGCCTGGACCGGATCGGCGGCGACGCCGGGAGGCTGCGGCGTCGTCTCGACGGGGGGCGCCTCGACAGAGGGCAGCTCGACAGGGGTCGGCTCGACGGAGGACGCTCCGACAGGGACGTCGCCGCGCTGCGGAGGCCGGCTGGTTCCGGCCGGCGGCCCGGCCGCGGACTCGCGAACCCGCGCGAGCGTAGCGGCGATGTCGGTCTCGGACCGGCCCGCGCTCCACCTCGGCGGCGCCCCGCCCCACTGGAGCGGCTGGTCCGTTTCGCCGGATGGGATTTCCGGCGCGGACCTGTCCGGCGACGGCGCGAGGCCAGGCGCCGCATCGACGGACGGCTGGGCCGGCGGGGCGCAGGTCTCGGGCGCGCCTTCAAGCGGCTGGTCGGAGCTGGTCTTCGACGGCGGGACATTCGGATTGCCGAGCGCCTGGGCCACCACAGCGCTGTCGCCGCCGGCCGCCAGCCAATCGGCCATCGCGGACTCGCCGGCCGGCGCCGCGGGGGTCGCGGTCCCGCCCTCCGCCGTCTCGCCGTCCGCCGGCGCGGCGTCCGCCAGCGCCGCCTCGCGGTCCGGCGTCTCGCCCCCTGCCGCCAGCGACTGGCTCAGCATGGCCAGCAGCGCATCGAAGCCGCTCAGCCCCGCGCCCACGGCGTCGCCCATCGCCGCGCGGGCGGCGGGCTGGACGAGGCCGGCGAAGAGGGACACGGGCGCGGTCATGGCGCGGGGGAGACCTTGGGAAACTGAGGGATGGAAGGCGGCGCCTGCTGCGCCCGGCTCATTCGTCCCTCTCCAAGCAACCTTAGGGCCAACCGGCCAGGGAGCTGTTACCGCGCTGTTTTTGCTCGACTATCCTCAGGGGGCCGACCCGCCGCCCGCTCCGTCCTCGTGCTGATTTTGCCGGGCTCGCCCGGTCGAAAAGGACCGGCTCGGGGCGCCTCGCCCAGTTGGCGCCGCTCTTGCGATCCATCCGGCAGCAGCCTTGGGCGCTTCAGAACGAAGGCCATGTAATTCAAAGGCTTGGCACATGTCCTCACGCGCGGGTCTCGCGCCCGCCCGGCAGAAACAGCCGGACCGCGTCGAGCTTTGCCGGGCAGGAAAGTGCGACGGGCCATGTCCCTGAACAGCATCATGTCCTCGGCCACCACCGGCCTGATGGCGGCCCAGACGGGGCTCCGCACCGTCTCGGACAACATCGCCAACCTCAACACGCCGGGGTACGTCCGCAAGCTGGTGCAGCAACAGCCGCTGATCTCGGCCGGGCTCGGCGTCGGCGTCGATGTCGCCAAGATCGTGCTGGCCTCAGACCAGTTCCTGCAGAAGGCCTCGCTGAGGGCGACCGCCAGCGCCGGCCAGGCCTCGGCGATCGCTGACACCCTCGACCGCGCCCAGGGCCTGTTCGGCGACCCCTCCCTCGACAATTCCTTCTTCTCGCGGCTGGACACCCTCTACGCCGCCTTCTCGTCCGCCGTCGACGATCCGTCCTCCACCGTCCGCCGGGGCTCGGCGGTGAATTCGGTGGTCGACTACCTCAACGACGCCTCGCGGATCTCGACCTCCCTCAAGGCCATGGGCGACGAGGTCGACAGCCGTATCGCCGCCAAGGTCCAGCGGGCCAACCAGCTGCTCGTCGAGATCGACTCCCTCAACGCCGACATCACCAGGGCCCGGGTCAGCGGCGGCGATGGCACCGGTTCCGAAAACCTGCAGATCCAGCGGATCAACGAGCTCTCGACCCTGATCGACATCAGCCTGCAGACCCGCGAGGCCGGCGGGGTGGTGGTGCGGGCCTCCGACGGGATGGCCCTGGCCGGCCAGGGCGGTCCGGCCGTGCTCAGCTACAGCCGCACGGCCGGAGCCAGCGGCGAGATCACCGTCACCATGGCCGACGCGGCCGCCGCCACGTCCATGCGGGCCCGCCTGACCGGCGGCGAGCTGCAGGGCCTGCTCGACCTGCGCGACCGCGAGTTGCCGGCGATCAGCAACGAACTGGGCGAGTTCGTCAGCCGCGCCGTGGACGAGCTGAACCGCGCCCACAACGCCGCCGCCGCCGTGCCGCCGCCCACCAGCCTGACCGGCCGCGACACCGGCCTCGACCTGCCGACCGCGGTCGGCGGCTTCACCGGGGCCACCACCCTGGCCATCGTCTCACCGGCCGGCATGCTGCAGCGGCGCATCGACATCGACTTCGACGCCGGCACGATGAGCGTCGACGGCGGGGCGGGCGTCGCCTTCACCCCCGCTAGCTTCCTGGCCAGCCTCAACTCGGCGCTCGGCGCGGCCGGCAGCGCCAGCTTCACCGATGGCGTCCTCAGCCTGACCGCCGCCGGCGGCGCCGGGCTGGCGTTCAGCGACGACCCGGCCAACCCCTCCTCCAAGACCGGCCGCACGCTTTCCCACTTCTTTGGCCTCAACGACCTGGTCTCGACCGACGGCTTCGGCAACTACGAGACCGGCCTGCGGACCACCGACGCCCACGGCTTCACGGCCGGCGGCGAGGTCACCTTCCGGGTGGCCGGGGCCGACGGCTCCCGGATCCGCGACATCACCGTGGCCGTGCCGGCCGGCGGAACCATGCAGAACCTGTTGGACGCGCTCAACGCCCCGGGCTCCGGGGTCGGCGCCTATGGCCAGTTCGCCCTGGACGCCAACGGCTCGATGAGCTTCACCAGCGGCGCCGCCGGCAGCCAGCTGACCGTGCTGAACGACGACACCGAGCGCGGCGCCGGCGGCCCGTCGATGACCGAGCTGTTCGGCATCGGCCACGCGCAGCGCAGCGGCCGGGCCGAACGCTACAGCGTGCGCTCTGACATCGCCGCCAACTCCAGCAAGCTCGGCCTGGCGACCCTCGACCTCGGCCAGGCCGCCGCCGGCCGGCCGGTGCTCTCCGCGGGCGACGGGCGGGGCGCCCTGCTGCTGGCCAGAGCCGGCGACGTCACCACCCGCTTCGAGGCGGTCGGCAGTCTCAGCGCCGTCTCGATGACCGTCAGCCGCTACGGCGCCGAACTGGCCGGCTCCATCGGCCGCCGGGCCGACGCCGCCGCCTCGCGCCGCGACAGCGCCGAGGCGGTCGCCGAGGAGGCGACCGCCCGCCGGGCTTCGGTGGAGGGGGTCAACCTCGACGAGGAGCTGGTCAACATGACCACCTACCAGCAGGCGTTCAACGCCTCGGCCCGGGTCATCCAGGCCAGCCGGGACATGTACGACATCCTGCTCACCATGATTGGGACCTAAGCCATGACGCGGATCTCGACGAGCCACGGCTATTCCATCGTCCTGTCGGACCTGATGAAGGCCACCAACGCCGAACGGGCAGCCGGCCAGCAGGTGTCCAGCGGCCGCACAGCCGACAGCCTGCGGGGCTTCGCGCCCGACGTGGAGCAGCTGCTGGCGGCGCGCTCGGTCAAGGTGCGGACCGAGGGCTACCTCGACCAAGGCAAGCTGATCGTTTCCCGGCTGGAGGCCCAGGACCTGGCGCTGCGGGAGACGGCCAACGCCGCCGACAGCGCCCGCAACAGCATCGCCGAGGCCCTGGCCAGCGATCGCGGCGACACCCTGATGGGCGAGCTGGCCGGGCACTTCCTGACCGCCTCGGAGGCGCTCAACACCCAGCAGGGCGGCCGCTATCTGTTCGCCGGGGCGCAGATCAACACCCGCCCGGTCGACGCCACCAGCCTGAGCCAGTTGACCGCCGTGGCCGATGTCGCCGAGGTGTTCAGGAACGACGCCCTCAAGCCGGTCAGCCGGCTCGACGACTACAACACGATCGAGAGCGGCTTCCTCGCCGACGAGGAGGGCACGGGCCTGTTCACGGCCTTCCGCGACGTGCAGGCCTACGTCGAGGCCAACGGCGGCTTCTCCACCCCGCTGACGGCGCCGCAGAAGGCCTTTCTCGAGGGCATGCTGGGCGCCTTCGACGCGGCCAACAAGTCGCTGACCGACGCCGCCTCCCTGAACGGCGCCCATCAGACCAGGGTCGACAATGCCCTGGCCCAGCACGAGGCCCGCGACGCCCTGCTCAGCGGGGAGATCTCCGACATCGCCGAGGTCGACATGGCCGAGGCCATCACCCGGCTGCAGCAGGCCCAGACCGCCGTCCAGGCCTCCGCCCAGGTGTTCGCCACCCTGCGCGACAACTCCCTGCTGACCCTCCTCCGCAGCTAGCCGTCAGGCCCCGTACAGGCGGCCGGTAACGAGCCGGGTCGAGTCCGCGCGGCGGGCGACGTCTCGCGGTTGCCAACCGCCCGGTGAGAAAGCAGGCTGGCGGCCAGGCTAGGCGCGGAGCAACAGAGCGATGATCGACCACCTCGGCATCAACGTCAGCAACTACGCCGTCCACCGCCGATTCTACGACGCAGCCTTGGGAGCGCTCGGGATCAGCGTGGTTATGGAGTACGGCCCCGAGCAGACGGGCGGGCCGAACGTCTGCGGCTACGGAAACACCTCCGACCGGCGCGACCTCCAGGCCGGCAAGCCAAGCTTCTGGCTCAGCGACGCACCGCAGGCGACCGGCCCCGCCCACATCTGCTTCCTGGCCCAGGACCGCGCCGCCGTCGACGCCTTCCACGCCGCCGCCCTGGCCGCCGGCGGGACCGACAATGGTCCGCCCGGCCTGCGCCCGCAGTACCACCCGGGCTACTACGGCGCCTTCGTGCTGGACCCGGACGGCCGCAACGTCGAGGCGGTGCATCACACCTGGCCGGGGTGAGCTGCCTTTATCTCCGCGGGCCCACCCGTTAAGCCACCCGCATGCATGTCCTCGCCAACCTGAACCTCGCCGTCATGATCGCTGTCATCGCCTGCTGCCTGGGCGGGGTGATGGGCGGCCTGAGGATCGCCCGGCCGCGCTCGGTCAAGGCTCGCGGCCGGGCCGAGGAGCGGGCCTTCGCCGGCATGCTGATCCTCAGCCACGCGGGCGCGGCGATGGCGCTGGGCTACGCCCCCAGCATCGGCCGGCTGATGGCCGCGGCCCTGGCGCTTGGCTGGCTGGGTTCGGCGGTCGGCCGCACCCTCTCCTTGGCCTTGGACAGGCATGGGGACCCGATGCTCCGCCAGCCGGCCATCCTCGAACTCCTGATGGCCCTGGCCCTCGCCCTCCCCTGGCTCGGCCTCGGCGCGGCCAGCTTCGGCGGTTCGGTCGAGGTCTGAGCCGATGCTGGTCGGCCTGATCCGCCGGCGGCTCGATCCCTGGCTGGCGAGGCCGGATCCGTCGGCGCCGCAGCTACACTCGGTGGAGGACCTGAACCTTCCGGGCGCGGATGGCCCGCTGGCTGCCCGGCTCTACCGGTCGAGCGCCGAGGCGGCGGACCTGCTGGTCTTCCTGCACGGCGGCGGGCTCGTCAGCAGCGGCCTCGCCACCCACGACGCCGCCTGCCGGCGACTAGCCGAGGGTTCGGGCTTCGCCGTCCTGGCGGTCGACTACCGGCGAGCGCCCGAGGCGCGTTACCCCGCCGCCCACGATGACGCGGAGGCGGCCCTGGCCTGGGCGGCGACGTCCGGGGCGCTGCGCTTCGTTCCCCGACGGCTGCTGGCCGGCGGAGACTCGGCCGGAGGTCTGTTGGCAGCCACGGTCGCCCTGCGCCGGGCTCGGGCCGGACGTCCGCTGGATGGGCTGGCGCTGTTCTATCCATTGCTGGCGCTGGACCCGACGCCGGACGATCCGCCGCTCTTCCGCATCTCCCGGGCCTGGATGCGTCGCCTATATGTCGGCGACGGGCCGGCCGATCCCCGCGATCTGACCCTGCTGAATCCCGAGACAGCCGAACTCCCGCCGACTTTCATCGCCAGCGGCGGACGCGATCCGACCCGGCTGGACGCCAAGCGGCTATGTCGCCGCCTGCCGGAAGTGGCGCATCACCTTGAGCCCCGCGCCACTCACGGCTTCCTCAACCTTGCCGGCGTTTCGGACCGCGCCCGGGAACAGACCGAGCGAAGCGTCGCCGCCCTGCGGGCCGCCTTCGCCTGACTGAACTTCACAACGACAAAGGGCGGCCCGGATTGCTCCGGGCCGCCCCAAGGTCTTGCCTGAAGTTCTAGGCGACTAGAACTTGCTGCGCAGGGTCAGGCCCCAGGTGCGCGGGGCGCCCAGGAAGGCGTCGTAGGTCGAGATGTTGGCGTCCGCCGTCGGGTTGTACGGGTTGGACGTGTCGACCTGGAACGGGCCGTTGAAGGCCACCTGGATGTACTCCTCGTCGAACAGGTTGTTGGCCCACAGCTCGACGGTCCAGCGACCGTCCTGGCTGCCGATGCCGACGCGGCCGTTGACCAGCGAGAAGCCCTCCTGCTCCTTGACCGGGTGCAGGTCGGAGCCGGTGTTGTACTCGGTGGTGTACTTCCAGGACAGGTTGCCGCGGAAGGCCAGGGACGAGCCGATGTTCCGCTCGTAGCTGGCGGCCAGCGAGGTCGACCATTCCGGCGCGAACGGGGCGGTGGACCCGGGCAGGCGGAAGATCCCGTTGAACTTGCTGGGGTCGGTCAGGTCGAGGGCGTCGAAGTCGCCGAACTCGGTCTTGGCGTAGGTCACGCCGCCCTGGATCGACAGGCCGTCCACGGGGGTGAACCACAGGAAGTCCGCGTCGACGCCGGTGGAGGTCAGCTCGGGGATGGATTCGACGATGAAGGCCGTGCCCACGAAGGTGTTCAGCTGGAAGTCGGTGAACTTCTGGTGGAACAGGGTCGCGTTGAGCAGCAGGCTGTTGTCGAACCACTCGGTCTTGACGCCCAGTTCCCAGCTGTCGGCCTTTTCGCCTTCGAAGCTGGTGTCCGGGTTGGGCTGGAAGTCGATCGGCTGGGTGTTGTTGACGCAGGGCAGGCCGGCCAGGGTGGTGGTGGTGCGGCCGCCGAACGGGCAGGCGATGTTGACCCGGTCGAGGTTGAAGCCGCCCGACTTGTAGCCCCGCGCGTAGGAGCCGTAGAGCATCACGTCTTCGGTGACGTTCCAGGCCAGTTTGATGGTCCCGGTCAGCTCCTCCTCGCTGCGGCTCTGGGTGTAGACGCCCAGCGCGTCGAAGTCGTTGTTCTGGGCGTTCAGGCAGAGGCCGCCGACGATGGCGGTGGCGGTCGGCACGCCGACCACGCCCGCCAGGGTCGCGAACGCCGCTTCACCCTGGTCACAGGACGAGCCCGTGGTGGTGTAGTCGGTGGTCAGCGACTTGTCGGACCAGGTGTAGCGCAGGCCGGCGGTCAGCTTCAGGCTCTCGGTGATCGACCAGGTGTTGTCGGTGAAGATGGCGAAGGTCTCGTCCGACTGCTTGTAGCGGTCGTCCGAGCCGGCGCCCGGCTGGTAGACGTTGGCCGGGGTCAGGCCGATCAGGGCCGGCGCGCCGCCCAGGACGCGGGTCGCGAAGTAGGCGTAGTAGTCCGAGCCGTAGTTGAGGCGCGAGCGGGTGCTCAGGTCCTCGCTGGCGTAGAAGGCGCCGACCAGCCAGTTGACCGGGCCGGCTTCGCCGTTGGCGCGCAGTTCCTGGCTGAACTGGTCGAAGCTGACGAAGTTGGTGCCGTCGTTGGGGCGGTAGACCAGGTCTGCGGCGGTGAAGTCGCTGTCCTGGCCGGTCTCGGTCAGCCAGGTGCGGGCCGCCGTGATCGAGGTGATGGCGATGTCGGGGGTGATGTCCCAGTCGATCTGCGCCGAGAAGCCCTTGTCCTGGATGAACTGGCGGGTCGAGCGGTTGGCGTAGGCGCGCCGGCTGAAGGGATCTTCGTTGGTGTCGGCGTTGATGCCGCCGGGCTGCACCTGGTTGACCAGGTTGGCGCGGCTGTTGGCGGCGTTGCCGACCTGCAGCTGGGTGGCCAGGCAGCAGTTCTCGTTGCGCTCGGTGTAGTCGGCGATCAGGCGGATCGAGAGGTCGTCGCTGGGCGTGGCGAGGATCTGGCCGCGGACGGTCCAGAAGTCCTGGTCGACGTCCTCGGTGTTGCCGCGCGGGCCGTCGCCGGTGACCACGTCGAGGAAGCCGTCGCGCTCGCGCTTGGCGAAGAACAGCCGGCCGGCGACGTTGTCGCCGAAGACCGGGCCAGTGACCGAGGCCGAGCCGCCGATGGCGCCGTAGTTGCCGGCGGTCAGCTCGGCGGCGCCGCCGAATTCGAATTCCGGTTCGGCGGTCAGGATGTTGATGACGCCGGCCGAGGTGTTCTTGCCGAACAGGGTGCCCTGCGGCCCCTTCAGCACCTCGATGCGCTCGAGTTCGCCGAGGTCGCCGAAGCTGACGCCGTTACGCGGGCGGTAGACGCCGTCGATCACGATGCCGACCGAGCTTTCCAGGCCCGGGTTGTCGCCGACGGTGCCGACGCCGCGGATACGGGCGGTGGTGACGGTCTCGTTGGAGGTCGAGGTGACGGTCAGGCCGGGGGTCAGGATCTGCAGATCCTTGATGTCCTTGACGCCGGCGTCCTGCATCAGTTCGCCCGACAGGGCGGTGACGGTGGCGGGAACCTCCTGCAGGCTCTGCTCGCGCTTGTTGACCGTGACGATGATCGTGTCGACGGTGTTTTCGTCTTCGACGGCCGCCGGCTCTTCCTGAGCGAAGGCGCCGGTGGCCATGACGGCCGAAAGCACGGCGGCGGAAGCCGACGCGCGCAACAGATGACGGATACGCATGTCTGTCCTGGGCTTTAAGTTTTTGAACGCGGGTGTCAGCCGCGTCGGGTTTGGGGAGGCCGATCGGACCGAGGAAGCCCTATCAACTTGACAGCGATCACCTAAAGTCGCCGAACATGCTCAGCAACATTAATCCCTTGTAACGGTGGGGAAAACGGCGACCTCGTGTCAGGGATGTGACAGCACAGGCGTCAAAAAACCGCGTTATTCTGACGCAGGCTCCAAAACCGCAGTTTTTCTGGGCGCCAGGGCCAGGGTGACGGCCCCCAGCAGGATGGAGATGAGCGAGCCGGCGACGACCCCGAGCTGGACCTGCGCGCCCTGTCCTCCGCCGGGGAAGGCGAGGCCGCCGATGAACAGGCTCATGGTGAAGCCCACCCCGCACAGCATGGAGACGCCGAGGACCTGCAACCAGGTCGAATCGGTCGGCTTCTGGGCGAGCTTGAGGCCGACGGCCAGCAAGGCGGCGCCGGCGACGCCGAGCGGCTTGCCCAGCACCAGGCCGAGCAGCACGCCGAGCGGCAAGGGGGCGACCAGGTCCGAGGGACTCATCGCCGCGAAGGAGAAGCCGGCGGCGGCGAAGGCGAACAGCGGCAGGATCCCCCAGGCGACGTAGGGGTGCAGGTCGTGCATCAGGCCCTTCAGCCGGCCCTCCTCGCCCGGCCTCGACGCCCCGACGGGAATGGTCATCGCCGCCGCGACCGCCGCCAAGGAGGTATTGACCCCGGACTCCAGGGTCAGGGCCCAGGCCGCCAGGGCCAGCAGGGCGTAGAAGGTCACCGGCGCCCGCTTCCACAGGCCCAGGAGCGCCATCGCCCCGACCGTGCCGATCGCGGCCGCCAGCAGCACCCAGTCGATCTCCGAGGTGAACAGCACCGCGATCAGCGCCACCGCCCCGAGGTCGTCGGCGATGGCCAGGGTCAGCAGGAAGACGCGCAGGGCCGGCGGCGCCTTGGGGGCCGCGATGGCCAGGGCGGCGAGCGCGAAGGCGATATCGGTGGCGGTCGGGATGGCCCAGCCGGACGGCTGCCCGCCGGGGCCGAGATTGAGGCTGAGGTAGATCAGCGCCGGAGCGATCATTCCGCCGAGCGCCGCGAACACCGGCAGGGCCAGCTTGCGCGGGTTGGACAGCTCCCCGCGCATCACCTCGTACTTGATCTCCATCCCGACGACGAAGAAGAACACCGCCATCAGCCCGTCCTTGATCCACTTGAGGACGGTCTTGGTCTCCTCGAACGCCCCGACCTGGATGGTCAGCGGGTGCTTGACGAAGTCGAAGTAGGCCTCGGCCCAGGGCGAGTTGGCCCAGACCAGGGCCGCCGCGGCGGCCAGGGCGAGCGCCGATCCGGAGGCGGCCTCCGTTTTCAGGTACTCCAGGGTAGGACGCTTGGCCATGGGGCGGCGTTAGCACGCAGGCGGGAACCCTTGAAGCGAAACCGGTCTTGCACAGGACGGTTTCGCCGCCCATCAGGTCCCATGCCCGTCTCCGCCGCCTACCGCCCCGATCCGCGCTTCATGGCGCTCGGTCCGGAGTTCGCCGACCCGGTCCGGCCGGCCGACTTTCCGCAGACCGTCCTGCGCTGGCGGCACGACCGGGCGGCGGCCTCCGTCGGTCTGGAGACCCTCACCGACGCCGAGTGGCTGGCCCACTTCGGGCGCTTCCAGCCGCTCCCCGACAACCAGCCCGGCCCCCTGGCCATGCGCTACCACGGCCATCAGTTCCGCACCTACAACCCCGACCTCGGCGATGGCCGCGGCTTCCTGTTCGCCCAGCTGCGGGAGGCTCGGACGGGCCGCCTGCTCGACCTCGCCACCAAGGGCTCGGGCCAGACGCCCTGGTCGCGGCGCGGCGACGGGCGGCTGACCCTCAAGGGCGGCGTGCGGGAGGTGCTGGCCGCCGCCATGCTGGAGGCGCTGGGGGTCCCGACCAGCCGGGCCTTCTCCCTGGTCGAGACCGGCGAGGCCCTGGAGCGCGGCGACGAGCCCAGTCCGACCCGCTCGGCGGTGCTGACCCGCCTGTCGCACAGCCATATCCGCTTCGGGACCTTCCAGCGGCAGGCCTTCCACGAGCGGGCGGACAACATCCGCCTGCTCGTGGGCCACGTGGTCGAGACCTATTTCCCGCATCTCGCCGACGCGCCCGACCGGCCCGTCGCCATGCTGGTCGAGACCGTGCGCCGCACCGCCCGGCTGACCGCCCGCTGGATGGCGGCCGGCTTCGTTCACGGGGTGCTCAACAGCGACAACATGGTGGTCACCGGCGAGAGCTTCGACTATGGCCCCTGGCGCTTCCTGCCGCGCAACGATCCCAACTTCACCGCCGCCTACTTCGACGAGACCGGCCTCTACAGCTTCGGCCGCCAGCCGGAGGCCGCCTTCTGGAACCTGCAGCAGCTGGCGGGCTGCCTGACCCTGGCGGCGGAGACCGACGCCCTGATCGAGGCGCTGAACGGCTTCGCCCCGGCCTACCGCCAGGCCCTGGCCGAGGCGATGCTGGCGCGGCTGGGCGTCAAGAGCCGGGACGAGGAGGCGGACATCGCGCTGGTCAACGCCGCCTTCCGGGCCATCGCCGAGGGCAGCCAGCCCCTGCGCTGGGAGCCCTTCTTCTTCGACTGGTTCGGCGGGAGCGCCTCGGAGGCGCGGGCGCTCGGCGGCGTCCGGGCCGAAGAGTACGGAGGCGAGGCGTTCCTGGACTTCCGCGCAAAGCTGGCGGACTTCGAGCCGGACAGGCCGGAGCGGCTGGCGCATCCGATGTTCGCCGGGCCCGAGCCGGTGGAGCTGCTGATCGACGAGGTCGAGGCGCTGTGGGCGCCGATCGCCGAGCGCGACGACTGGTCGGCCTTCGAGGCAAAGCTCGCGGACATCGCGCTGATGGCCGAGGCCCTGCGCACGGAACCGGTTGAGCCTAGAGCATGATCGTGTCGCATCGAAACGATGCGACACGATCATGCTCTCTCAACGTTGATAGACCAAGATTCACGTTTCAAATCGATTCGATTTGAAACGATCTTGGTCTAGCCAAGCTCCCGCACCACCCAGCCGAAGCTGTGCACCGGCTCGGTCGCGGTGTCGAAGCTGAAGGCCGGCGCGCTGCCGAAGGACAGGCCGCCCATCAGCATGTCCACCGTGCGGCCGTCGCTGGCGAGCGGCAGCACCAGCCCGTCGGCACGCAATGCCCGATCGTCGGCGTGGCGCGGCCGCGCCCGGCGGCTGAACGCCATGGCCTTGCGCGCGATCGCCTCGCGGTAGATCGCCCGCATCGGCTCGAAGGTCCTGCCATGGGTTCCCGGCGACAGCAGCTGGCCGGTCATGTCGCGGCCGGCGCGGTTGACGATCTCGGTGCCGAGCAGGCGATAGCGGAACTGGTCGTTCGCCAGCACATCGACCAGGTAGACCACGGTCAGAAACGGCTTCATTTCCACTGGATCGATGTCGGCGCGACCCGGCAGCAGATCGCCGTGATGCTTCCCTTGCCAATATGCGAACAGCCGCTGCAGGCGCGCGTCATGAATCGTGAACAGCTCAAGGCTCTCCGCAACATTCGGGTGGAGCGCAAGGCCGCCACCCGCATAATCCCCGCATGGCCAGACTAGCATTACCCGAGCCGAGCATTGCCAATCTCGATTGGCCGCGCCTCGGCGCCGCGCTCGACGCCGATGGCTTCGCCGTGACGCCGCCGCTACTCGACCCTGCGGCTTGCGAGCGCGTGACCCGCCTGTGGCCGGAGGCTGCGCGCTTCCGCAGCAAGGTGGTGATGGCGCGGCATGCCTACGGCGAGGGCGAGTACCAGTACTTCGCCTATCCGCTGCCCGAGCCGATCGAGGCACTTCGCCAGGCTCTCTATCCGCCGCTCAGCGAAATCGCCAACCGCTGGGCCGAGCGCATGGGCGAGGCGCGCCGCTTCCCGCCGACGCTCGATGCCTGGCTCGCCGAATGCCACGCAGCCAAGCAGCTCAAGCCCACGCCGCTGATCCTGCGCTACGGGGCCGGCGGCTACAATCGTTTGCACCAGGACCTGTACGGCGAATACGTGTTTCCGCTGCAACTCACGCTGCTGCTGAGCCGCCCGGGCGAGGAGTTCGAGGGCGGCGAGTTCGTGCTGGTGGAGAACCGTCCGCGCGCGCAGTCGATCCCGCATGTGGTGCGCCTCGAGCAGGGCCAGGCGGTGATCTTCGCGGTCAACCGTCGCCCGGTGCGTGGCAGCCGCGGCGACTTCCGCGCCGCCATGCGCCACGGCGTCTCCCGCCTCGGCTCCGGCCGGCGCTACACTCTTGGCATCATCTTCCACGATGCGGCGTGAGGCGGCGATGAGCGAGCGCTACTATGAGGACTACGCGGTCGGCGAGGTGATCAGCGGCCATCCCGTCACTGTGACCGAAAGCGCGATCATCGACTTCGCCTTCAAGTACGACCCGCAGCCGTTCCACTTGAGCCAGCCCGGCGGTGAGGCCAGCAGCTACGGCGGGCTGATCGCCTCGGGCTGGCAGACCGTCGCCGTCAGCTTCCGCATGCTGGCGCAGGCCGGCCTCGTCGGCGCGGCGAGCCTCGGCTCGTTCGGCGTCGACCAGCTGCGCTGGCACCGTCCAGTGCGGCCGGGCGATTCGCTGTTCGCCACCGCCACGGTGCGGGAGATGCGTATCTCCGCCTCGAAGCCCGATCGCGGCCACGTCACCATCGACTACTCGACCCGCAACCAGCGCGGCGAGGAGGTGCTGTCGATGTCCTCGGTGCAGATCGTCCGCCGCCGTGATCAGACGGTGGCGGTCTAGGCGAAAGCGCGGCAGACTGCGCCGCGAGCAACCGGAGGGAACGCCATGCTGGCGACGCGCGATGTGGTCGATCTCGGCGGCCATATGGGCTCGGCGGTGGAAGGCCTCGACCTGCGCCGCCCGCTCGATGCCGAGACCGCCGCCATGCTGCGACGGACCCTGCTGGATCGCCTGGTGCTCTGCATCCGCGGCCAGCAGATCGATGACCGGCAGTACCTGGAGGCGATGCGCTTCTTCGGCACGCCGATGCGGCAGCTCCGGGTGTCGCCGCAGCTGCACGACGTGCCGGAGATCATCGTGCTGTCGAGCGAGGACCGCGACGTGCTCGGCGACGGCAAGCGCATCGTCGTCGGCGCCGCGTGGCACACCGAC
>DASPLD010000199.1:0-13264 GCA_035627755.1 Caulobacter sp. | reverse complement strand
CGTCATCATCCGCGGCATCAAGTCCGGCCTGCCGGTCCACGACTGCCTGAAGATCATAGGCCGCGAGAGCCCCGAGCCCCTGGCCGGGGAGTTCCGCGGGCTGGTCGAGAACGTCGGGGTCGGGGTGTCGATCGATGCGGCGCTGGAGAAGATGTACCAGCGCATGCCGACCAACGAGCTGCGGTTCTTCTCGATCGTCCTGGCCATCCAGCAGAAGACCGGCGGCAACCTGGCCGAGGCGCTGAACAACCTCTCCCAGGTGCTCCGGGCCCGGAAGCTGATGCGCGAAAAGATCAAGGCGCTGTCGTCGGAAGCCATCGCCTCCAGCTTCATCATCGGCAGCTTGCCGCCCGGAGTGGTGATCCTGATCACCGTGACGACGCCGGCCTACATGGCCCCGATGTTCAACGACCCGCGCGGCCATCTGATGATGATGGGGGCGGCGTTCTGGATGAGCTGCGGCATCTTCGTGATGCGCAAAATGATCAACTTCAAGTTCTGACGGGAGCCCAGCATGAGCCTCGTCAACACCCTGACCAACCCGGACAACATCCTCACCGCCTTCGTGGCGGCGGTCAGCTTCGCCACCATCGTCACCCTCGTCTCGCCGATGCTGAAGTCGGACAAGCTGGAGGGCCGGCTGAAATCGGTGGCCAACCGCCGCGAGGAGCTGCGCAAGCGCAACCGCGAGGCCCTCAACAAGAAGGGGCCGTCGCAGAACACCACCCTGCGCCACACCGACGAGGGCCTCTACAAGAACGTCGTCGACCGGCTTCAGCTGTCGAAGCTGCTCGAGGACCCCAAGGTCGTCGACAAGCTGGCCCAGGCCGGCTTCCGCGGTCCGCGGCCGATCAGCACCTTCTATTTCTTCCGCTTCGTGATGCCGTTCGTATTCGCCATCGTGGTGGCCTTCTACCTGTTCGTGATCAACGACTTCGGCCTGCAGACCATGCAGAAGTTCAGCGCCTGCGTGGCGGCGCTGCTGATCGGCTACTACGCCCCGAACGTCTACATTTCCAACATCGCCTCGAAGCGGCGCGACAGCATCGTCGCCGCCTTCCCCGACAGCCTCGACCTCCTGCTGATCTGCGTCGAGAGCGGCATGTCGATCGAGGCGGCGATCATGAAGGTCAGCCAGGAGGTCGGCGGCACCTCGATCGAACTGGCCGAGGAACTGAGCCTGCTGACCGCCGAGCTCAGCTACCTGCCCGAGCGCCGGATGGCCTATGAGGGCCTGGCCAAGCGGACCAACCATCCGGGCGTCAAGTCGGTGGTCACCGCCATGATCCAGGCCGAGCGCTACGGCACCCCGCTGGGGTCGGCCCTGCGGGTGATGGCCAAGGAAAACCGCGAACTGCGCCTCTCCGCCGCCGAGAAGAAGGCCGCCGCCCTGCCGGCCAAGCTGACCGTGCCGATGATCCTGTTCTTCCTGCCCGTATTGTTCGTGGTGATCCTCGGGCCCGCGATCATCAAGGTGCAGGACATCATGGCCAAGCAGTAGCGTCAGATCGGCGCGTCGAAGGTGAGACGGCAGAAGCGGGTGACCGCTCCGTCGATGCCGAAGTCGTTGTCGTTGACCAGCAGCAGGTCGCGGTCGGAGAGCAGGGCCATGCCCTCCAGGTCGGCGCAGACCTGCGGATGATCGTCCGTCGACAGGACAAGGCGCTTGGTCACCGCGCCGCCGGTCCCCAGCCGGGCCTCATAGAGCTTGGAGGAGTGCGAGATCCGCTCGAGGACCAGCAGCCGGTCCTCGCCGAGCCACAGGACCTCGCCGATCTTGAGGTCGCCTTCGTCGACCGGTCCGAGGGCGGCGTCGCGGCGGAAGCTGGCGGGCGGGTCGAACGGGTAGCGGTGCTCGGCCATCGTGGCGCCGGTCCGCGCATCGAGCGTCCAGAGCCGGGCGCCGGTCTCGCCGCGGATCGGGCTCTGCAACAGGACGAACAGCCGGCTCTCGTCGCCCGACAGCGCCAGCGCTTCGAAGCCGCGGTTGAGCCGGCGCCGGGCGGCGTCGGCCGGCAGGCGGTCGGCCACCGCATAGCCCGGCGCCGCCCAGCGCTCGCCCGTTCCGGCCGGGAACCAGCGGCTGAGGACCCGGCCGTCGGGGGCGACCCGCAGCAGGGACGGTCCGTACTCCTCGGCGACCCAGAAGCCGCCGTCGGCCAGGGCGACCAGCGCCTCGGTGTCGACCCCGAGCGGGCTGGCGCCCAGGGGCCGGCCGGCCAGGTCGAAGGCCGGTTCCATCGCCGCCTCCGGGCCCCCCGGCAGGGGCAGCCCGTTGAGCGGGGCCCCGTCGCCCCCATGTAGCGGCAGGACCTTGAGCAGGCGCACTGAGTCGCCGTCGACCTGCAGTTCGTGGATGGCCGGCGCGAAGGCGGGGAAGGGAAGGATCTTGGCGCCGTCGACGCCGACCAGGGCCCGCGCCGCCTCAACCCCGTAGCGCTCCAGCGCCAGCGGCGGCTTGAGGTTGGGACCCCGGTCGCACAGCGCCCAGACGCGTCCGGGCGGATCGCCCGCCCGGCGGGCGAGGCCCGAGCCCAGGCCGATGCTGGCGCGCAGGGTTCCGCCCGGCAGCGCGACCTCGCCGAGCGGCTGGTCGGTCCAGGCGAGGGGAGTGACGGTGCAGGGACGGCTGGACAGGGGACGTCTCCTGGCGCCGAATGCGCCTGTCGCTATCCTTGACCCGGCGGGAGGCCCGATGTCCAACCTCGTGGTCCGGGACCGACGGCCGGCTGCGCACGGCGTCTTCCTCGGCTTCCTGGCGGTCAGCACGCCGCCGGCCGGCCTGCTTAGAGCCCGCCGCCCTGGCTGAGCGACTGGTAGCTGCGGCCCGCGCCGGGCGGCGGGCCCTTGGCCAGGGCGGCCTTCAGCCAGGCCATGTTGCTGGCCACCATCTCCGGGGGCAGGTCCTGCCGGGCGAGGGCCTCGGCTTCCGGCAGCCGGCCCTGCAGGCCCACGACCAGGGCCAGGTTCTGGCGCACCTGGATGGTGACGCGGGGGCTGGCGACGGCGCGGCGCAGCAGGCCCTCGGCCGCCGGCAGGTCGCCGCGGGCGGCCTGGAACATGGCGAGGTTGCTCAGGGCGGCGGGCTCGTCGGGGGCGAGGGCCGCCGCCTGGCGATGGGCGGCGAAGGCCTCGTCGTCGCGCTGGGCCTGCTCGTAGGCGACCCCGAGCAGGGAATGGGGCCGCCAGTCGCGGGGGCTCAGGGAGGCGGCCTTCTTGGCCGGTTCGATGGCGTAGAAGCCCTGGCCCATGGCGATGAAGCCGCGGGCGTTCTCCAGCAGCGCGTTGAAGTTCTGCGGATCGATGACCAGCACCGCCTGGGAGGTGGCGACCGCGTCGCGATGGCGGCCCAGCCCGCGCAGGGCCTGCGACAGGGCGATGCCGGCCTCGGCGTCGCGGGGATCCACCTCGAACTCGCGGGCCCAGAAGGCGGCTGCGGCCAGGGGATCGAAGCGGCGGGCCTCCGCGCGCTGGGCGGCGGTGGCCTTGGGCTCGCGGGGCGTGGGAACGGCGGCGGCCGGCGCCGGCTTGGCGGCGACGGGCGCGGGAGCCTCGGCGGGCTTTTCCTTCTTGCCGCCGAACGGCCAGGCCTGGGCGGCCCCCGGCAGGCCCAGCGCCAGCAGGGCGGGGGCGAGAATGGTTGCGGCGAGGACGCGCTTGCGCGACATGGGGAAGTCCCTTGGCCAGTCCGACAGGCGGCCAGTCTCGCCGCGGCGGCTCAAGGAATCGTTAAGCATGTCCGTTAAGAGCTTCGCCCCATGACCGAGCCCGTCATCGCAGCCGCCGAAGGCCGCGCCATTCCCGTCTTGGCGGTGACTACGGCGGCCTGGCCGGGGGTGTTGAGCGAACGGCCGGCGTCGCTGGGGCGGCTGGCCGAGATCGCCGGATTCAAGGCCAAGGCGGGCCAGGTCCTGCCCGTGCATGACCTCGACGGCGAGATCGCCCTGGTCCTGTTCGGCCTGGGCGAGGGCGGGGAGCCATCGGCTTTCCGGGCCCTGGCGGCCAAGCTGCCGGCCGGGGACTATGTGCTGGAACCGGCGCCGGAGGGGCTCGATCCCACCGCCGTGGCCCTGGCCTTCGCCCTCGGGAGCTACCGCTTCGACCGCTATCGCGCCGGCCGTGACCCGGGCCCGCGGCTGGCGGCCGGCGGCGCCGATCTGGCCCAGGTGCGCAGCATCGCCCACGCCTGCGCCCTGGCCCGCGACATGGTCAACACCCCGGCCGGCGACATGGGCCCGCTGCAGATCGAGACCATCGCCCGGGAGATCGCCGAGCAGCATGGCGCGGCCATCAGCGTGGCCACCGGCGACGAGTTGCTCGCCGAAGGCTACCCGTCCGTCCACGCGGTCGGTCGCGCCGCCGGCCCGGGGCGCGACCCCCGCATCATCGAGATCGCCTGGACCGGCCCCGGCGCCGGGCCGGACGCGCCGCTGATCGCCCTGGTCGGCAAGGGGGTGACCTTCGACACCGGCGGGCTGGACATCAAGCCGAGCGCCGGCATGCGGCTGATGAAGAAGGACATGGGCGGCGCCGCCCACGCCCTGGCCCTCGGCCGGATGGTGATGGACGCCAAGCTTCCCGTGCGGCTGGCGGTGCTGGTTCCGGCGGTGGAGAACGCCATCAGCGGTGACGCCATGCGCCCCGGCGACGTGCTGAACACCCGCAAGGGCCTGACCGTCGAGGTCGGCAACACCGACGCCGAAGGCCGGCTGATCCTGGCCGACGCCCTGGCCCGGGCCCAGGAACTGGGCCCCGCCCTGACCATCGACCTGGCCACCCTGACCGGCGCGGCGCGGATCGCGCTGGGGCCACAGGTGATCCCCTTCTACACCGACGACGAAGCCCTGGCCGGCGATCTCGCCGCCGCCGCGCGGGCCACGGAGGACCCGCTCTGGCGGATGCCCCTGTGGGCCGGCTACGAGGAGGCGCTCGACGGCGATATCGCCGATCTCAAGAACGACCCCGACGGCTGGGCCCAGGCCGGTTCGGTGACCGCCGCCCTGTTCCTCAAGCGTTTCGCCCCGACCACCGGGGCCTGGGTGCACCTCGACATCTTCGCCTGGAACCCCAAGGGCCGGCCCGGCTGGCCCACCGGGGCCGAGGCGCAAGCCATTCGCGCCCTGTTCAAGCTGATCAAGGACCGGTTCGGATGAGCTTCGACCGCAGGCTCACCCTGATCCACCAAGGAACCGCCGCGCGCTGGCTTGAGGGCCTGGTCGCCGCCGACCGCTACCTCGACCCCAGGCCGACGACCTGCGGAGCCCCGTCCGCGCCCTTGCGCCGCCACCCTCAGGAGGGCGCCGAGCAGGAGAGCCTGCTGCTGTTCGGCGAGCGGTTCGACGTCCTGCTGGAACAGGCCGGCTTCGCCTTCGGCCAGGGGCCCCGCGATGGCTATGTCGGCTGGGTTCGGAGCGAGGCCCTGGAGGGCCCGCCGCTGGCCGCCACGCACCGGGTGCGGGCCATCCGCACCTACGCCTTCAGCCGCCCCGACATCAAGTCGCCCCCGGTCGGGCTCTACTCGCTGAACGCCCTGGTCACCGTCGAGGAAACCGACGGCCGGTTCGCCCGCGCCGCCCGGTCCGGCTGGTTCATGGCCGACCACCTGGCGCCGGTGGGCTCAGGGTTCGAAACCGACCCGGCCCATGTGGCCATGGCCTTCCTCGGCGCCCCCTACCTGTGGGGCGGGCGCGAGAGCCTGGGGCTGGACTGCTCGGGCCTGGTGCAGCAGGCGCTGCTGGCCTGCGGCCTGGCCTGTCCGCGCGACACCGACATGCAGGCCGGGATCGGGATGGCCATCGACCGCGACCAGCTCGACCGGGGCGACCTGGTGTTCTGGAGGGGTCATGTGGCCATGATGCTCGACCCCCGCACCATGATCCACGCCAACGCCCACCACATGGCGGTCGCCATCGAGGGCCTGGACGCCGCCGTGGCTCGCATCGAGGCCGCCGGCGCGGGAGGGCCCACGGCCTTCCGCCGCGTGAACGGAGTCTAGGCGGCCGGCAGCACCCCGGCCAGCCAGCGTACGACGTTGAGCAGCAGCTTGCGGTTATCGACGGCGTCGGGCGCGTTGAACCCGATCGGCGTCTTCTCGGGCCCGGAGAGCTGGGCGCTGAACATCGCCGCCTCCCCGAACACGGCGACCCGGCCTCGGCCATAGGGCATCACCGCCGCCTGCAGCCGGCCTTCGGCGTCGATGACGGTGGTGTCCTTGTCGAACGCCCAGGCGACGCGGGGTTCCTTGGAGACGTAGCCCCTGGAGAGGACGATCAACGGCCGGGCCCCGGCCGGCGCGGTGAAGGCGGAGCCGGTGAAGGTTCGGATGGACGTCACCGTCTCGGAGGCGTCGCGGCCGGCGGTGACGATATCGGCCTTCAGTCCGCTCTCAGGGGTGAAGAGGTCCGGGCCCTTGGCCTCGCGCTGGACGAAGCCGTTGGAGAAGGAGAAGCCGAAGGCCTGGGCCAGCTCCTGGGCCGCCCCGGCGAACGGCATGTGGTCTGCGATCAGCAGCAGCCCGCCGCCGGCCTCGACCCAGGCCTTCACCGCGGCGATCTCCTCGCGGCTGAAGGCGGAGGGATTGGGGAGCACCCAGTTGTCGCCGCCCACGTTGGAGGCGTGGAGGGCGTTGGCGATGACCAGCACCTTCACGCCGGCCAGGCCCTCGGCCGTCAGCCGGCCCTCGCTCCCCGCGACCTGGAAGCCGTCGGCCCGGACCACGGCGGCGAACGGGGCGTAGCGGCCATCGACCTTGTGGAAGTTGTGGTGGCCGCCGTCGATCACCAGCCGGGGCCCCGCGCCGGCGGCGAAGGCGGGGCGGGCGACGGCGAACTCGGCCTCGGGATCGGCCGCCTGCTGGGCGGCCGCCGGCAGGGCCAGCAGAAGGGCGAGGGCGAACGGCAGCAACGGGCGCATGGCGGAATCTCCCCGGACGGGGGTCAGCCTAGCGCGCGCCGGTCAACGCCGCCTAGTGCGGGCGGGCGGAGTCCGACGTTCCCTGCTTGGCCGGCTCGGCCGTGCCGGGCGCCTGGGTCGCGCCGCCCGGATTGGTCTTCGGGGCGGCCGTGGTTCCGGTGGCGGTCGGGTCGGTGGCGTCGGCGGCCGGGGCCTCGGTGGGGGCGGCGGCCGGGCGCGGCGGCGGCACGGCCAGCGTCGAGCCCAGGCTGTGCAGGTAGGCGATCATGGCGACCCGGTCTTCCTGCTTCTTCAGGCCGACGAAGGTCATCTTGGTGCCCGGGACGTGCTTCTGGGGCGACTTGAGGAACTGGTCCATCTCGTCCCAGGTCCAGGTCTTGCCGGCGCCGTAGGTCTTCAAGGCGTCGGAATAGGCGAAGCCCGGATGGGTCCCGGGCTGCTTGCCCAGGGTCCCATAGAGGTTCGGGTCGGTGCCGTTGGCGCCGCCGGCGGTGAAGGTGTGGCAGCTGGTGCACTTGGCCGAGACCGCGGCGCCTGCGGCCGGGTTGGTCGCCGGGATCACCGTGCCCCAGTCGGGGGCGACCTCGGCGGCCGCGCCGCCCTCGGTCTCTTCCTGCACGGCCACGGCGTAGCCGAACTTCTCTTTCTCGAGCTCGTGGCCCTCGAACACGATCGCGCTCAGTTCCCGCAGGCCGAAGATCGCCAGGCCCGCCGCCAGCACCGCGCCGGCGATCTTGTTGAACGTCAGGTCGCTCATGTTCGCTCTGAATTCATCTGTTTCAGTGTGGGCAGGGAAACATCAGAATCCCGGCCCTTGTTGCGCGAGCGTCTCTGACACGCTACCGCCGCCTTCGCAAGCGGCCCGCCGCCCCTAAAAGACCTCGCCAAGGCCATGAAGCCCATCGTCCTGATTCCCGCGCGCATGGCGGCCACCCGGCTGCCCGACAAGCCGCTGGCCGACATCGGCGGGGTGGCGATGATCGTGCGGGTTCTGCACCAGGCCGAGGCCGCCGATGTCGGTCCGGTGGCGGTGGCGGCGGGGGACGCGGAGATCGTCGAGGCCGTGCGGGCGGCCGGCGGCCGCGCCGTGCTGACCGACCCGGCCCTGCCCAGCGGTTCGGACCGCATCCAGGCGGCGCTCGGCCAACTCGATCCGGCCGGCGCCCACGACGCAGTCATCAACCTGCAAGGCGACATGCCGTTCGTAGATCCCGAAGTGCTGGGCGCCTGCGCCGGCCTGCTGGCCGCCCAGCCGGGCTGCGACGTCGCCACGGTGGTCGCCCCAGAGGCCTCGCCCGATGACCGCTCCAACCCCGACGTGGTCAAGGCCATCCTGGCGATGGAAGAGGGCGCCGCCTTCGGCCGCGCCCTCTACTTCACCCGCTCCACCCTCTACGGCGACGGGCCCGTCTGGCGCCACATCGGCATCTACGGCTACCGCCGCGCGGCCCTCGAGCGATTTAACAGCGCGCCGCCTTCGGCCCTGGAGCGGCGCGAGAAGCTGGAACAACTTCGCGGCCTGGAAATGGGCCTCGAATACTGGGCGTCCATCGCAGCGGCCGCGCCCATCTCCGTCGACAACCCGGCCGACCTCGAGGCCGCCCGGGCCTACGCAAAGACCCTCTGAACATGCTCAAGAAGATCGCCTTCCAGGGCGCCCCCGGCGCCAACAGCCACGAGGCCTGCCGCGACTACTTCCCCGGATACGAAGCCGCCCCCTACGCCACCTTCGAGGAGGCGTTCGAGGCGGTGAGTTCGGGCGTCTGCGAACTGGGCATGATCCCGGTCGAGAACTCGATCGCCGGCCGGGTGGCCGACGTGCATCACCTGCTGCCCTCCAGCGGGCTGAAGATCATCGGCGAGCGGTTCAAGCCGATCCGCTTCCAGCTGATGGCCAACCCGGGGACGCGGCTCGACCAGGTCCGCACCGTGTCCAGCATGGCCATCGCCCTGCACCAGTGCCGCCGCTCCCTGAAGAAGCTCGGCGTCGAGACCGAGGCCGTCGGCGACACTGCCGGCGCCGCCCGCGCCCTGGCCCAGGCCCCTGACCCGACCCGCGCCGCTATCGCCCCGGCCCTGGCGGCGGAGATCTACGGCCTGAACATCCTGGCCCGCGACATCGAGGACGAGCGGCACAACACCACCCGCTTCCTGGTGATGACCGCCGAGAAAGACCCCGCCCCGCCGCCCTTCACCCAGCGCTGCATCACCAGCTTCTGCTTCCGGGTGAAGAATCTCCCCGCCGCCCTCTACAAGGCGATGGGCGGGTTCGCGACCAACGGCGTCAACATGACCAAGCTGGAAAGCTACATGGAGGGCGGCGCCTTCACCGCCACCTTCTTCTACGCCGAGGTCGATGGCCGCCCCGAGGACAGGGGCCTGGCCCTGGCGCTGGAGGAGCTGGCCTTCTTCACCGACCGCATCGAGATCCTCGGCGTCTTCCCGGCCGATCCGTTCCGCGACCGGGTCTAGGGCGGCCTCGCGCGAGGCGCTTTGACGAAACGGGTGGCGCGCTTCACCGTTGGGGGATGATGCGAAACCTGCTGACCGCCGCCCTCGCCGTCCTGGCGCTCCCCCTCGCTGGCCTGGCCGCCTGTGAGCGGCCGGCCAGGCCGACCGAGGAGAAGATCGAGACCGCCCCCTCGGTCGGCGACGAGGCCCTGGGCCCCGCGGCCGGCGCCGTCGACGCCGTGACCGGGCCCGCGCCGCCGCCGCCGGCCGCCGAACAGGGCGGGACCGAGGCCTGGCGCGCCGTCGCCTCGGCCGAGGACGAGAACCGCGTCGCCCGCCTGGGCGACGCCTGGAAGGAGGCCCTGCGCGAGGCCAACAACCAGCATGGGGCGGTGATCGACGCCCAGGGCATGCTGCTGGTCGAGAAGGCCGGCCTGGCGGGCAACCTGCAGCCGCCGCCGGGGACCTATCGCTGCCGCACCCTCAAGGTCGGCTCGATAAGCGGGGACGGCCTGGCCTACGTCGAATACCCCTTCTTCAAGTGCACGGTCGAACTGACCCCCGGCGGCGACCTGATCCTTACCAAGACCACCGGCAGCCAGCGCACCCGCGGCCTGCTCTATCCGGACGGCGACAAGCGGCTGGTGTTCATCGGCGCCCAGGCCTGGGGGGCGGACGAGAAGGGCTATCCGACCTACGGCCAGATGCCCGAGCGCGACCAGATCGGGGTGTTCGAGCGGGTCGGCAATGATCGCTGGCGTTTGGTGCTGCCCTGGCCCAAGCAGGAGGCCAAGTTGGAAGTTCTGGAGTTGCGTCGATGAGCCGAACCCGTGGGAACCCCTGGCTGACCCTCGGCTTCGACGCCTGGCAGCTGGCCTTCGAAGCCAACACCGTCATCGGCCTTCGCCTGATGAAGGCGGCGGCCGGCGGCGCGGCGGCGGAGCTCGAGGCGAGCCGGATGATCAGCGAGAAGCTCACCGCTGCGGTCGAACTCCAGGGTCAGCTGATGACCGCCGCCCTGACCGGCGGCCACGCCGCCGCCCCGGCCAAGGCGGTGGCCATGTACCGCCGCAAGGTGCGGGCCAACCGGCGGCGGCTGCTCAAGGGCGGGTGAGATCGCGGGGACGGTTGCCCAGACGGGCCCCCGCCCATACGCTCCCCGCCGTATCCAGGGAGCCTCCATGTCCATCCGCCACAAAGCTTTGGTTTCCGCCGCCGCCGTCCTCGCCCTGACGCTCGCCGGAGCCGCCTCCGCCCAGCAAACCCTCCCACCGGACGTCCAGCGCTTCCGCGGCCTCTACAAGGAGCTGGTCGAGACCAACACCACCCTGTCCTCCGGCAGCTGCACCCTGGCGGCCGAGCGCATGGCGGCGCGGCTCAAGGCGGCGGGCTACCCCGACAGCGACGTCCGCATCCTCACGCCCCCGGAACGGCCCAAGGACGGCAACCTGATCGCCGTCCTTCACGGCTCCGACCCCAAGGCCAAGCCGTTGCTGCTGCTTGCCCATATCGACGTGGTCGAGGCCAATCGCGCCGACTGGGAGCGCGACCCCTTCACCCTGGTCGAGGAGGGCGACTACTTCTACGCCCGCGGCGCCAGCGACGACAAAGCCATGGCCGCCATCTTCACCGACAGCATGATCCGCTACCGCGAGGAGGGCTTCAAACCCCGGCGCGACATCAAGCTGGCCCTGACCTGCGGCGAGGAGACGGCCGACACCTTCAACGGCGTCGACTGGCTGCTCAAGACCCACCCGGACGCCCTGGCCGCCGGCATGGCCCTGAACGAGGGGGCGGGGGGCCGGCTCGATGCGGCCGGCAAGCCGCAGTACCTCGGCATCCAGGCCGGCGAGAAGATCTACCAGGACTATCACCTGGAGATCACCAACGTGGGCGGCCACTCCAGCCGGCCGTTCAAGGACAACGCCATCGTCCGCCTGTCGCGGGCGCTCGACAGGATCGGCTCCTACGACTTTCCCATCGCCATCAACCCGTCGGTCCGGCTGAACTTCGAGGGCTCCGCCAAGCTGGAAAGCCCCGAGACCGCCGCCGCCCTGCTGGCGGTGCTGAAGGACCCGACCGACGCCGCCGCCGCCGAGATCGTCGCCCGCGACCGCGGCCGCAACAGCATGATGCGCACCACCTGCGCGCCCACCATGGTCAACGCCGGCCACGCCCCCAACGCCCTGCCTCAGCGGGCCACGGCCAACGTCAACTGCCGCATCCTGCCGGGCAACGATCCGCGCGAGATCGCCAAGGACCTGGAGCGGATCATCGCCGATCCGGGCGTCAAGGTGACCCTGGCCGCCGAGCCCAGCGCCCTCGCCGTGACGCCGCCCCTCGACGAGCGCATTCTCGGCCCCGCCCGCAAGGTCGCCGCCAGGCTGTGGCCCGGCGTGCCCATCATCCCCACCATGACCACCGGCGCCACCGACGGCCGCTTCACGACCGCCGCCGGCATCCCCACCTACGGCCTCAGCGGCCTGTTCGGCGACCCCGACGGCGGCGGCACGCACGGGCTGAACGAACGCATCCGGGTGAAGAGCCTCTACGACGGGCGCGTCTTCCTGCACGAGGTGGTCAAGCTCTACGCGATGCAGAAGTAGTAATCCTCCTCCCCGCGCGAGGCGCGGAGGAGGAATTTGTCTACCTCGCACCCCCCTTGTGTTGCTCAACCGCCACACCTACATCCCCTCCACGCCCGTTGTGCTCAGCCGAGGCAGCGCGCCCAATCCGCCTTCTGAGGGGACACGCTCTTGAACATCGACCTCTACTCCGACCGGGCCAAGCAGGCCGTGCAATCGGCCCAGTCTCTGGCCCTCGCCCGCCGCCACCAGCAGCTCGGCCCCGAACACCTGCTCAAGGTTTTGCTCGAGGAGAAGGACGGCCTCAGCCGCGCCCTGATCCAGTCGGCCGGCGGCCGCCCCGACGTCGCCGACCAGGCGGTCGAGGCCAGCCTCGCCAAGCTGCCCAAGGTCGAGGGCGGCTCGGGCCAGCTCTACATGAAGCCGGAGACCGCCCGGGTCTTCGTCGCCGCCGAGGAGGCCGCCAAGGCCGCCGGCGACGCCTTCGTCACCACCGAGCGCCTGCTGATCGCCATCGCCAAGGAAGGCGGCGAGGCGGCCACCGCCCTGAAGGCCGCCGGCGCCGACGAGAAGAAGCTGACCAAGGCCGCCGAGGAGATCCGCAAGGGCCGCACCGCCGACAGCGCCGGCGCCGAAGACGGCTACGACGCCCTCAAGCGCTACGCCCGCGACCTGACCCAGGCCGCCCGCGACCAGAAGCTCGACCCGGTCATCGGCCGCGACGAGGAGATCCGCCGCACCATCCAGGTGCTGGCCCGCCGCACCAAGAACAACCCCGTGCTGATCGGCGAGCCGGGCGTCGGCAAGACCGCCATCGTCGAGGGGCTGGCCATCCGCATGGTCAACGGCGACGTCCCCGAAAGCCTCAAGGACAAGAAGCTGCTCAGCCTCGACATGGGCGCCCTCATCGCCGGCGCCAAATACCGCGGCGAGTTCGAGGAACGCCTCAAGGCCGTGCTGGCCGAGGTCACCGCCGCCGAGGGCGGCATCGTCCTGTTCATCGACGAGATGCACACCCTGGTCGGGGCCGGCAAATCCGACGGCGCCATGGACGCCTCCAACCTGCTCAAGCCCGCCCTGGCCCGCGGCGAGCTGCACTGCGTGGGCGCCACCACCCTCGACGAATACCGCAAGCATGTGGAGAAGGACGCGGCTCTCGCCCGCCGCTTCCAGCCGGTCTTCGTGGACGAGCCGACCGTGGAGGACACCGTCTCCATCCTGCGCGGCCTGAAGGAGAAGTACGAACTCCATCATGGCGTCAGGATCACCGACGGCGCCATCGTGGCCGCCGCCACCCTGTCGAACCGCTACATCAC
>DASPLD010000198.1:0-8769 GCA_035627755.1 Caulobacter sp. | reverse complement strand
TGGGTCCCGGATAGCCCGCTTCGCGGCCTTCCGGGATGACGGAGAAAGGGTGACGGGGTCATGCGATACCCTCCCCATTCGGGTCCTGACCTTCCTCTCCCGCATGGGTGAGTGCCGAATTTCGGTGACAGTGCACTTATTGCGGGAGCAAACGGCGGGGCCTTTCCGGCATGGCCGCAATAAGTGCACTGTCACCGAAATTTCCACCGCCGGCGCCGGTCAGTCTCCGCTCTTCGGCCTACGCGCCCTCGGTTTCTCCGCTTCCGGCGGCGCGGGCAGCCTCAGTTCGAACACCGTCCCCTCGGGCCCGGTGCTGGCCAGCGTCAGGTCTCCCCCATGCGCCTGCGCCAGCTCGCGCGAGATCGCCAGGCCCAGGCCCGTCCCGCCGTGGCGGGCCGAGCCGGCGAAGGGCTGGAACAGGTGCGCCAGCGCGCGTTCCGGCAGGCCCGGTCCGTTGTCGGCGAGGCGCAGCACCGCCGCCTCCGGCTCGCGGACCAGGGAGACGGTGATCCGGCCCGGCGCCGCGCGGTCCATGCCGGCCATGGCCTGGCGGGCGTTGCGCATCAGGTTCATCAGGATGCGGTGCAGCTGGTCCGGGTCGGCGATCACGCTGGCCCGCGCAGGCGCCTCGATCTTCAGCTCGACCCCGTCCGTCTCCAGGGCGGCGTCCTCCGCCGCGCCCTCCAGCGCCGCCTTCAGGGACACGGCCTTGAGGTCCGGCGCGTTCTCGGCCGTGCGGCCATAGGCCAGGACGTTGGTCGCCAGGGTGACCGCCCGGTCCAGCGCCCGCTCCAGCCTCGGCAGCACCTGGGCCACCTTCGGATCGCCGATCGCCGCCAGCCGGTCGGAGGCGATCTGGGCGCTGGTCAGCATGTTGCGCAGGTCGTGGTTGATCTTGGCCACCGCCTCGCCGAGCGCCGCCAGCCGGGCGCGGCTGTTGAGGGCCGCCAGCAGTTCGGCCTGCATGCGGTCCAGCTCCGCCTCGGCGCGGCCGATCTCGTCGCGGCGGCCGCTGGGCGCGACCCGGGCCTCGGGGTCCTCGGGATCGGCGCGGAAGCGCTCGATGGCGCGGGTGATCCGCTGCATCGGCCGCACCAGGAAGGCGTTCAGCGACAGGTAGACCAGGCCGCCGACCACCAGGGCGGCAAAGACGGTCACGAACAGCGCCTGCCACAGGTAGCTGATCAGCTCGGCGCGCAGGGGATCGTCCGGCACCACGATGTCGACCAGCTGCGAGCCGCGGATCAGCCGCGGCTCGGCGGTCACCCGGACCATCCGGCCCTTGGGGCCGAACAGGGTCTGGAACGGGGCGGCGAACCAGGACAGCGGCTGCTGGTCGCGGAGGTGGACGACGTAGGAGACCTGCAGGTCGCGCGGGGCGGCCAGCACCAGTCGACGCATCTCCTCGGTCTGGATGGCCACCGACTGGACCCCGGCCCCCTCCAGCAGCTGGCTGGCGATCTGCGGCGTGATGCCGTCCGGCGCGGCCTCGGTGGCCAGGACCACCACCTCGGCGGCGCGGACGCGGTCGAGCAGCCACTGCTCCTCGAAGCTGGCAAGGGCGGCGGGGAGGACGAACAGGGCCGCCAGGGTGACGAAAAGGCTGGTCAGGACCAGCAGGCGCGCCGACAGGCCGCCGGGCCAGAGCCAACGACGGGTGCGCGGTGCGGTATCCGGCGGCGGCGCGGCCTCGGCCATGGCTCTGGTGTAAGTCAGGGTCGCGCCGGGGGCAACGCGGTCGCGCGCGGCGCGAGTTCAGCCGGCCCCGACGGCCTCGGCGACGGTGCGGAAGCCGTCCGCCTTCAGACGGGCGGCGAGGTCGCGGCCGACGCGGGCGACCAGGCCCGGACCCTCGAAGACCAGGGCGGAATAGAGCTGCACGGCGGCGGCCCCGGCCCGGATCTTGGCGTAGGCGTCGGCCCCGCTGGCGATCCCGCCGACTCCGACCAGCGCCAGCCCGCGATCATTGGCCGCGTGGAACCGGGACAGGATCGCCGTCGACCGGGCCATCAGGGGGCGGCCCGACAGCCCGCCGGCCTCGGCGGCGCGGCGGTCGGTGAGGCCGTCCCGCCCGGTGGTGGTGTTGGAGACGACGATGCCCGCGAGGCCGTGGGTCGCGCAGGCGGCCACGATGGCCTCGACCTCCCCATCGGCGAGGTCGGGGGCGACCTTCAGGAAGATCGGCGTCCCGCCGTGGAGGCTGGCCCGCGCCTCGGCGAGGCGCCCGAGCAGCTCGGCCAGGGCCTCGCGGGTCTGCAGGGCGCGCAGGCCCGGGGTGTTGGGCGAGGAGATGTTGACGGTGAAGTAGTCGGCGAGGCCCCAGAGGCGGGTGAGGCCGGCGACGTAGTCGCCGATGCGGTCGGCGGCGTCCTTGTTGGCGCCGATGTTGGCCCCGACGACGCCGCGTCGCCGCCGGCGGCCGAGGCGCGCGGCGAAGGTCTCCAGGCCCTCGTTGTTGAAGCCCATGCGGTTGATGACCGCGCGGTCTGCGGTGAGCCGGAACAGGCGGGGGCGCGGGTTGCCGACCTGCGGCAGGGGGGTGACCGTGCCGCACTCGACGAAGCCGAAGCCGGCGCGGAGCATGGCGTCCGGCGCTTCGGCGTTCTTGTCGAAGCCGGCGGCCAGGCCGAGGGGGCTGGGCAGGCGCAGGCCGGCGAGGGTGGTGGCAAGGACGGGGTCGGGGCGGCCCAGGGCGATGGGCCCGACGCCGGCCTTCAGGGCCTGGATCGTCGCCGCGTGGGCGTCCTCCGGATCGAGGAGGTGGAGAGCCCGCGCCGCCAGATCGTGCGCGATCAAACCTCCCTCCCCTTTATGGGGAGGGACAGCGAGGCGAAGCCTCGCAGGGTGGGGCACTCAGGTGACAGAGCACTCCGGCGTCCGACTTCCCCACCCTGACCGCTGCGCGGTCTATCCCTCCCCATAAAGGGGAGGGAGGGGAAGACAGCCGGTCCAATCACACCAGCTCGCCAAGCTGGATGTGGCCGTCTTCTCCCAGCGGGGCGGCGCGTTCCTCGACGGCCAGCTTCGGATCCAGCGGGCCGTACAGGTGGGGAAACAGCTCCCCGCCGCGCGAGGGCTCCCATTTCAGGCCGGGACCCAGCGCCTCAGCCTCGAACCCGACCAGCAGGATGTCATCCAACCCGGCGAAATACCGCCGCGCCGTCTCCGCCGCCTGGGCGCCGGTGGAGAAGTGGATGAACCCATCCTTCACGTCGACGGCGGAGCCCAGGAACACCCCGGCCGCCTTCGCCGCCGTCCATTCCCAGCGCGGGACCAGCTTGTAGATCCTCATTCGCCGCCGCCTCCGCCGTGGTCGCTGGCGTGGAACAGGCCGTCGTAGGCCGGCCGTCCCGCCGCGTCGAAGGTGAAGGCCGCCGCGGTCGCCGTGGCGAACTTGTCCTGCGCCCGGGCCAGGACCGCCGCGCCCGCCCCGCCCTGGCGCAGGAGCGACAGCGCCAGCATGTGGAGACCGGGATTGTGGCCGACCACCATCACCGCGCCGGCCGACTCGCCGAGGGTTTCGGCGAGGTCGACGATCAACGCCTCCTCGGCCAGGTAGAGGTCACGCCGGAGCAGCATCCTGGCCCCCGGGAAGGCCGGCGAGGCGGCCTCCCAGGTCTCCTGGGCGCGGGCGGCGGTGCTGACCAGGGCCAGGTCCGGGACCAGTCCCTGCGCCGCCAGCACCCGGCCCATCAGCTCGGCGTCGCGCCGGCCGCGGTCGGTCAGGCGCCGGGCGATGTCGCCGCCCGGGGCGGAGCGCTCGGCCTTGCCGTGGCGGAAGAGGATCAGCCGGTCCATGCCGCCCTGTCTCGCGCTTGCCTGGGGCGTTGACAATCCCAATCCTGCGCCGTCTTGGAAGCCATGGATTCCGGAGGCGCGATCACGGCGGAGGACGGGGGGACCTGGGTATTCGGCCCGGAGTCGCCGCTGCGCCTCGATTCCGGCGCCCAGCTGGCCGGCGTCGAGATCGCCTGGCGCAGCTGGGGGAAGCTCAACGCCGACCGATCGAACGCCGTCCTGATCTGCCATGCCCTGACCCTCGACCAGCATGTCGCCGGGACCCATCCGGTGAGCGGTAAGGAGGGCTGGTGGACCCGGCTGGTCGGTCCGGGCCGACCGCTCGACCCCGCCGACTGGTTCGTCCTCTGCACCAATGTGGTCGGCGGCTGCATGGGCTCGACGGGGCCGGGCTCGATCGATCCGGCCACGGGCCGGCCCTACGGCCTGACCTTCCCGGTGATCACCATCGGCGACATGGTCCGGGCCCAGGCGATGCTGGTCGAGGCCATGGGAATCCCCAAGCTCGCGGCGGTGGTCGGCGGTTCGATGGGCGGCATGCAGGTGCTGCAGTGGGCGGCCGACTATCCCGAACGGATCGAGGCCTGCGTCTGCGTCGCCTCGGCCGCCCGCCACTCGGCCCAGAACATCGCCCTGCACGAGGTCGGCCGCCAGGCGGTGATGGCCGATCCCGACTGGCGGGGCGGCGCCTACGCCGCCGCCGGGGTGCGGCCGGAGAAGGGGCTGGCCGTGGCCCGGATGGCGGCTCACATCACCTACCTGTCGGAGGCGGCCCTGCAGCGGAAGTTCGGCCGCGAGCTGCAGAACGACGGCCTCAGCTGGGGTTTCGACGCCGACTTCCAGGTGGAGAGCTACCTGCGCTACCAGGGCGGCGCCTTCGTCGACCGGTTCGACGCCAACAGCTACCTCTACATCACCCGGGCGATGGACTATTTCGACCTCGCCGCCGCGCACGGCGGGGTGCTGGCGCAAGCTTTCCGCCCGGCCCGCGACGTCAAGTTCTGCGTCCTCTCCTTCACCTCCGACTGGCTCTACCCGACCGCCGAGAGCCGCGACATCGTCCGGGCGCTGAACGCCGCCGGGGCGAGGGCGAGCTTCCTGGAGATCGAAAGCGACAAGGGCCACGACGCCTTCCTGCTCGACGAGCCGATCATGGACGGGGCGGTGCGGGGGTTCCTGGCCTCGGTGAGGAACGGGCGGTGAGGGGCGGCGTCAGTCCTAAAATCCTCCTCCGGCAGGCCGGAGGCCTGACGGGGGAGGGGGACCGCCGGCCCGACTCAGGGCCGGTGGTGGAGGGGGCAGCGCCGGCGGGTCGGGTTGATCCAGGAAGCGACTGTGTCTTCAGCGCCAGAACGCGCCTCCTCCTGACCCACCTGCGCCGCCCCCTCCACCACGCGCGTATTCGCGCGCGGTCCCCCTCCCCCGTCGCTGCGCGCCGGAGGAGGATTTCATGAGAGAAGACTTCCGCGAGATCCTCCGCCTGGTCCGCCCCGGCGCCCGCGTGCTCGACGTCGGCTGCGGCGAGGGGGAGCTGCTCGAGCTGCTGGCGCGCGAGAAGCAGGCCGATGGGCGCGGGCTGGAGCTGGAGGCGCAGAACGTCTCGGCCTGCCTGGCGCGCGGGCTGGCGGTGGTGCAGGGCGACGCCGACCGCGACCTCGACCATTTCCCGACCCGGGCCTTCGACTATGCGGTGCTCAGCCAGACCCTGCAGGCCACTCGCAACCCGCGCCATGTGCTGACCGAGCTGCTCCGCATCGCCGACCAGGCCATCGTCTCCTTCCCCAACTTCGGCCACTGGCGGGTGCGCTGGAGCCTCCTGACCCGGGGCCGGATGCCCGAGACCCGGGCCCTGCCCGAGCCCTGGTGGTCGACGCCCAACATCCACCTGTGCAGCCTGGCCGACTTCGCCGCCCTGACCGACGACCTCGACCTGCGGGTCGACCACGCCGCCGCCCTGGTCCGGGGCCAGGCGGCGCGGCCCATCGATCCGACCCGCGGAATCGAGAACTGGCGGGCGGAGAACGCTCTCTTCCTGCTCAGCCGGCGCACCACCCAACCGGAACCAACCGGAGCGCAGCGCGATCTTTTCGGGGCATGAAGCTTCGTCTGATGACCTGGAACGTCCACCGCTGCGTGGGCGTCGACAAGCGCCTCGATGTGGAGCGCTGCGCCCGGGTCATCGCCGCGGCCCGTCCGGACATCGTCGGCCTGCAGGAGCTTGACGTCGGCCGGCGCCGCACCGGCGGCGTCGACCAGGCCCATCGCCTGGCCCAGCTGGTGGAGATGACCCACCGGTTCAACGCCGCCATGCACATCGAGGAGGAGCGCTACGGCGACGCCCTGATGACCCACCTGCCCGAGCGGCTGGTGCGGGCGGGGCCGCTGCCCGGCTATCCGAAGATCCGGGCGCTGGAGCCGCGCGGGGCGGTGTGGATCGCCGTCGAACTGCCCGACGGGCGCGAGCTGCAGGTGATCAACACCCATCTGGGGCTGGTGCCCCAGGAGCAGAAGAAGCAGGCCGCCGCCCTGGTCGAGGACTGGATGGCCGACGAGGCCTTCACCGCGCCGGCCGTGCTGATGGGCGACTTCAACGCCACGCCCTTCAACGCCCCCTACCGGATCCTGTCCGCGGCCATGAAGGACGCCCAGCTGATGTGGCCGGGCGCGCCGATGTCGACCTATCCGTCGGCCTTTCCCTTCATGCGGATCGACCACGTCTTCGTCTCGCGCGGCGTCAAGGTGCTGCGGATCGAGTCGCCCTTCGATCCGGAGTCGCGGAAGGCGTCCGATCACCTTCCGCTGATTGTCGAGATCGAGATTCCGGCTCCGGCAGCGCCTCCAGCGCCCGCCTGATGCTGCCGCGCCGGGTCCAGGGCCGCCAGGCGTCCGACGGCGCCAGGGGATCGCCCAGGCTCCAGCTGGCGACGAACCGGCCGAGGCCGTGCACCGGCGTCCGTTCGATCGGATGCAGCCGGCGCGGGTGGCCGTCGAGGGCGTCGATGGCGCCGGCCACCGAGCCGGTCTCCCGGATCGCGTCCTGGGTCTCGGCCAGGCCTCGCCCGAAGTAGTGGCCGATCAACAGGGTGCGGAAGGCGGCGATGGTCCGGCGGGTTTCGGCGCCGGCCGGGGTGTCCGCCGCCTCGATCGCCGCGTCGACCTCGGTGTCGAGGCCGCCGGAGCGGTTGTTGAGGTTGGCCGAGCCGATCCGGATCAGCCTGTCGTCGAAGATCGACACCTTGGAATGGACGATGATCGGCTCGTCCCGGGCGGTGCGGGCGGTGAAGGCGCGGAAGCGGCCGTAGTAGTCCGCGTTCTCCAGCCGGTTGATGGCCGCCAGCCGGGCGCTGTCCATCGTCATCCGGTCGAAGAAGCTCGGGCTGGCGCTGGGGCCGATGGCGATCACCTCCGGCCCGTCGACCTCCTCCAGGCGGCGGCACAGGGCCTCCACGATCACCGGCGAGGCCAGGTACTGGTTCTCCAGGAAGATGGTCCGCCGGGCCGCCGCGATGCAGTCGAAGTGGAGCTTGAGACCTTCCTGGGTCCCGGCCTGGCCGCGCCAGGCGGGTTCGGTGCGGGTCAGGGCGACGTCGACCTTGACCAGGTCTTCGGCGAAGCCGTCCGGCCAGACGCTGTCCTCGGCCGGTTCGGGCACTTCCAGGGCGCCGCAGCCGGCCTTCTGCCAGCGGTCGACGAACAGCTGGCCGCAGGCCTGGGCGATCGGTCCTTCGGCCATCAGGGCGACGTCGTGGCGGGGCGGGTAGCGCTTGCCCCAGGGCAGGCGCCGATGCGGGTCCTCGTCGAGGTGGTCGCAGGTGTCCCAGCGGTCGGCGCCGAGATCCCCGCCGCTGATGAAGGCCAGGCGGCCGTCGACGACCAGCACCTTCTGATGGTGGCAGGCGCTGTTGGGCAGGGTGTTGTCGAGCCGGAACTTGACCGGGGAGCCCTCGAAGGCGGCCCGCGCGCGCTGGCCCGGAAACCGCTGGGTGAAGGCCATCAGGGGCGGCATGTCCCAGGCCAGGATGCGGACGTCGAGCGCGGGGTTGAGCACCGCCAGGCGCCGCAGCAGCAGGCCGAGGCGGTCGGGGTTGGCCGGATCGCCGCTGCGCTCGACCCGGTCGGGCTGGAAGCGGGTCAGGGGGTCGAACACCCAGGCCAGCAGCCAGATCGACTGGCGCGCCGACAGCATGGCCGCCTTCACGGCGGCGAAATAGTCGGCCCCGTCGACCAGGAAGGCCGCCCGGTCGGCCTGGTCGATGCGCCAGCAGGTCTCGCCGGGGATCAGCAGGGGGTCGGCGCGGCTCATGCGATCTCTTCGGGGGTGGCTGGCCGAACCCTAACGCAGTCGACGGGGTGTGGCTGCACGCCTCAGAGCGCTCGCCAGCCGATATCGCTGCGATAGAAGCCGCCGGGGAAGTCGATGGCCCCCACGGCCGCGTAGGCCAGGTCCCGCGCCTCGTGCAGGGTGGCCCCCAGGGCGCAGACGTTCAGCACCCGCCCGCCGGCCGAGCGCAAGGTCCCGTCCGGGTCGCGCCTGGTGCCGGCGTGGAAGACCACCGCCTCGCCGCCGAAGTCGGAGCCGGCGCCGCGGATCTGGGCCCCGGTGACCGGGCTGTCGGGATAGCCCTCGGCGGCCATCACCACGCAGACCGCCGCCTCCTCGCGCCAGGCCGGGCCGGCCAGCCGCGACAGCTCGCCCTTCGCCGCCGCCTCCAGCCAGGGGAGGATGTCGTCGGCCAGCCGCAGCATCAGCACCTGGCATTCGGGGTCCCCGAACCGGGCGTTGAACTCGACCAGCCTGGGCCCCTGCCCGGTCAGCATGAGCCCGGCATAGAGGACGCCGACGTAGGGATTGCCCTCCGCCGCCATGCCGCGCACCGCCGGGGCGACCAGCTCGTCGAAGGCCCGCACCAGCAGGTCGTCGGTCAGCGCCGGGGCGGGGCTGTAGGTCCCCATGCCGCCGGTGTTGGGGCC
>DASPLD010000197.1:0-10837 GCA_035627755.1 Caulobacter sp. | reverse complement strand
GTCGGCGATCCGCTGCGAGACGGGCTTGCGGTTGTGGTAGTGGATCGACAGGCCGAAGGCCCTGGCGCGCCGGGCCAGGGCCTGGCCGATGCGGCCCATGCCGATGATCCCCAGCCGCTTGCCCCAGATCCGCCGGCCCAGCATCCAGGTCGGCGACCAGCCCGAGAACTCACCCGACTGCACGACGTTGGCCCCCTCCACCACCCGGCGGCTGGCGGCCATGATCAGGCCCATGGTCAGGTCGGCGGTGTCCTCGGTCAGCACGCCCGGGGTGTTGGTGACGATGATTCCGCGCTGGTTGGCGGTGGCGACGTCGATGTTGTCGACCCCGGCCCCGAAGTTGGCGATCAGCTTCATCCGCTCCCCGGCCCGCGACAGCAGTCGCGAATCGAGGCGATCGGTGATGGTCGGCACCAGGACGTCGGCCCGTCCCAGCGCATCGAGCAGCTGTTCGCCGCCCATGGGCTTGTCATCGATGTTCAATTCGGTGTCGAACAGCTCCCGCATCCGGGTCTCCACCGGATCGGGCAGCTTGCGGGTGACGATGACTTTGAGTCTTTTGGCGGGCATGACGCTTTTGGAGGGCAAGGGGCGCCGCCCATGTGGGCGTCCATCGACCCTTATCAAAGGGGCGGGAGAGGGCCAAGCGACTTGCGGACCGAGGGTTGCGTGGGACTCACGATGCTGAAGCGCCGTGCACTGCCGATAGCGATCGGCCTCGCGGTCCTGGCCATGGCGGGCTGCGGCGAGGCCCAGGCGACCCGTTGCAAGACCAAGTCGGGCTTTCCGGTGCCCCGCTTCGTCTCCCTGAAGTCCGGCGAGGTCAACGCCCGCAACGGTCCCGGCGAGGACCACCGCATCCTGTGGACCTGGCGGGTGAAGAACCTTCCCCTCGTTGTGATCGCCGAGAGCCGCGAGTGGCGCAAGGTTCGCGACCCGCAGGGCGGGACCGCCTGGGTCAAGGCCCAGATGGTCGATCCCGGCCGCTCGGTGATGCGCACCCGCCCCGGCGACCTGGCCATGCTGGCGGAACCGAAGGAGGGCGCCCGCGTCGTCGCCTACCTGCGCTCGGGCGCGGTGGCCCTGCAGCTCAAGAACGACAGGGGCTGGAGCCGGCTGCAGGCCGGCGGCGAGAAGGGCTGGGTCCCCGAAGCCGAGGTCTGGGGCGGCGGGCCCGAGCCCGACTGCCGCGGGGTCAAGGTTCCCGCAGGTTGAGGCGGCCATACGGCCGTGCTACCCCCCGCCCCCAACTGTCTGCGCAAGGAACCGCCGCCGTATGAGCGGCTTTGGATGTTCATGACCCAGGACCGCAAGTCTTCCTACGACTACGACGACCTCATCGCCTGCGGCCTCGGCGAGATGTTCGGCCCCGGCAACGCCCAGCTGCCGGCCCCGCCTATGCTGATGATGGACCGGATCAATCTGATCAGCGCCGAGGGCGGCGCCTACGGCAAGGGCGAGATCGTCGCCGAGCTGGATATCAACCCGGACCTCTGGTTCTTCAAATGCCACTTCATCGGCGATCCGGTGATGCCGGGGTGCCTGGGCCTGGACGCCATGTGGCAGCTGGTCGGCTTCTTCCTCGGCTGGTCCGGGGCGCCGGGCAAGGGGCGGGCGCTGGGCGTCGGCGAGGTCAAGTTCGCCGGCCAGGTGACCCCCAAGGTCCAGAAGGTCGTCTACCGCATCAATCTCAAGCGGGTGATCATGCGGAAATTGGTGATGGGCATCGGCGACGGGGTTTTGGAAGCCGATGGCAAGCCTATCTATGAGGCCAAGGACCTGCGCGTGGGACTTTTCGATCCCGCGACCATGGTCTGACGCGTCCAAAATCAAGAACGGGCGTTTGTAGCGTCTTAGGGACTTAGAAGGAGCAGCCATGCGGCGGGTTGTCGTCACCGGCATCGGCATCGTTTCGTCGATCGGAAACAACGCCAACGAAGTTCTCGCCTCGCTGCGGGAGGCCAAGAGCGGCGTCCGCTTCGCGCCCGACTACGCCGAGCTCGGCTTCCGGTGCCAGGTCAAGGCCGTGCCGGACATCGACTGGGAATCGATGGTCGACCGCCGCGCCGCCCGATTCCTCGCGGCCGGCACCGCCTACGCCCATATCGCCATGGAGCAGGCCATCGCCGACAGCGGCCTGGAAGAGTCCGAGATCTCCCGCGAGCGCACCGGGCTGATCGTCGGTTCGGGGGGGCCCTCGACCAAGGTCATCGTCGAGGCGGCCGCCGTCACCCGGGAAAAGGGGCCCAAGCGGATCGGACCCTTCGCCGTGCCGAAGGCCATGAGCAGCGGCCCCTCGGCCGCGCTGGCCACCTGGTTCAAGATCCGCGGCCTGAACTTCTCGATCAGCTCGGCCTGCGCCACCTCCACCCACTGCATCGGCTCGGCCTACGAGCAGATCGCCATGGGCAAGCAGGACGTCATCTTCGCCGGCGGCACGGAGGAGGAGGACTGGACGCTGTCGAACCTGTTCGACGCCATGGGCGCCATGTCGACCAAGTTCAACGACAACCCGGCCAGGGCCTCCCGCGCCTACGACACCGACCGCGACGGCTTCGTCATCGCCGGCGGCGCCGGCATGCTGGTGCTCGAGGAGTACGAGCGGGCCAAGGCCCGCGGGGCCAAGATCTACGGCGAGATCGTCGGCTATGCCGCCAACAGCGACGGCTTCGACATGGTCGCCCCCAGCGGCGAAGGCGCCGAGCGCTGCATGAAGCTGGCGATCGACAGCGCCGGCGGCCGCAGGATCGACTACCTCAATCCCCACGGCACCTCGACCCCGGTCGGCGATTCCAAGGAGATGGGCGCGGTCCGCAACGTGTTCGGCGCCGATCCGCCATTGATCAGCTCGACCAAGTCCCTGACCGGCCACAGCCTGGGCGCCGCCGGGGCGCAGGAGGCGATCTATTCGATCCTGATGCTCAACAACGGCTTCGCCGCCGAGAGCGCCAACATCGAGACTCTCGACCCCGAGTTCGCCGACCTGCCGATCCTGACCGCCCGGTCGGACAAGCCGCTGGAAACCGTGATGAGCAACAGCTTCGGCTTCGGCGGCACCAACGGCTGTCTGATCATGAGCCGGGTGTAGGACCGGCCTCGCGGGGTTCAGCCAGGGCGGGCATCGCCAGCAACGCCGGCGGGCGCTTCTTGCGGGCCCGCCATTGGGCGAAATAGTCCAGCTTGGCGTCGATCAGCTGCAGGGCGCCCTGAAGCATCGCGATATCCCGCTCCAGCTTGCGGCGGTGATCTCTCAGTCGCTCCTCCCGCTGCGGGATCGTCCGCCAGCCCTGCAGGCCAAGCGCCGTGAAGGCGCGCATGTCCTCGACGCTCATGCCGGTGCGGCGGAGCCATTCGAGGAACGCCAGGTGCTCCACATGCCCGTCGACGTAGACCCTGCGGCCGCCAGCGTCCCGTCCGACATTGGGGATGAGCCCCCGCGCCTCGTACCAGCGGATCGTGTGAACGCTCCGACCGGAGAGCTGCGCCAGACGGCCGATGTGAATGCGCCTGGTCACCCGCCCGTCTCGACCGGCTGGAAGAGGGCGTCGGCCAGCCCGCTGTCGAAGTATTCGCGCGCCTCCAGGATGCGCCCCTCCGCCATGCGCAGGACCTGGCAGTAGTTCTGGCAGTAGGGCTCGCCCGTCGCCTTCATCGCCGCCTCGCCCCGGGCTTCGAAGACCACGTGGTCGCCGTCGGCGAGGATCAGCCTCGGCGCCATGCGCAGGCCGGCCGCCAGCTGGGCATGCCAGGGACCGAAGAAATTCTCGATCGCATGCCGTTTGCCGGCATAGGCCTCCGCCCAGACTCCTCGCCGCGAGGCGGCCATCGGGCGAAAGACGTAGCTCTCGTGCATGGCGTCCGCGAAGGGCCGCATGTCGCCCTCGGCGGCGGCGGCCAGGACGCGGGCGATGATCTGCTTGTTGTCGGTGGCGGTCATGACTGTCTCCCTGATTGAGCCAGTCCGGGACCAGACATGCTAGAGCCTACTCTAGGTCAAGACCTTTGTGAATCGACACCAAGGTTGCGATCCGCGCCCTGTTGACATTGCGCCCGCGGCCCTTCGAATTCGACCAAACGGCAGGGGATCAGGCAGCATGACGACCAGGGCGACCTCGAACCGCCGCACCCTGCTCCTCGGCCTCGGCGCCGTCGGCCTCGCCCCACGCGCCCTCGCCCAGCCGACCTTCGTCGCCCCGCCCCTGGCGCCGCTGAAGATGGACACCGGCCGGATCACCAAGGTCACCGTCTGTACGCGCCCGTTCCGCGCCGCTGGCCCGCGGCTCGACGTCGAAAAGGTCGGCCGCAAGCGGGTGGTGCACAACTACGGCCATGGCGGCAGCGGATGGTCACTCTCCTGGGGCTGTGCGCAGATCGCCGCGGCCAAGGCGCTCGAGGGCGGGACCCGCGACGTTGCGGTCATCGGCTGCGGCGCGATCGGCCTGACCACGGCGCTGACCCTGCTGCGGGCCGGGGCCCGGGTGACCATCTACGCCAAGGACCGCGCTCCCTACACCCGCTCGGCCCGGGCCACCGGCACCTGGTCGCCGGAGAGCCGCATCGCCGACGCCGCCCGGGTCGATACCGCCTTCCCCGCGCTCTGGGACCGGATGGCCCGCGCCTCCTATGCGCACTGGCAGACCCTGCTCGGCCTCGACGGCGATCCGGTGCTGTGGACCGATCGCTACACCCTGTTCGACGCCGAAGGCGGCGGCGGCCCGCCCGTCGCCTTCCCCGAACGCCCCGTCGCCTCGCCCGAGATCGCCTTCTGGCGTCCCGACCCCTACCCGGCCGGCATGGACCCCCGCTGGCGCAACCTCGACCCTGCCCAGACGCCCTTCCGCGTCGGCCGGGTCCGCCACGGGGTCTCGATGCAGTTCAACGTCGCCGAACTGGCCCGCCAGATGACCCAGGACGTCCTGCTGGAAGGCGGCCGCATCGAGGCGATGACCTTCGACACACCGGGCGATCTGCAGCGCCTCAAGCAGCCGGTGATCGTCAACTGCGCCGGCTACGGCGCCCGCGCCCTGTTCAGGGACGAGACCGTCATCCCCGTCCGCGGCCAGATCACCTGGCTCGCCCCGCAGCCGGAGGTCCGCTACGGCCTCTACTATCGGCATGTGAACGTCCTGCCCCGCGCCGACGGCATCGTCGTCCAGTATGGCGGCCAGGACGAGATGTGGGGCTACGGCTCCGAGGACGAGACGCCGGACATGGCCGAGGCCGAGGCGGCGATCCGCACCCTCGCCCCCCTGTTCGACGCCGCCAGGGCCTAGCCTCTCGCGTTCAAGGCCCTATAACCCGCCTCAAGAAACGAGGAGACGTAAGCCGGATGGCCGACGAATACAGCTTCCCCAAGGGCGACCTGATGGCCGGCCGCAAGGGCCTGGTCATGGGCGTGGCCAACCACAACTCCATCGCCTACGGCATCGCCAGCCAGCTGGCCGCCCAGGGCGCCAAGCTGGCCTTCGCCTACCTGCCCGACATGGAAAAGCGTGTGCGGCCGCTGGGCGAGGCCATCGGGGTCGAGGACTTCATCCCCTGCGAGGTCACCGACGACGCCTCGATGGAGGCCGCCTTCGCCGACCTGCAGGGCCGGTTCGGGGAGCTGGACTTCCTGGTCCATTCCATCGCCTTCGCCAACAAAGACGAGCTGAAGGGAAGCTTCGTCGAGAACACCACGCGGGAAGGCTTCCTGACCGCGATGAACATCAGCGCCTTCAGCTTCGTCGACGCCGCCAACCGGGCCTCGAAGATGATGAAGCCGGGCGGCTCGATGATCACCCTGACCTACCTCGGCTCCGAGCGTGTCATCCCCAACTACAACACCATGGGCGTCGCCAAGGCGGCCCTGGAGGCGGCCACCCGCTACATCGCCCGCGACCTCGGCCCCAAGGGCATTCGGGTCAACGCCATCTCGGCCGGCGCCATGCGCACCCTGTCGCTGGCGGGGATCAGCGGCGGCCGCGGCCTCCTGAGCCAGGGCCGGATGTTCAGCGCCCTGAAGGAGGACACCTCGATGGAAGGCGTCGCCGGCTGCGCCCTGTGGCTGCTGTCCGAACTCGGCCGCTCGACCACCGGCGAGGTGATCCACGTCGACGCGGGCTTCCACATGATCGGCCTGCCCGACGAGTTCGCGAACCTGGCGGGGTGACGATCATTCCTCCCCCGCTCGCGACGCGGTCGGAGGAGGATTGGCCGCATAGGCCCGCATGAACACCCGCGCGGCCTCGGCCGCCAACCGGTCGATCTCGCCGGCCGTCAGACCGGTCGGCAATCGCAGCAGCGCCTGGATCTGGCGGTTGGCCATCACCATCCCGCCGAAGAACTCCGCCGCCTGCATCGGGTCCTCGACCTTCATCCGGCCGGCCCGGGTTTCCAGCTCCAGGAACTCCGCCAGCTGGCCCCGCGAGCGCAGCGGGCCGTTGGCGTAGACCTCCCGCGCCAGTTCGGGCAGCTCGCCGGCGCTCTGGATCGACAGCCGCATCAGGCTGTAGCCGCCGCTCTCGATCACCCGCAGCAGGCTGCGGGCGTAGGCGGTCAGGGTCTCCTCCGGATGCTCCTCGGCCCCGGGGCTCCGCAAGGGCGCGGTGATGCTGTCGACCCGCCGTTCGACCAGGGCCCGGACCAGTTCGGTCTTGCAGCCGTAGCGGTTGTAGATGGTCTGTTTCGACACCCCGGCCCGCCGCGCGATCTCTTCGATGGGGGCCGCCAGCCCCCGCTCGGCCAGCACCTCGGACGCGGCGTCGAGGATGGCTTCGGTCTTGGCGAGGTCGATCTGTCCGACGATGCGCGGCATGTCAGTGGGCCTCCGCGAGGGATGCAGCGTGGGGCGGGGCCTTGGCCGGGCGGGCCAGCAGGGCCAGGGCCCCGGCCGCGGCGCCGGCGATGGCCAGGATGGTGAAGCTGTCACCGAACGCCAGGATGGTCGCCTGTTGATTGATGAAGTGCTGAAAAGCCTTCATGGCCGCCCCGTCCGGATCGGGACTGCCGCCCATCGCCATCCGCTGGGACAGCGCCGCGATCATGTTTTGCGCTTCTTGCGACGAGACCCCGATTCGGGCGGTCAGGCTGGAGAAATGCAGCGCCGTCTGGGTGGTCAGGGTGGTCGACAGCACGGCCATGGCGATGGCGCCGGCCGTGTTGCGCGCCAGGTTGATCATCCCCGAGGCGTCCTTGATGAGGGCCGGCGGCAGGGTCGACATGGTCAGCTGGGTGGTTGCGATCATGGCGACCATCACCCCGCAACCGCGGAAAGCCTGCAGCCAGGCGAACTCCCAGAAGGCCCATTCGCCGTTGATGTCGTGGCCTAGCCACATGCCCCAGGCGACCATCGAGAAGCCGATCACCATCGGAATGCGTGGATCGATGGTGCGGGCGATCTTGCCGACCAGCGGCCCTGTGATGAACATCGCCAAGCCCGAGACCAGCATGGTGGTGCCGATCTCCGCGGAGTTGTAGCCCCGCACCCGGCCAAGATAGAGCGGCATCAGAAAGGTGCCGCCGTAGAGCGCCGCCCCGGATACCGCCGTCATCAGGATCCCGAGGCTGAAGTTGCGGTCACTGAAGGCCTTCAGCTGCACCAGCGGCTTGTAGTAGGTCAGGCAACGCCAGACGAAGATCGCCCCGGTCACCGCCGACAGCACGCTGAGCCACAGGATGACATCATCGGCGAACCAGCTGTCCTTGGCCCCTTCCTCGACGACGTAGGTCAGGCTCATCAGGAACACCGCCATGGCCACCAGGCCTGTCCAGTCGAAGCCCTTGGCCAGACTGGCGTCGCCCTGGTCGAAATTGCCGTAGCGGCCGACCAGGAATAGCGACAGCAGGCCCGGCCCGACGTTCATGAAGAACAGCCAGTGCCAGCTCAGCGCCTCGGTCAGATGGCCGCCGATGGTCGGCCCGACGGTCGGGGCCAGGGTGACGATCATCCCGGTGGCGACGTTGGCCATGATCCGCTTCTCGGGCGGGAAGGCGGTGAAGGCCGTGGCGAACACCGTCGGCACCATGGCCCCGCCGATGAATCCCTGCAGGGCCCGGGAGACGATCATGAACTCGATGCTGGTCGACATCCCCGCGATGACGCTCATCACGATGAAGCCGGCGCAGCTGACCATGAACACCTTCTGGGTGCCCCACAGCCGGCTGAGGTAGGCCGACAGCGGGATCATCACCACCTCGGGGATCAGATAGGCGGTCTGGATCCAGCTGACCTGATCGGCGCTGGCCCCGATGCCCGCCTGGATCTGCGGCAGGCTGGCGGCGACGATCTGGATGTCGAGGATGGCCATGAACTGGCCGATGGCCATGCCGCCGAACCCGAGGAACAGCTTCGTCCAGTTGACCGTCTCCGGTTCGGCCGACGGGGCCGCGGTCACCACCGCAGCGGTCATGGCCGGGCCGCGGGCTCAGGCTTGGCGGCCAGCTGCGCCCGCGCCGCCCCGGTCTCGGCGAAGCTGAGGCCCGACCGCACCCGCACGTCGACCTTGACCTCCAGCGACAGGCCCGGCCTCAGGGCCCCGCTCATCGGCTGGCCCGGGTCCACGACGATCCGCACCGGCACCCGCTGGGCGATCTTGGTGAAGTTGCCAACGGCGTTCTCGACTGGGATCAGGGCGAACTCGGCCCCGGTGGCCGGCGAGAAGCTGTCGACACGGCCCCGGATCGTCTGCTTGCCGAAGGCGTCGGCCTTGATCTCGACCGGCTGGCCGATGCGCAGGCGGGCCAACTGGGTCTCCTTGAAGTTGGCGACCACATAGGTCTCGCCCAGCGGCACCACCACCATCATCGTCTGGCCGGGCTGCACCAGCTGTCCGACCCGCACGGAGCGGGCGCCGATCACCCCGGCCACGGGGGCGCGGATCACGGTCCGCTCCAGATCCAGCCGCGCCTGCTGCACGGCGGCCTGGGCGGCCTGCACCTGGGCCACCTTCTGGGCCCGGGCCGAGCCCAGGGATTGCGCCGTCCGCCGCTCGGCGACCAGGGCCGCCTCGGCCGCCTGCACCGAAGCCCGCGACTGGGTCTCCCCGGCCCTGACCTGTTGCAGCTTCTGTTCGGACACCCAGCCCTTCTCGGCCAGTTCGCCGTAGCGGCGGGACTCCACCGCCATCCGCCCGGCGTCGGCCCGGGCGCTTTCCACCCCCGCCGCCTTCTGGGCGATCATCGCCTGTTCCAGCACCGCCCTGTCGTCCACGGCCCGCACATCGGCCTCGAGGGCCCGCTGGTTGGCGATGGCCTGGTCAAGGCGGGACTGGATGGTGGAGGGATCGATTCGGGCGATGACCTGGCCGGCCTCGACCCGCTGGTTGTCGGCGACCAGCACCTCCAGCACATAGCCGGAAACCTGGGGACTGACCTGCACGGTGTCGGCCTGGACGAAGGCGTTGTCGGTGCCCTCGAAACTCTGCTTGTCCTGCCACCAGACGGCGCCGCCGACCAGGATGGCCAGGGCCGTGGCGCCGGCTGCGACCATTGGGACGAGCTTCTTCCTGGAAATCGGCGGCATGGAGGGGCGGCCCCGCGAGCGCTTGAACCAAAACTGGACGCTACCGTCCACAAGTTCCCTACCGCCGGAACCCGGACGCCGCAAGAATCAACTGGACGCCAGGGTCCAGTTTTCAACAGGTCGAGACGCTTTTCCCCGCTCCCGACTGCCGGTAGAGTCCGCGCCATGGACCGGATCTCGCCTTCCACCCTGCGCTATGTGGTCATCGGCCTGGGCGGCTGCGCCGTGGTCGGGCTGTGGACGGGCCTGGACGGGTCCCTGCGCCGCGACGCGCCCAACTGGACGACCAGCGCCCCCCCGCCCACCGCGACCTCCGGGCCGCCCGAGGCGGTGCCCTACGATCCCAACGCCGTGAAGCTCACCGGCCCCGAGCCGCCGCCAGTCGCCAAGAGCGAGGCCAAGGCCGCCACGCCAGCCGAGGCCGAACCTGTGGAAAGGGCCGAGGCGGCCGAGCCGACCGCGAAGCCCGCCACGCCGCCGACCAAGGCTCCGGCCGCCAAGGCGCCGCCGGCCAAACCCGCGGCCGACCCGATCGGTGATCTGGTCGAGGAAAAGACCGCCCCCGCCCAGCCGCCGCCGGACGTACCCTTCTAGAGCAGGGCGCGATTTGATGGAATCAAACCGCGCTGCTCCAGGTTTTTGTTTGTCGCGCGTTTGATCCGATTACCGGTTCCCACTCATCGGAACGCGCTCTAGTCACCAGCCGGCACGGAAAAGGGCGCCGCCCCTTCGGACGGCGCCCCTGCAATCTTCCGTCGGCAAGGCGGCTTAGGCCGCCCTCACCCCCGCCTCCGCGAGCCAGTCGACGATCTTCTGCTTGGTCACCGCCCCGCGCATCATCGAGGCCATCTGGCCGCCGCGGAACAGCATCAGGGTCGGGATGCCGCGCACGGCATAGCGCGACGGCGCCATGGGGCTGTCCTCGACGTTGAGCTTGGCGACGGTCACATGGTCCGCCAGCTCCTCGGCGATCTGGTCGAGGGCCGGGGCGATCTGCTTGCAGGGGCCACACCATTCGGCCCAGAAGTCCACCAGGACCGGCTTGTCGGCTTGCAGCACGTCCTGTTCGAAGGACTCGTCGGTGACCTTCACGGTGCTCATGGAATACTCCTTCTATCGAGTTCAACCATGTAGGCGCCCCCTAAGCCCCGTCAACGGGCGCCGGGCAGGGCAGCCAAGGCCTCGGCCATCATCTTTTCTGGAATGGGCATAAGCTTAGGCCCGTCTGTCCAGACCAGGGCCGCCTCCACCCGCCGATCCGGGAACACCTCGCCCAGCACCGCCGCATAGATGGCCAGCTGGGCAATGTAGGCAGGGTCGGCCCGCTCAGCGGAG
>DASPLD010000196.1:0-17444 GCA_035627755.1 Caulobacter sp. | reverse complement strand
GCTGTTGGCCTGCTGGATGGCGATCAGCAGCACTGCCGGCTCGTATTCGCCGCCGAACGGCCGCGCTATGGCCTGGATCCAATGCAGGACCAGCTCGCCAAAGGCGCGCGCCACGGCCCGGGGCTTGATCTCGTCCTCGGCCATGGCCGGACGATAACACGGTTCGGGCGGGGCATCGACGCGGGCCGTCAGGCCACCGCCAGTACGCCGGCGATCTGTTCCTCGACCGCGGTGAACTTCGAGCGCTCCCGCAGCTCGGCCAGGGGGGCCGCCGTGCCGTTGACCAGATAGGTCATGCCGCGGCCGGACCCGGGATCGACCCACAGGCCCGAGACAAGGCCGTAGGCGTCGCCGGCATGGCCGATCCAGCCAGCGCAGCCGGGGAACAGGCTGTCGCCGCCGCTGTCGGTCAGGATCTGGGTTCCCAGCCCGTAGCTGAGGATCAGGCCGCCGTAGGCGTCGCCGTTGGGCTTGGCCGCGTCGTACCGCCAGACCGAGGTCGCCATCAGGGCGACGGTCTCCGGCTTGAGGATGCGGACGGTGTCGACCTGGCCGCCGCCGGCCAGCAGGCGGGCGATCACCTCCAGGTCCCGCGCACTGGCGCGCAGGCCCCCCTGCGGCGAGAAGACGAAGCCGTTGCCGCCGTCGTACTCGTCGGGGCTCAGGCGCAGGGTTTCGCCCTCGGGGGAGCGGGTGACCAGGATGTCGGGGGCCGGCGGGACGGCGGCGTCGAGCTGGGGCAGCCAGGGTCCGCGCGGGTCCCAGGGGCCGTCCTCGCCGGGCGCCTTGCGGTAGATGGCGGCGGCGTAGTTCCGCAGGCGCTGGGGAACGCCCGACCAGTTGTAGCCGCACTCCAGTCCAAGCGGCCTGAACACCCGCCGGGCCATGAACAGGTCGAACCGCTCGCCGGTCATCCGCTCGATCAACTCAGCCACGACGGCGAAGTTGACGTTGGCGTAGGCGAACCAGTCGCCGGGCGGCTCGGCGGCGGGCCCGAACCAGGCGCCGTTGTCCCACTGCCTGCCGCCGGGGGCGAGGGCGTCGGCCAGCTTGCGGCCAAGGCCGACCGGATAGCTGGGGCCATCGCGCAGGCCGCTGGTGTGGCTGAGCAGCATGCGCGGGGTGATCGGAACATCAGGGAACAGGGGATGGCGGAGCTTGAAGCGCAGCAGTTCGGATACGTCCTCGTCCAGGCCGACGCGGCCCTGTTCCTGGAGGCTCATGAAGCCGATGGTCGCCACCAGCTTGGAGATGGAGGCGATGCGCATCGGGGAGTCGAGGCGCATGATCCGGCCTGTCGGGCCCTCGACCGCATAGCCGCCGGCTTTGGCGATGGCGGCGGTCTGGTCCGGGGTGCGGAAGGCGATGGCGGCGTAGCCCGGGACGGCGCGCCTGGGATCGCCGGCGCCGGTCTGAAGTCGGGAGAAGGGATCTTCCTGGGCGAGCGCGGGCGTCGCGGCGGCGGCGAGGCCGGCGGCCATCAGGGTCCGTCTGGAAATCAAGCGCCAGGCCTCCGGTGAGGGGCGAACATACACGGTTCCTCCCCCTTCGGGGGAGGGTGAAGGTCCATGACCGCCCCCCATTTTTCGTCATCCCGGATAGCCCGCTCCCCGCTTTCCGGGATGACGGGGATTTTGTTGGGGGACTCCTATTCCGCCGGCGCGACGACCGCCCGCCGCGACATGCGCCAGGCGCCCCAGGCGAAGGTTGCGACGCCAGCCCAGATGAACGCGAAGCTGAGGGCGCGCATGGGGGTGAAAGCTTCGCCCAGGGCCAGGCCGACGAAGAACTGCAGCGTGGGGGCGACGAACTGCAGGAAGCCGAGGGCAGTGAGCGAGAGGCGGCGAGCGGACCAGGCGAACAGGGCGAGCGGAACGACCGTGGCAGGTCCGGCGGCGAGCAGGAGAAGGGCGATCGCCGGGCCATCCATGAAGTGGCCGGCGCCGCTGTTCTGCAGCCACAGGACATAGGCGAGGCCCGGCAGGGCAAGGTAGGCGCATTCGAAGAACAGGCCGGTCTGGGCGTCGGCCTTCACCTGCTTGCGGATCACCCCGTAGGCGCAGAAGGTGACCGCCAGGCCGAGGGAGATCAGCGGCAGCTGGCCGAGCGCCAGGGTCTGGACGGCGACGCCAACGGTCGCCAGGGCGATGGCGATCTTGCCGGTCAGCGGCATCCGCTCGCGGAAGAACAGCGCCCCGACCGCCATGTTGAGCAGGGGGTTGATGTAGTAGCCGAGGCTGGCCTCGATCACCCTCTGATGGTCGACGGCGACCACGTAGATGGTCCAGTTGATGAAGATGGCCGCGGTCGACAGGGCCAGCAGGCCGAGGGTGCGCGGCTCGGCCAGCACCCGGCGCACGTCCGGGACCTGGCGGGACAGCCAGACCAGCCCCAGCGCCCAGAACACGCTCCACAGGGTGCGGTGGGCGATCATCTCGTCCGTGCCCACCCCGAGCGAGCCGAGGAGGTGGAAATAGAGGGGCAGGAAGCCCCAGATGCCGTAGGCGCCGAGCCCCGCGAACAGAGCCCGCCGGCCTTCCTTGCTGGCGTCGACCAAGACACACGCTCCAAAGTGAGAGGCCCGGGACTTTGCGGGTCCCGGGCCTCCGATACGCTCCGCTTGTTGCGGCGCTGTTCGGCTAGGCCAGGGCCTTCTGACGGATCAGGCCGCGGTCGTGCAGCAGCTGGGCGATCTGGACCGCGTTGAGGGCCGCGCCCTTGCGCAGGTTGTCGGAGACCACCCAGATCGACAGGCCGTGCTCGACGGTGGGGTCGTTGCGGATGCGGCTGACATAGACCGGGAACTCGCCCTGGACCTCCTTGGCCGTCGCGTAGCCGCCGTCCTCGCGCTTGTCGACGACCAGCACGCCCGGCGCCTCGCGGAGGATCTCGCGGGCCTCGTCGTCATCCAGCGCGGTTTCGAACTCGATGTTGACGGCCTCGCTGTGGCCGACGAAGACCGGCACGCGGACGCAGGTGACCGACACCTTGATGTTGGGATCGAGGATCTTGTGGGTCTCGTCCTGCATCTTGCGCTCTTCCTTGGTGTCGCCCGAGCCGTCGTCGAGGAAGACGTCGCACTGGGGGATCACGTTGAAGGCGATCTGCTTGTGGTAGACCTTCGGCGGCGGCGCGCCGAGGACGAAGACGCCCTTGGTCTGCTCCCACAGCTCGTCCATGGCCGCCTTGCCGGTGCCGGACACCGACTGGAAGGTCGAGACCACGATCCGCTTCACCCTGGCCGCGTCATGCAGGGGCTTGAGCGCCACCAGCAGGCCGGCGGTGGTGCAGTTGGGGTTGGCGATGATGTTCTTCTTGGCGAAACCCTCGATGGCGTCGGGGTTCACCTCCGGGATGACCAGCGGCACGTCCGGGTCCATCCGGAAGTGGCTGGAGTTGTCGATGACGATCGCGCCGGTGCGGCCGATCTTCTCGCTCCAGGCCTTGGACACCGAGCCGCCGGCGCTCATCAGCACCAGGTCGACCTTGGAGAAGTCGAACTGCTCCAGGTCCTGGCATTTGAGGGTCTGCTCGCGATAGGACACTTCCATGCCCATCGATTTGCGACTGGCGATCGCAAAGATCTCGTCGACCGGAAAGTCCAGTTCCTCGAGGATGTTGAACATCTCGCGGCCCACGTTGCCCGTAGCGCCGACGACGGCCACCCGGTAGCCCATCGCAAATCTCCCAATATCTCAAGGCGGGGAGCGATACGCCCCCGGCATGGCCCAAGCAAGGCGAGGAAAGCTCTAGCCCCTGTCAGTCCCCCTCGCGCCGTTGCCGGGCCGGGGTTTCGGACTAGGTCTGCCTCACATCAGATGGGAGGCTTCGATATGGCGACCGTGTTCCTGACCTACAAGCTCAAACCCGGCGTTGCACGGGAAGACTATGAAAACTGGATACGGACGAAGGACTATCCGACCATCCGCGGCATCCGCCGGGTGGCGGCCATGGTCAATCACCGGACGGTCGGGCTGCTGCTTGGCGAAGGGGCCCCGAGCGTCGACTACATCGAGGTGTTCGACATCCCCGACCTCGAAGGGTTCGTCGCCGAGGACATGCCGGGCGGAGTGATCCAGGGGATCATGGGCGAGTTCATGGGCTACGTAGAGGACCCCGAGTTCATCATCGCCGAGGCCGTGGTCTAGGTCTTCTTCGCCGGGCGGTAGGTGAGGTCGAAGCTGGTGGTCCAGGTCTGGCCGCCGTCCTTGGTGGTCTCGCCATGCTGGCGCACCGAGCCATCGGCGGCCGGGGTGTAGGTCATGCGGGTGGTCACGCCCGACCAGTCGCCCTGCAGAACCATGGCCTTGCCGGACCAGCCGCCCTTGAACTCGACCCAGGCGCCGCTGGAGTCGGCCCAGCTCTGGCGCCACGCCTTTTCGGCCGGGACCCAGGCGTTGAGACTTCCGCCGCCGGTCCCCTTGAGCGGTTTCCAGTTCTCGCGGACGGCGCAGCCGCCGTAGAGCTTCTCGATGGTGCTGTGGGCGACCAGGGTGTCCTTGCCCGTCGGATAGACGTCCCAGTCGCCGACCCAGAAGTCGAACTGGGCCCGTTCGGGACCGCTGCAGGGCTGGGGGGCGGCTGCCGGGGTCGTCTGGGCCAGGGCCGGCGCTCCGGCGGCGAGGAGCAGGACAGGCAGCAGGCGAGCGATCATGGCGAGGTCCTCCCGCCCGCCAGCGTCCGCCCATCGCCGCGCGGCGGCAAGTTACGTCTCGTTCACCCGGCGGCGGCGCACGAAGTCGACGAACGCGCGCAGGGGGCCCGGCGCGAGCCGGCGACTGGGGTAGTAGAGGCTGGGGCCCGGGAAGGACTGGGACCAGTCGGCCATCACCTCGACCAGCCGGCCGTCGGCCAACTGGGCCTCGGCGAACCCGGGGAAGGTGAACATCAGGCCGACCCCGTCGACGGCGGCGCAGACCAGGGCGTCTATGGAATTGGTGACCAGCGGCGCGCGGGGCGGCTCCAGGCGGACGATCTCTCCGTCGCGCTCGAACTCCCAGGGGGTCATGGACCCGCTCGGGAAGCGGTGGCGGACCGCCAGGTGCGCCGCCAGGTCGGAGGGATGGGCCGGGGTTCCCCGCTGGGCGAGGTAGCCGGGCGAGGCGAGCAGGGCGAAGCGCATCGGCGGGCCGATGGGAACGGCGATCATGTCCTGGTCCAGGGCCTCATCGAACCGCACCCCGGCGTCGAAGCCGGCCGCGAAGATGTCGATGAAGCTGTCCTCGACCACCACCTCGGCGGTGACGCCCGGGTTCGCCGTCAGGAAGGGCGCCAGCAGAGGTGGCAGGATCAGCCGCGCGACCACGCCGGACACGTTCAGCCGCAGCGTCCCCAGCGGGGTGTCGCGAAACGCGTTGACCGCCTCCAGGGCGCTGGCGACGCCGCCGAGCGCCGGTTCCAGCCGCTCCAGAAGCCTGGCCCCGGCCTCGGTCAGGGAGACGCTGCGGGTCGTCCGGTTGAGAAGGCGCACGCCCAACTGGTCCTCCAGGCGGCGGACGGCCTGGCTCAAGGTCGAGGCGGAAACCCGGCGGCCGACGGCGGCGGCGCGGAAGCCGCGGGCCCTGGCCACGGCGGTGAACGCGTCCAGGTCGGCCAGGTCAGGCTGTATCATTGTGCGGAATTCCGTACGGGTCGTGACGACTGGAGTGGATTATCGCACAGCGCGCCGGGGCGCATAAGGCGGCCACACGAGAAGGAGCTTTCCCATGCAGACCCGCCAGCTTGGCCGCACCGGCCCCACCGTCTCCGCCCTCGGCCTCGGCGCCATGGGCATGAGCGACATGTATGGCCCCGCCGACCGGGACGAGAGCCTGGCCACCGTCCAGGCGGCGCTCGACGCCGGCGTGACGCTGATCGACACCGGAGATTTCTACGGCAGCGGCCACAATGAGATGCTGCTGGCCGAGGCGCTGAGGGGGGTGGCCCGGGACCGCTACCAGCTCAGCGTCAAGTTCGGCGGCCTGCGCGGGCCGGACGGCGGCTTCATCGGCTACGACTGCCGGCCCAGGGCAATGAAGAACTTCCTGGCCATGTCCCTGAAGCGGTTGCAGGTCGACTACATCGACGTCTACCGGCCCTCGCGGCTGGATCCGGACGTGCCGATCGAGGAGACCGTCGGGGCGATCGGGGAGATGGTCCAGGCCGGCTATGTGCGCCACATCGGGCTCTCCGAAGTCGGCGCGGAGACGATCCGGCGCGCGGCGGCGACCCATCCCATCTGCGACCTGCAGATCGAGTACTCGGTCATCTCCCGCGGCATCGAGGCGGCGATCCTGCCGACCTGCCGAGAGCTGGGCATCGGGATCACCGCCTACGGGGTGCTGGCCCGGGGACTGATCAGCGGCCACTGGCGCAAGGGCCCGCCGCAGGGGCGCGACTTCCGCGGCATGAGCCCGAGGTTCCAGGGCGAGAACCTGGACCACAACCTGGCCCTGGCCGAGGCGCTCGGCGCGCTCGCGGCCGAGAAGGGCTTCACCACCGCCCAGCTTGCCATCGCCTGGGTGGCGGCGCAGGGCGACGACATCCTGCCGCTGGTGGGGGCCCGCAGGCGCGAGCGGCTGGCCGAGGCGCTGGGGGCGCTGGAGGCGCGGCTGAGCCCCTCGGACCTCGCCGCCGTCGAGGCGGCCGTGCCGAAGGGGGCGGCCGTGGGCGACCGCTATCCGACCGCGATGATGCATCACCTGGACAGCGAGCGCTGACTTACCTCGCGGGTCATCGCCAGGCGGCGGCGAGGACGGCATGATGGGCGCAAGGAGACCTGCCCATGACTGCCTTCGACGCCGCCGCCCTCCCGTTCGCCAAGCTGATGGGCGTGGAGTTCACCGAGGCGACCCCGCAGCGGGTGGTGGGGCGGCTGCTGGTCCGCGACGACCTCTGCACCGCCGGCGCGATCCTGCACGGCGGGGCGGTGATGGCCTTCGCCGACAGCCTGGGCGCGGTTGGGGCCTTCCTTAACCTGACGGCCGGGGCGCGGACCACGACGCTCGAGAGCAAGACCAACTTTCTCGGCGCCGCCAAGGCGGGGACCACGGTCACGGGGACGGCGACGCCAGTCCATATCGGCGGCCGCACCAGCGTCTGGCAGACCCGGATCGAGGGCGAGGACGGCAGGCTGGTCGGGTTGGTGATCCAGACGCAGATGGTGCTGGGCTAGCCCCATCTCTCGGTCATCCCGGCCGGAGCGCGCAGCGCGGAGCGCCGGGACCCAGGAGTGCGTGATCTCGATACGCCGCTTCAGGGCCGGTGCGCTGCAACCCCTGGGTTCCGGCTCAGCCCTTCAGGCTGTCCGGGATGACGGGATTGGGGACAGCCTGGCTACACCAGCGCCCGCCGGAACAGCTTCAGCATCTCCGCCCAGGCCAACTCGGCCGAGGCCTCGTTGTAGGCGTGGGAGCCGGGAACGCACCAGCCGTGGTTGGCCTGGTAGACCCTCACGGTGGCGTCGCCGCCAGCCGCCTTGAAGGCCTCGGCCAGGATGGTCTTGCCCTCCGGCTGCTTTGCGTCGTCGTCCTTGGCGACGCCGAAGTACATCGCCGCCTTGATCCTGGGGGCCAGCAGGTGGGGGCTGTCAGGGGCGTCGGTGGTCAGGCCGCCGCCGTGCCAGCTGGCGCCCGCGCCGACCCGGTCGGGACGGGCCGCCGCGGCCCGCACCACGATGGCGCCGCCCATGCAGTAGCCGGTGAAGCCCATCCTCGCCTTGGAGACGTGCTTGTTCGCCGCCAGCCAGTCGACGTGGGCGGAGGTGTCCTTGACCACGTTCTCGGGCGTGAGCTTGCCGCGCAGGGGCCCGAGCCTGACGCGGTGCTCGGGGTTGGAGAAGTCGAAGTCAGGACCGACCACCGGCGCCTTGGCGTCGCGGTAGTAGGGGTTGGGGACCAGCACGCTGAACCCGGCCGAGGCCAGGCGCCGGCCCATCTGGCGGAACACCGGGCGCAGGCCGACCACGTCGGGGATCATCACCACGCCGGGCCTCGCCTTTTTGCCATGGTAGAAGGCGGCGTCGCAGGTCCCATCGGGGGTGGGGACGCTGACGTCCATCTCCATGATGCCGTCGGCCGACAGGGCCGGGGCGGCGGCGGCCGAACCGGCCGCGAGGGAGGCGAGGCCGAAGCCGCGGCGGGAGATCTTCGGGTCGTGGGCGATGCCGGGCGGTTCGTCGAGGGGCATGGGGCGGCTCCTGAACTCGGGAACGGAAGCAGGGTGCGTCCTTCGACACGCGGCCTGCGGCCGCTACTCAGGATGACGAATGACTGGAGATCAATCCCTGTTCGTCATCCTGAGTAGCCCGCGCCTGCGGGCGTGTCGAAGGACGTACGCTCGGCGAACCAGCGCATGCGGTAGGCGTTCATCGCCGCCACGCCCAGTTGGTCGAGCAGGCGGAAGTTGACGAAGGCCCCGACCGGGGCGCCGATGACCGGGATCAACTGGGCGAGCTTGGCCAGGTCGATGTAGTCGCGGTACTGCTGCTGGAAGGTCCGCCAGTCGAAGTCGCGCGGGGAGGCGGGGCGGTCGGCGGCGCCTTCGTCCCAGGTCTCCAGGGTGCGGTAGACGGCCTGGCGATGGTCGGCGCTGGAGAAGGCCAGCTGGAAGATCGACAGAATGTAGAGCCGCTCGTCCCAGGCCTCGCCGTCGTGGCCGTAGAGGGCGGCGATCTCGAACAAGAGCTTGATCTTGAAGCCGATCAGCACCGGGAAGTCGGCGGCGGCCAGCAGGAAGCCGCCCGCCCCCGCGACCCCGCCCTCGGCCGCCGCCATGGTGCGGTAGGCGGCGATCCGCTGCTTGACCAGGCCCTCGCGGGCGCCGAGCGAGGCGTTGGCGAGGGGTTTGGCCGTGGTGAGGTCCGAGCCGGTCAGGATGGTGCGGGTCAGGCCCTCGATCACCTTGGTGATGGCGGCGTGGACCTGCTCGGGGATCAGGTTGTTGACCGTCCGCTGCATGTTGCGGGCGGCGCGGTCCATTGGCCCCGGCGGCTTGAGCAGCCGGTCGCGCCAGGCTTCCAGCTCGGCTTGGGCGATCTCTTCGTGGGGGTCGAGACGGGCCATCAGCCCTGTAACGCGCTCAGCACCGCATCGCCCATTTCGACTGTCGACAGTCGGCCGCCGAGATCCCGGGTGCGGGCCCCCGAGGCCAGGGCGGCCTCGACGGCCTTGAACAGCCGGTCGGCCTCGGCGGCGCGATCCAGGCTCCAGCGCAGGGCCATCTCGAACGACAGGATGGCGGCCAGGGGGTTGGCCACGCCCTGGCCGGCGATGTCGGGGGCCGAGCCATGGATCGGCTCGTAGAGGCCGGGTCGGCCGGGCTCGCCCAGGGCGGCGCTGGGCAGCATGCCGAGCGAACCGGTCAGCTGGGCGGCGGCGTCGGAGAGGATGTCGCCGAACAGGTTGTCGGTCAGCAGGACGTCGAACTGGGTGGGCGCCCGGACCAGCTGCATGGCGGCGTTGTCGGCCAGGATGTGTTCCAGCTGGACGTCGGGGTATTCGCGGGCGTGCAGCTCGGTGACCACCTGGCGCCAGAGCAGGCCCGACTCCATGACGTTGGACTTCTCGGCGCTGTGCACCTTGTTGCGGCGGCCGCGGGCCAGTTCGAAGGCGACGCGCGACACCCGCTCGATCTCGGAGGTGGTGTAGACCTGGGTGTCGACCCCCCGCTTCTGGCCGTCGGCCAGGGTCTCGATGAAGCGCGGCTCACCGAAATAGACGCCGCCGGTGAGTTCCCGGACGATCATGAGGTCGAGGCCGGCGACAAGGTCGCGCTTGAGGCTGGACGCATCGGCCAGGGCGTCGAAGCAGAGGGCCGGCCGCAGGTTGGCGAACACCTGCATCTCCTGGCGCAAGCGCAGCAGGCCCGCTTCCGGCCGGTGCTGGCGGGGGGCGCCGGCCCACTTCGGCCCGCCGACCGCGCCCATCAGCACCGCGTCGGCGGCCAGGGCGGCGGCGACCGCCTCGTCGGTGATCGGGACGCCGTGGCGGTCGTAGGAGACGCCGCCAAAGTCGCGCTCGTCGAGGACGATGTCGGGGGTGAGCGCCTGGGCGACACGGCGAACCTGCGCGCAGACTTCCGGGCCGATGCCGTCGCCGGGGAGGAGGAGGAAGGTGGTCATATCGTTCTCATTCCTCCCTCCCCGAATGGGGAGGGCAGGCGCGCGCCGCGCGCCAGGTGGGGAAGTGGGTCACAGGCGCCTAGCGGGAAGGCCGACTGCCCCACCCGACGCTTCGCGTCTGCCCTCCCCATTCGGGGAGGGAGGTTAGAAGCTCTCGCCATCGCCGGCTTCATACAGTTTGATGTCACGTTCGCGGACCTGGCCCGCCAGGGCCTGGCGCCAGGTCGCCATGTGCGCCGTCCTGAAGTGCGCCTCCAGCGACGCCCGGTCGGTCCAGCGTTCGGAAACCCGCACCAGGCCGGGCTCAATCAGGTCCAGCGCGTAGGCATAGTCCAGGCAGCCGTCCTCGGCGCGGCTGGCCGCGAGCATGGCTTCCATCGCGGGACGCAGGCGCTCGACGGCGTCCGGATCGACCCGGACCGTTCCCATGACCAGGATCATGCGCGTTCCAGCCAGGGCGTGGTGAGCGCCCGCCTGCTCTCATAGGTGTCGATGTCGCCCGCGTGCTGCAGGGTCTCGCCGATGGCGTCCAGCCCCTTGAGCAGCTTCTCCTTGCGGTCGGGATCGATGTCGAACCGGAACTTCGCGCCGCTGGGGGCGGTGACGGTCTGGCTCTCCAGGTCGACGGTGAACACGTGATTGCCGCCCTTGGCCTCGTCCATCAGGGCTTCGACCTCATCTGGTTTGAGGACCACCGGCAGCAGGCCGTTGTTGAGGCAGTTGTTCTTGAAGATGTCGGCGAAGCTGGAGGAGATCACGCAGGTGATCCCGAAATCCATCAGCGCCCAGGGGGCATGCTCGCGGCTGGAGCCGCAGCCGAAGTTGTCCCCGGCGATCAGCACGGCGGCGCCGCGGTACTCCGGCCGGTTGAGCACGAAGTCGGACTTCTCCCGCCCCTGTTCGTCGAAGCGGAAGTCGTAGAACAGCCCCTTGGCCAGGCCCTCCCGCTCGACGGTCTTGAGGAACTGCTTGGGGATGATCTGGTCAGTGTCGATGTTGGCCAGGCGCAACGGGGCGGCGCGGCCGTCGAGGCGGGTGAAGGGCTTCATGCCGTGCGTCCAAGGATCAGGGTGGGGACGCCGGCCGGGGCGTCCTTGACGGTGAAGACGCGGGTGCCGGGCTTGCGGCCTTCGCGGACGTCGGTGACGGCGAACGTTTCGCCGATGCGGGCGTGGGCCGCGTCGATGTCCGGGACCCGCCAGGAAAGCCCCCAGAGGCTGTCGGGATCATCGCTGGGCTCTTCCTTCAGCCGGTGGGCGACCTCGACGACGAGGTCGCCGCACCTGAAGAACATCAGCCGGGCGTCCCAGTCCGGATTGGTGCGGTCAAGCTTGAAGTCGAGGCCCAGGCGGGCGCCGTAGAGGGCGGCGGCGCGGTTGGGGTGGCGGGTGGAGACCACGACATGATCGAGGCCGCTGACCGCCGCGGCGTCCTCGCCGACGGCGGGGGCGATCGGCCAGTCGGGCGTTTCGCCGACCAGGAAGGCGGTGACGCCGTGGGTGGCCTCGACGTCGATGTTCGAGGTCGGCCAGGTGCGCGGCTCGCCGGTGTCGGCCGTGGTGCGGATCGGGATGATTTCCGTCGAGGGCATCGACAGGCGTGACAGCCGCTTGCGCTCGGCCTCGATATCGTCGCTCGCGAAGGCCAGGCCCCAGAGGCCCTCGCCGTGGCTCGCCAGCCGGGCTCCGGCCGGGCCGGTGTCGCCAGGGGCGATGACGTCGAGCGCGGTGTTGCCGAGCTGGAACCAGGCGTGGCTGACCGGGCCGCTGGCGCCGCGCCAGTCGGGGTGGCGGCCCAGCAGCCGGGTATAGCCGTCCACGGCGGCGTCGAGGTCGCGGACGACCAGGGCGATGTGGTCGAGGGCGGTGATCATGGGCCCAGGAAGGTCCGCACGTCGACAATGTGCCCCGCGATCGCCGCCGCCGCCGCCATGGCCGGGCTCATCAGGTGGGTGCGGCCACCGCGGCCCTGGCGGCCCTCGAAGTTGCGGTTGGAGGTGGAGGCGCAGCGCTGGCCGGGGGTCAGGCGGTCGGGGTTCATGCCCAGGCACATCGAGCAGCCCGGTTCGCGCCATTCGAAGCCCGCGGCCTTGAGGATGGCGTCGAGGCCTTCGGCCTCCGCCTGTTCCATGACCAGGCCCGAGCCCGGCACCACCATCGCGCGGACGTGGGGGGCGACGAGACGGCCTTCCAGGAAGGCGGCCTGCGCCACCGCGGCGGCGGCGCGCAGGTCCTCGATGCGGCTGTTGGTGCAGCTGCCGATGAACACCACGTCGACCCTGGCGTCGGTGATGGGCTGTCCAGCAGTCAGGCCCATATACTCCAGCGCGCGCTCGGCGGAGGCGCGCTTGTCGGCGGTCAGGAAACTCGCGGGATCCGGCACGACGCCGGTGACCGGGACCACGTCCTCCGGGCTGGTGCCCCAGGTGACCGTGGGCGCGATGTCCTCGGCCTTGAGGCGGACCTCGCGGTCGAAGACGGCGTCCTCGTCGGTGAAGAAGGTCTTCCAGTAGGCCACCGCCATGTCCCAGGCGCCGCCCTTGGGCGCGGCGGGGCGGCCCTGGATGTAGGCGAAGGTGGTCTCGTCCGGCGCCACCAGCCCCGCCCGGGCGCCGCCCTCGATGGTCAGGTTGCAGAGGGTCATGCGGCCCTCCATCGACAGGGCCCGCACCGTCTCGCCGGCGAACTCGATCACCGAGCCGGTGCCGCCGGCGGTGCCGATCTCGCCGATGATGGCCAGGGCCATGTCCTTGGCCGTGACGCCGGGGCCAAGCTGGCCGTCGACGGTGACCCGCATGTTCTTCGACTTGGCCTGGCGCAGGGTCTGGGTGGCCAGGACGTGCTCGACCTCGCTGGTGCCGATCCCCTGGGCCAGGGCCCCGAAGGCGCCATGGGTGGAGGTGTGGCTGTCGCCGCAGACGATGGTCATCCCCGGCTGGGTGCGGCCCTGCTCGGGCCCGACGACATGGACGATGCCGTTGCGCGGATCGCCCATCGGGAAGAACTCGATGGCGTTGTCTGCGACGTTGCGGGCCAGGGTCTGCAGCTGCAGCCGCGCCTCCTCGTCCTCGACCGCGTCGACGCCGAGGGCCTGGCCGACGGTGGGCACGTTGTGGTCGGCGACCGCGAGCGTGCGGTCGGGCCGGCGCACCTTGCGGCCCGCCGCGCGCAGGCCGGCGAAGGCCTGCGGCGTGGTCACCTCATGGATCAGGTGCAGGTCGATGTAGAGCACCGTCTCGCCGCCGTCCTGGGCGACGGCGTGGGCGTCCCAGATCTTGTCGTAGAGGGTCTTGCCGGCCATGGGGGCGGTTTAGGACGGCGGGCGACGCTTCGTCCAGTGCAAGGGAAGAAAAGTGCGCTGAAATGGGCGGGCGGGCGGGTTGGGGGCAAGGACATACCCCGACCGGGATCATGAACTTTTCGACAGGTGACAGCCCGGGCGAACCGTGGAGACTGCCCGCCCTGTCCTTCGGAGGGAATCCCGCATGACCAGCAACCTGCTCATCAGCCGCCGACTGGCGCTTGCCGGCCTCGTGCTCGCCGGGCCGCTCGCCTCCGGCGCCTCCACCGCCGTCGCGCAGGACGGAGAGGATGCCCGGTTCACCGCCTTCCTCGACGCCGCCTTCGACGCGGCCATCGCGCTGAGCCCCGAGGCGATGACCTCCCTGGGGATGAAGACCGACTACGGCAAGCTCGACGACTACACCGACGCCGGCGCCGACAAGGCCCTCGCGCTCTCGGAGAAGCAGCTGGCCGCGATGAAGGCCCAGTTCTCCTATGACAAGCTCGGGCCGCAGTCGCAGATCAGCTGGCGACTGTTCGAGCAGTCGGTGGCCCGGGCCAGGGAGGGCGTGCGCTGGCGCGACCACAGCTACCAGGCCACCACCAACGGCAGTCCGGCCGGCGAGATCCCGGTCTTCCTGATCAACCAGCACCGGGTCGACGGCATCGGCGACGCCGAGGCCTACATCAGCCGGCTCAAGGAGACCAGGCGGGTGATGGTCGAGGTCTCCGCCGCGATCGAGACGGCGGCGGCCAAGGGCATCGTGGCCCCGGCCTTCACCTTCGCCCCCGTGGAGAAGGACACCCGCAACGTGCTCGCCGGCGCCCCGTTCACGACCGGCGAGGACGTCGCCGTCTGGGCCGACTTCAAGGCCAAGGTCGGCAAGCTTGCCGTGCCGCAAGGGGACAAGGACCGGCTGCTGGCCGAGGGCGAGGCGGCGCTCAAGGGGCCGTTCAAGGACGGCTACGAGCAGTTCCTGGCCACCCAGAAGAAGGTCCAGTCCAGGGCCAAGGGTAACCACGGCGCCTGGTCGCTGCCCGACGGCGAGGCCTACTACGCCTTCCGCCTGAAGGTCTCGACCACCACCGACATGACCGCCGACCAGATCCACCAGCTGGGCCTGGACAACCTCAAGCGGGTGCAGTCCGAGATGCGGGCCATCATGGCCAAGGTCGGGTTCAAGGGCTCGCTGCAGGACTTCTTCAAGGCGGTGAAGACCGACCCGGCGCACCAGTATCCCAACACGGACGCCGGCAAGCAGCAGTACCTGGCCGACGCCCGGGCCTTCATCGCCCAGGTGATGGACAAGGCCCCGCAGTACTTCCTGCGCCTGCCCAAGGCGCCCTTGGAGGTGCGGGCTGTGGAGGCCTGGCGCCAGGACACCGCCAGCGTGGCCTTCTACAACCGGCCGGCACCGGACGGCTCTCGGCCCGGCATCTACTACGTCAACCTGGCCGACATGACCCAGGTGCTCAAACCCCAGGCCGAGGGCATCGCCTATCACGAGGGCGCGCCGGGACATCACTTCCAGATCGCCCTGGCGCAGGAACTTCAGGGCCTGCCGAAGTTCCGCAAGTTCGGCGGCTACGGGGCCTACATCGAGGGCTGGGGGCTGTATTCCGAGCGGCTCGGCAAGGAAATGGGATTCTATACCGATCCGTATTCCGACTTCGGCCGGCTTTCGCTGGAGGCATGGCGGGCCGTGCGGCTGATCACCGACAGCGGCATGCACGCCAAGAAGTGGACCCGCGAACAGGGCATCGCCTTCTTCCGCGAGAACTCGCTGCTCAGCGAGCGCGACATCGTCAAGGAGATCGAGCGCTACATCTGCTGGCCCGGCCAGGCGACCAGCTACATGGTCGGCCAGCAGAAGATCCTGATGCTGCGCGAGAAGGCCAAGGCGGCCCTGGGGCCCCGGTACGACATCCGGGCCTTCCACGACGCGATCCTGAAGGACGGCGCCCTGCCGCTCGACGTGCTGGAACAGCAGGTGGACGCCTATATCGCTGGGGCGAAGTAACCCCTGTCATCCCGGACGGTCCTCAGGTCCGATCCGGGACCCAGGAGGGACGGAGCGCGACCCCCGCGGCCGTGAACGCCCGGCGATGAGGCCCTGGGTCCCGGCTCTCCGCGCTGCGGCCGGGATGAAGGTCGTGGGCATGAGAAAAGGCCCCGCCGTTTCCAGCGGGGCCTTGCCGAATTCCAGCCTGGAACGGCGGCCTACTCGCCGGCGGCTTCCGGGGCTTCTTCCTTGCGGACCATGGCGCGCTCGGCGATCCGGGCCGACTTCCCGCGACGGTCGCGCAGGTAGTAGAGCTTGGCGCGACGGACGACGCCGCGGCGCTTGACTTCGATGCTTTCGATCATCGGCGACATGATCGGGAACACCCGCTCAACGCCTTCGCCGAAGCTGATCTTGCGGACGGTGAAGCTCTCGTGGAGCCCCGCGCCCTGGCGGCCGATGCAGACGCCTTCGTAGGCCTGCACGCGCTCGCGCTCGCCTTCCTTGATGCGGACGTTGACCCGCAGGGTGTCGCCAGCCTGGAAGTCGGGGGTCTTGCGGATCTGGGCGAGGCGCTCGGCCTCTTCCTTTTCCAGTTCCTTGATGATGTTCGCGGCCATACTCTCAAACTCCTGTTGGGGCTTACCCTTTGCGGGCGCCGTTTGCCTGTAAGTTGGCGAGATAGCGGTCCCAGAGATCGGGCCGCCGCTCGCGGGTCGTCAGTTCTCTCATCTCCCGCCGCCAGGCCGCGACCTTCTTGTGGTCGCCGCTCAGCAGCACCTCGGGGATGTCCAGCCCTTCGAACGTCCGCGGCCTGGTGTACTGCGGATGTTCGAGGAGCCCGTCCTCGAAGCTTTCTTCCCTGAGGCTGTCCGCCTGGCCCAGAACCCCCGGAACCAGCCGCACGCAGGCCTCGATCGCCACCATCGCCGCCGCCTCGCCTCCGGCCAGGACCGCGTCTCCGACGGAGACCTCCTCGAACCCCCGGGCGTCGAGCACCCGCTGGTCCACCCCCTCGAACCGGCCGCAGAGGACGATGATCCCCGGCGCCGCGGCCCACTCGCTTACGCGCGCCTGGGTCAGGGGCCTGCCCCGGGCGCTCATGCACAAAAGCGGCCGTCCCGCGAGGTCGACACTGTCGAGCGCCGCCGCGATCACGTCCGCCTTCATCACCTGTCCAGGACCGCCACCCGCGGGGGTGTCGTCGAGGAAGCCGCGCTTATCCTTGGAAAAGGCCCGGATGTCCACTGTTTCAAGGCGCCACAGGTCCGCTTCCCGCCAGGCCGTGCCGATCAGGCTGACGCCCAAGGGGCCGGGGAAGGCCTCGGGGAACATGGTCAGGACGGTGGCGGTGAAGGGCATGGGGCGGGGGCTATACGCTCTTCAGCGAAGACAGTCACGGTGACTGTCTTCCGGCGGAGCCGGATGACTGTCTCCGTCCAGGGTTCGCGGTGACAGTCACGCTGCGCGAGACAGTCACCGGCTCCCTCAGTCCGGCGCCAGCTCGATGTTGAATTTCTCGGCGAAGTCCGGGTGGGGCGGGGTCGGCCAGCGGTATTCGGCGAAGGTCTCGGCCATGCAAACGGCGACCTGGTCCTCGGAATCCCGGTCGACGCGGTCGAACTTGCCGTCCTTGAAGGCCACCACCAGGGTGAAGGTCATCGGCCGCCGCACGCCGCGGGAGTAGCAGCGGTCGAACAGGGCGGTGGTCTTCGGCTTCAGGAAGGGGTCCATCTTCTGGGTCCGCCATTCGGCCGACTTGTGATCGTCCTTGTACCGGTCCGCCCGGGCCAGGGCCTCGGTGAAGGAGAGTCCTGCGCCGGACTGGAACAGCAGGGCCAGGGACAAGGCGGAGATGATCAGCATGCCCAAGCTCTAGCCGCCAACTATGGCCGCTCCAAGCCGCATTGCCGGCCGCCCGCTCCCTTGCCGCTTCGGCCCGTCGGGCCTATTGCACCGCACTATGAGCGACGCCGAAAACCTGATCGAGACCCTGGCTCTCGAGCCCATCGAGATGAACCTGTTCCGGGGCGTTTCCCCGAACGAGGGGTTCCCCCGCAT
>DASPLD010000195.1:0-8159 GCA_035627755.1 Caulobacter sp. | reverse complement strand
TGGGCGAGGATCTCCCGAGCCCCATTGACGGTCAGGCGGGGGGTCAGCTCGGCCTTGAAGTCCAGGCCCTTCTCCTCGCAGACCGCCTCGTAGAGCTCGGCCATGTCGCTGGCCAGGGCGCCGGGATCGAACGGCTTGGGGTCGGGAATCCGACCGGCGGCCTGAAGCCGCGCGATGGCCAGCACGGCGTTGAAGGTGGACAGCACATTGTCGGCGTCGACCAGGGCCTGTTCGAGCGCCTGGGTCGCGTCGCCCTTGCCGTTCTCGACCTCGATCAGCCCCGCCTCCAGCCTCGCCCGCAGCCGGGTCAGCGGCGAGCGCAGGTCGTGGGCGATGGCGTCCCCGGCGTGCCGCAGTCCGCCCATCGACTGCTCCAGCCGGTCGAGCATGTCGTTCAGGCCCTCGGCCAGCTCGTCGTACTCGTCCCGTACGCCGCGGACACGCACCCGGGCCCGCAGATCGCCGCCGCGCACCGCGGCCACCGCGTCGGTCAGGCCCAGCATCTGGCGGGCGACGTTCCTGCTGACCAGCACCCCGCCGGTCAGCCCCAGGATGATGATCAGCGCGCCCGCGCCCCACAGCGCCCGGGCGATGCCGACCACGAAGGCTTCGCTTTCACCGACGTCGGCCCCGACGAACAGGATTTCCCCGCCCGACAGCCGCTCCTGAAGGCCCCGCGCCGGGCGGCGGATCTCGGCCCCGTCGCTGTCGGTGTCGGTGAGGGTGAAGCGCTCCCAGTTCTCGCCGGGCTCCGTATCCTCGATCGGAGATTCCGGGATGGTGCCGCTCAGCTTCTTCCCGGTCTTGTCGGTCAGCAGGTAGAGGAAGGGCCGCTCCCCCGCCGCCCGCTCGATGATCGCCGTGTTCAGCCCCTCGACCCCGCCCTGGCGGTAGGTCGCCTCCAGCGAGTTCATCTCCCGCACGATCTCGGCGTCGGCCCGGCGGGTGACCTCCCCGGCCGTGGCGACGTAGATGTAGCCCAGGAAGGCAGCGGCCGCCCCCGCGAACAGGGCCAGGAACAGGAGAGTCAGCCGGAAGGTCGTGGTGCGGACGAAGCGGGGGAGCCGCATGGTCACGTCTCCGCCGGCATTGAGGTCCGGTTCGTCATCCCGCGTCTTACGGATCGAGCCGGTATCCGGCCCCGCGCACTGTCTGCAGCATGGGCCGGTCGAAGCCCTTGTCGATCTTCGCGCGCAGGCGGGAGATGTGGACGTCGATGACGTTGGTCTGCGGGTCGAAATGGTATTCCCAGACCTTCTCCAGCAGCATCGTGCGGGTCACGGACTGGCCGGCGTGGCGCATCAGGAACTCGAGCAGCTGGAACTCGCGCGGCTGCAGGTCCACCTCCTTGCCGGAGCGGTGGACCTCGCGGGTCAGGAGGTTCATCTCCAGCTCGCCCACCTTCAGGGTGGTCGAGACCGCCCCTGTCTCGCGCCGCCGCGACAGGGCCTCGACCCGGGCGATCAGTTCGGGGAAGGCGAAGGGCTTGACCAGGTAGTCGTCGGCGCCGGCCTTCAGGCCGACGACCCGATCGTCGATCTCGCCGAGCGCCGAGAGGAACAGCACCGGGGTGGCGTCGCCCTCGCGGCGCAGGGTTTCGACGACGCTGACCCCATCCCGCCTGGGCATCATCCGGTCGACGATCAACACGTTGAACCCGCCGGCCCGGGCGGCGTCGAGGCCAAGCTCGCCGTCGGAGGCGTGTTCGCACTCATAGCCGGCCTCGGTCAGGCCACGGCGCATGGCCTCGGCCGCTTCCAGGTCGTCTTCGATGATCAGGATACGCATGCCAGCCCCCGGCGAGAGAAACCGGCGGCCCCCGACTCAGGGGCCGCCGGACGCGATCCTAACCCGGTATCTTCACCGGGATGAACTGGGTCGACCCGCCCACCGCGAAACCGAGCAGGACGGTCGGCCGGCCGGCCTTCTTGGCGGCGTCGACGGCGGCGGCCACCTCGGTGGCGCTGGCCACCTTGCGGGTGTTGACGCTGACGATCACCGCCCCGCGCTGCACCCCCTGCTCGGCGGCGTCGGAGTCGGCGCGGACGTTCTCGACCATCACCCCGCCCTCCACGTTGAGCCGGCCCTTGGTGGCCGCGTCGAGCGGGCCGAGCGCCATGCCCAGCACCACCGGCCGCTGGGCCGGAGGCGTGGCCGAGGCGCCCGGCCGCACGGGGCTGGCGCCTTCGCCGGGCTGGTTCAGCTCGGCCAGCTCCCGGGCCGAGGGGCGCGTGCCCGAGCGGATGTCGACCGTGCGCTTCTTGCCCTCGCGCAGGACCTCCAGCTTCAGGGAGCCGCCCGGCTGGACCTTGGAGACCTCGCGGGTCAGGGCCGTCGAGCTGGTCACCGGGGAGCCGTTGACGGCCACCACGATGTCGTCGCGTTGCAGGCCGGCCTTGGCGGCGGGGCCGCCCGGGGTGAGGTCGGCGACGATGGCCGCCTTGATCGGTCCAAGGCCCAGGGCTTCGCCCATCTCGGGCGTGAAGTTCTGAATGGTCGCGCCAATGTAGCCGCGGGTCACCTTGCCGTTCTGGATCAGCTGCTTGGTGACGCTGTCGGCCAGTTCGGCGGGGATGGCGAAACCGATGCCCACCGAGCCGCCGGTCGGCGAGAAGATGGCGCTGTTGACCCCGATCACCCGGCCGTAGACGTCGAAGGTCGGGCCGCCGCTGTTGCCGCGGTTGATGGGGGCGTCGACCTGGATGTAGTCCACGAAGGGACCGTCGTTGATGTCCCTGCTCAGGGCCGAGACAATCCCGGCGGTCGCCGTCCCGCCGAGGCCGAAGGGGTTGCCGACGGTGATCACCCAGTCGCCGACCCGCGGCTTGGCGTCGTATTCGAAGTTGACGAAGGCGAAGCCCTTGCCCTCGACCTTGAGCACCGCAAGGTCGGTGCCGTCGTCGCGGCCGACCAGCTTGGCGGGCAGCTCACGGCCATCCTTCAGGGTGACCTTGATCTCGTCGGCGCCCTCGATGACGTGGTTGTTGGTCACCAGGTAGCCGTCGGCGGAGATGAAGAAGCCCGAGCCCGAGGAGGCCTGGCGGGGCAGCACGCCCTGCTCGCCGCCGTCCTGGCCTGGCCCTTCTTCGGGGCCGAGGTTGAAGGGCAGGCCGGGGATGCCGCGCAGGGTCGAGGGATCGACCTTCGACTTGACGTCGATGGAGACCACGGCCGGCGAGACCTTCTCGAAGATGTCGGCGAACGACATCGGCGCGCCCGGGGGCGGGGCGAAGTTGACCTTGGTGGCCTGGAGGGCGCTGGTGAGCTGGGGCGCCTCGGCGGCGGGGGCCATCCGCATGCCCACGCCGGCCAGGGCGGCGGTGGCCACGCCAACCCCCGCGATCGCGCCCACGACAAATCCGGACTTTCTCGATGCCATCGTCTGTACGGTTCCTGTTGCCGGCGGCGCCGGCGTCTCTCTCGTCCAAGTTAGAAGCGTTGCTACGATGCGCAACGCCGCTCAAGTTATCTTTGCGTCATGAGCGAAGCGTTTGTTACGGCGAGATCGCGGCGGCTTGGTGTCAATCTCGCTCCGCGCGCGTCAATTGCGCAAGCCGCGCCTCCTCTTCGGGCGAAAGCGCGCCAGCCGCCGGCCGGTTGCGCAGGCGCAGGACCAGCAGGCCCGCCCCGACCATCAGCACCAGAAAAGGAGCGCCCCAGAGGACCAGGTTCGCGGCCGAGAAGGACGGCTTGAAGAGCACGTACTCGCCGTAGCGGGCGGTCAGGAAGGCCTTCACCTGCGCGTCGCTGCGCCCGGCGGCGATCTGCTCGCGGATCACCAGCCGCAGATCCCGGGCGAAGTCGGCGGTGGAGTCGTCGATGGTCTCGTTCTGGCAGATCAGGCAGCGGACCTCCTGGAACAGGTCCCGGGCCCGCGCCTCCTGCGCCGGGTCCGCCAGCCGCTCGGAAGGATCCGAGGCCGCCGCGATGCAGGCCAGGGCGGCCAGGACGATCAGCAGCCGCCTCATGCCGCGACGCCCTTGGAGCGGCGGCCGACGCCGAGCCGCAGCCGGCGGTCGGAAAGGGAGATGACCCCGCCCAGCGCCATCATCAGCGGCCCGATGAAGATCAGCTGGACCCAGGGATTGAAGTAGCCGCGCACCAGCCAGCCGGGGCGGCCGTCGGGCTGGGCCCGTCGCTCGCCGAGCGTGACGTAGACCTGGTCGAGGCCGCGGTAGCAGATCGCCACCTCCTGGGTGGTCTGGCCGCCGGCCGGGTAGAAGCGCCGCTCCGGCTGCGCCTGGCAGACGACGCGGCCGCCGCGCCGCACGGTCAGAGCGGCCCGCTCGGCCAGGTAGTTGGGTCCGTCGACCACCCCGACCTTGTCGAGGGTCAGTTCGTAGGCCCCGAGCGTCACCGTGCGGCCGGGAGCCATGATCTCGGCCAGCTCCAGCTTCCAACTGGTCTCGAAACAGGCGCCGAGGATGAAGACCCCGACCCCCGCGTGGGCCAGGCTGGAGCCCCAGGCGCCGCGCGGCAGGCCGCCCAGGCGACGCCAGCTCTCGGCCATCGGGACGCGGAAGGCCCGCACCCGCTCGGCGATCTCGGCGACCGCGCCCGCCAGCAGCCAGAAGCCGAGCGCCAGGCCGGCGCTGGCCAGGGCCTTGCGGGGGCTGACCAGCATCAGCGCCAGGAAGCCCGCGCCGACCGCGACCACGGCCGCCACCCACAGCCGCTGAGCCGCCCCCAGGGCGTCGCCCCGCTTCCAGGCCAGCATCGGGCCGAACGGCAGGATCAGCAGGCCGACGGCCATGATGGGGTTGAACACCAGGTTGAAGAAGGGCGGCCCGACCGAGGGGGTCGGCATGTCCAGCGCCTCGCAGATCAGCGGCCAGAGCGTGCCGAACAGCACGGCCGTCGCCGCGGCGGTGAGCACGATGTTGTTGACGACCATGGCGCTCTCGCGGCTGACCGGAGCGAACAGCCCGCCGGGGGCCAGGGCGGGCGCCCGCCAGGCGAACAGGGCGAATCCGGCCCCCGAGGCCAGGCCCAGGATCCCCAGGAGCAGCAGCCCGCGGGTCGGGTCGACGGCGAAGGCGTGGACGCTGGTCAGCACGCCGGAGCGAACCAGGAAGGCCCCGAGCATCGAGAAGGTGAAGGCCGCCAGGGCCAGGAACAGGGTCCAGCCGGGCAGGGCGCCGCGCTTCTCGGTGACCACCGCCGAATGCAGCAGGGCCGCACCCATCAGCCAGGGCATGAAGCTGGCGTTCTCCACCGGATCCCAGAACCACCAGCCGCCCCAGCCGAGCTCGTAGTAGGCCCAGAAGGCGCCGAGGGTGATGCCGACGGTGAGGAAGCTCCAGGCCGCCAGGGTCCAGGGCCGCACCCACCTGGCCCAGGCCGCGTCGATCCGCCCGCCGATCAGGGCGGCCACCGCCAGGCTGAACACCACCGAGAAGCCGACGTAGCCGAGGTAGAGCATCGGCGGATGGATCGCCAGCGCCGGGTCCTGGAGCAGCGGATTGAGGGAATTGCCCTCGACCGGGGGGATCAGCACCCGCTCCAGCGGGTTGGAGGCGAACACCGTGTAGCTGAGGAACAACACCCCCAGCGCCCCCTGCACCGCCAGGGCCCGGGCCTTGAGGTCGCGCGGCAGGTCGCCGCCGAAGGCGGCGATGGCGGCCCCGAACGCCGTCAGGGCCAGGCACCACAGCACCATCGAGCCCTCGTGGTTGCCCCAGGCGCCGGCCACCCGGTAGAGCAGCGGCTTGGCCGTGTGGCTGTTGGCGGCCACGTTGGCGACCGAGAAGTCGCTGGTCACGAAGGCATGGATCAGGGCCGCGAAGGCCAGGGCCACGGCGACCAGCGCCCCGAACGCCGCCCCTTCCCCTGCTCCGGCCAGCAGCGGGCGGCTCGCGCCCGCCGCCGACAGGGCGGTCTGGGCGAGCGACAGCGCTAGGGCGAGGATCAGGCAGTAGGCTCCCAGTTCGGCGATCATGAGCCCTGCTGTCTCACGGGCCCGGCTGGCGCGCCCTTGCTCGCGTCATAGTCGGGCCGCTGGCCCTCGCCGCGCCATTCGCCCTGTTCCTTGAGCGCCTTGGAGACCTCGCGCGGCATGTACTTCTCGTCGTGCTTGGCCAGCACCCGATGGGCGACGAACACCCCGTCCGGCCGCAGCGCGCCCTCGGCCACCACCCCCTGGCCCTCGCGGAACAGGCTGGTCACCTCCCCGTCGTAGACCACGGTCAGCCCCGCCTGGTTGTCGACCACCCGGAAGGACATGGTCCGACCCTCGAGGGTCTTGAGGCTGCCCTGCTCGACCAGCCCGCCGAGCTGGAAGGTCTTGCCAGGCTTCAGCGCCGCCTCCCGCACCTGGCCGGGGGTGAGGAACAGGGAGATGTTCTCGCGCAGGCCATAGAGGGTCAGCCCGACCGCCAGGGCCAGGATCGGGGCGGCGGCCAGCACGATGGTCAGGCGCCGGCGCGCCTTGTGGGATTTGGGCCAGAAGCTCATGGGGTCCAGCTCATTGGGGTCTTTCCGACGCCGACTCCAGGGTGCGCAGCACCTCGGGCCGGTCCTTGAACAGCAGGCGGGCCCGGGCCAGCGCCGCGTCGCGCTTTGCCGTCTCGCCGAGCACCGAGTAGGCGCGGACCAGCCGGGCCCAGCCGTCGGGATCGTCCGGCTCGGCCTCCAGCCGGGCGGCGAGGCCTTCGACCATCCCACGAATGGCGTCGTCCATGGCCTCGGGCGCAGCGCCGCCTTCGATCCGGGCGATCTCGGCCTGCAGGCTGGCGCGGCGCGGATCCTCCGCCGGCAGGTCCGCGAGCAGCCGCTTCAGCCCCGCCAGCGCCTCGGCCGTGCGGCCGTCGGCCAGGCTGGCCATAGCCAGGTGATAGCGCGGGGACAGGGCCGCCGGGTCCAGCCGATTGGCCTCGGCGAAGGCGCGCCGGGCGTCATCGCCGATCTCGCCGCCCGAGACGGCCACGAAGGCCTCCCCGAGTCCGGCCAGCAGCCCTGCGTCGTTCGGTCGAAGCGCCACCGCCTGGCGCAGGGCGTTGGCCGCCCCGAATGCGTCCCCCGACTGCATCCGCGCCGAGGCCAGCATGCGCAGCAGTTCCGGGTCGTTCGGCTTCTCGACCGCCACCCGGGTCAGCACGGCGGCGATCTGGGGCGCGGTCAAGGTGGAGGGATCGGCCCGGCGCCAGGCCGCAATGCGGTCCGCCATCGCGGCGTCGGCCGTCCCGGGGGAGCCGACCACGGCGTAGATGGACACGGAGGCCAGGCCGACCAGGGCCATCGTTCCATAGATGACCGGCCAGCCGCCGGGCCGGGCGGGCGCCGCGGGACGGTCGGCCGCGGCCAGCAGGCGACGACCCGCCTCGGCGCGGCTCTCAGCCTGTTCTTCGGGACTGAGCAGGCCCCGGCCGACCAGATCGTCGATTTCGGCGAGCTGGCGGCGATGGACGTCGAGGGCAGGATCCTCGCCCGAGGTCCGACGAAGCCTGGCCATGCCGAACATGGCTGCCAGCGCCAGGCCGGTCAGGATCGCTGTGATGACGAGAAAGGGGCCCCAGAAGGCGAGCATGGCCGCGCTGTTAGCGGATTTCCCCCGGGGATGCGAGGCGGCAAAAGGTCAGGCCGCGGCCAGCCGGCGGCGGACGATCTGGCCGGCCTTCTCATCCTTGGCCAGGGACAGGATGTCGGCGGCCACCTCGAGGAAGGCGCGGGTTCGGTCGGGATTGTCGATGTCCGGCGAGCGCAGGTGCTCCAGCAGTTCCTCGACATAGGGGTCGATATGCTTCTCGATCGACTCGAGGATGCGGCTGCGGGTCGAGCCGAAGCCGCCCGTGTCGGCGCTGGAGCGCACCTCCTCGGCGAAGGCCAGCAGGCTGCGGGCCTTGCGGATGGCGGTCGGATCGGGGTCGCCGGCCAGCTTGGGGGCCGACTTGATCAGCCGGGCGCCGTAGCGCAACGACTGCACCGGCAGGGCCTGGCCGACGGCGTTCTCGATCTCCTTCAGCCGGCTCTCCACCGACAGGGCCAGCGATCGCTTCTGCTGCGCCAGCCGCTTGCCCCAGTCGCCCTCCTTGGAGAGCGTCACGGCCTCCTCCAGTTCGGCGATCGCCAGAGAGGCCTGCTGCACGGCCCGGCCGGCGGCCCGGCCGGCCTCTTCGCCGCCGGCGGTGTCGAAGCTGCGCACCTCGGCCAGACGCGCGTCG
>DASPLD010000194.1:0-3860 GCA_035627755.1 Caulobacter sp. | reverse complement strand
GTTCTGCCCCTGCCGGGGCCGGACTCCTCCGGGGACGAGCTGTTCCGCATGGGCATGCTCTATTCGACCGGCCAGGGCGGCGCGCCGCTGGACTACGTCTCGGCGCATATGCTGTTCAACCTGGCCGCCATGCGCGGCTCGGAAGAGGCCCGCCTCTACCGCAAGGAACTGAGCCAGGAGATGGCCTCGGACGAGGTCGCCGAAGCCCAGCGCCAGGCGCGCGAATGGCTGGCTCGCGCCTAGGCCTCAGCGGTTGTTGTTGCCGTTGAGGTCGTAGCTGAGCCCGAAGCTGATCGGGATCAGGTCCTTGATGTACTGCTGCAGGAAGAGGTTCGCCTCGGCGATCTCGCTACGCGGCACATAGACGATGTCGAACCGGCGCAGCGGGACCAGGTCGCCCCCGCCCTGGGTCGACCCCTTCAAGAGATCCACCGTCCGCCGCATGAACCGCCCGTCGGATCCGCGCCGCAGGATGACCACCTGGCGCCGCTTGGCGGTGACCCGGAAGCCCCCGGCCTGGATGATGGCCTGCAGGGCGTTGATGTCGCCCGGCATGTCGTAGACGCCCGGCTTGTCCACCTCGCCGCCGACGAAGACCTTCAGGGGCTGGGCGGTCTTGATCGACACCATGGTGTCGGGCCGCAACAGGTCGCGCGAGTAGGCCTGGGTCAGGATGGCGTTGAGCTCGGGCACCGTGCGGTCGGCGACCATCACCGGGCCGATCAGCGGCAATGAGACGCGGCCGTCCGGCTGGATGATCGCGGTCTTGTTGAGCTCCGGCGCCGAGGGGACCACGATTTCCAGCTCGTCGCCGGGATAGGTGCGGTAGTCCGGCTCGGCGTCGGACCAGTCGGCGTAGGCGATGTCGGGAAAGCGGGTATTGCTGCGCGGCGGATCGGGACGGCGGCGATCGTCGCCCCCGAACGGCCATTGGGCGCTCGCCGGCGAGCCGGCGACGAGGCCCGCCAGGGTCAGGATGACGATTCCGGTGCGCGCGCGGCCCATGACCCAACCGTTAAGGAGAATGGGTAACGGACCATTAACGGCGACCGCCCAAGGGTGGGCCAGCAGGACCAGAAACGGTCCCCAAGGGATTCGCATGGCCGCCGCCAGCACATGGACGATGGTTCCCGCCGACCCGCCGGCCCGCGACTGGGTCGGCCGGCCGCGCTATGCCCCAAGCGACTTCGTCACCCTGCTATGGCGCGAGAAGGGACTGATGCTGGGCGTCTTCCTGCTGATCTTCCTGATCGGCCTGGGGTTCGCCTTCACGCTGAAGAAGTCCTACACGGCGGGCTCCAGCGTTCTGGTGCAGCTGGGCCAGGAATACGTCTACGAGCCCAGGGCCGGGGACGCCGCGCGTGGCGCGGTGCCGGACGTGGACGCCCTCGTCGCCTCCGAAACCGAGATCCTGCAAAGCGCGCAGCTGCGCGAGCGCACCCTGCGCAAGCTCGGGCTCTCCACGATCTATCCGAAGGCGGGGGCGGCCTACGACGCCGCCCCGCCGGCCGAGAAGCCGCTGATCATGGCCAAGGCCGTGCAGACGATGGGCGAGAGCATGAACGTCGCCGCCACCCCGACCAACCCGGTGGTGCGGGTGACCTTCGAGCATGAGGACCCGGTGATCGCGGCGCGGACGCTCAACGCCTTCCTAGAGGAATACCTGGTCTACCGCCGCACGGTCCTCATCCAGCCGGCCTCGCCGGTGCTGGAGCGCCAACGGGTCCTGTTCGAGGAACGGCTGTCGGAGGCGGACTCGGCCTACCAGGAGTTCCTGGTCAGCAACAACCTGGGCGACTTCGCGGCCACCAAGACCAGCTTGACTCAGCTGATTGGCCAGCTGGAGGGGCAGAAGTACACCATTGAGGCGGAGTTGCAGCAGCGGCAGGGGCGACTGGCCTCGCTGGAGAGCCAGCTGGCCCAGGTGGCGCCGGAGATCGGCCTTTTCCGCGACGCCAACACCACCGACTCCAACAAGCTTGCCGAGCTGAAGCTGCAGCGGGAGGACCTGCTCAGCCGCTACAAGCCGGGCAGCATCGAGGTTCAGAACGTCGACGCCAAGATCCGCCAGCTCGAGGCCGGCATGGCCGGCGGGCGCACCGCGGCGCCGGGCGCCAGCCGCACTGGGGTCAACCCCGTCTACCAGACCCTGCAGACCGAGAAGATCCAGCTGTCCGCCGAGATCGCCGCGCTGCGCAGCCATCGCGACGCCAACACCGCTCAGTACGCAGAAGCCACCCAGCAGTTGCAGCGGATGGCCGAGCTGGAGCCGGAGTTCACCGACCTGACCCGGGACCGGGAGATTCTTCAGAACAGCGTCCGCGACTTCAGCGTCAAGCAGCAGCAGGACGAGGCTGCGCGGATGATCGCCGGGGAGAGCAACGACAACATCCGGATCGTCGAACGCGCCAGCCCGCCCTCGAAGGGCGCCAGCCTGCGCCGGCCGGTGCTGGTGCTGGCCTTCCTGTTCGCGGCCTTCTCGGCCCTGTGCGCGGGCCTCTTGCGGATGTTCCTGCGGCCCGGCATGCCGACCCCCGCCTCGGCGGCGCGCACCCTCGACCTGCCAGTGCTGGGTGCGGCGCCGGTGAAGGCGCGCTAAGCCTCGGGATAGACTAGGCTTGAAGCCGCTGTACGCGTGGCGATTCGACGAATGGTAGACCTGAGCGGCGAGATGGGGGGCCTGTGGACGTCGCTCGGCGCGTCCGCCCCCGGCCGCGCGCGCGTCATCCAGTTTGCCGCCGCCCACCGCGGCGAGGGGACTTCGACCATCGCCCGGGAGTTCGCCCGTTTCGCCGCCCGTCGGGCTGGCAAGACCGTCTGGCTGATCGACCTCGACCTGCAGGGCTCGCCGCAGCACGCCGCGATCGCGGCCGATCCCGGCCTCTACGGGGCGCTGGGCAAGCCGGTGTCGGCGAGCCCGGACGGCAGCATGTTCCTGACCGTGCAGCCGCCGCAGCGGGGGGCGGACGGCAAGCCCGTGCCCGACGCGCGCTATGTCTCGGCCTATCCGGTCGGCGAGGGCCGCTGGTGGGTGACGCGGTTCCGGCGCGAGGTCCTCAAGGGCCGCCAGACGGTGCATGTGCTGCCCGGCGCCGACTACTGGAACGCCCTGCGCAAGCATGCCGACCTGGTGGTCGTCGACGCCCCTTCGGCAGACCGGTCCCAGGCTGCGCTGACCGTGGCGCCGTTCATCGACCAGACCGTGCTGGTGGTCGCCGCCGACCAGGCGGATGTGCGCGGGCCCGCCCAGCTGCGCGACGCCATCGCCACCGCCGGCGGCCGCTGCGCCGGCGTGTTCTTCAACCGGGCGCAGGTCGAGCCGCCCGGATTCCTGCGGCGCATCCTGCCGTGAACCGGGCCGCCTCCCAGCCTGCGATGAACGGGTAGGGGGATGGCTCTCGCCGGCTACATCCCCGCCCGCCGGACGGCCCCCCGGGCCGACCTCTTCGACTGGCTCGCTTTCGGGCTGTCGGTATTCATGCTGCTGATCCACAGCCAGGGCTGGATCCTGCCCCTGGTCGGCGAAACCTTCGACGAGTCGAGCTCGGCCCTGGTCCGCAACGCCTACCTGCCGGCCTACGCGGCGGGAATCCTGCTGCTGGCGATGAACCTGGGGGAGTGCATCAAGGGGACGCTGCGCCAGCCGTTCCTGGTGCTGATCATGCTGGTGGCCGCCGCCTCGATGCTGTGGTCGCTGTCGCCGGACGCGACGATGCGCCGGCTGGTCGCCCTCTACGCCACCACCCTGGCCGGGATCGTTATCGCCGCCCGATACCGCTGGGCGACCCTGGCGGAGGTGGTCGGCGCGGCCTTCGCCATCCTGGCCATCGGATCGCTGGTGATGGTGGTGGCCATGCCTT
>DASPLD010000193.1:0-2464 GCA_035627755.1 Caulobacter sp. | reverse complement strand
CGAAGATCATGCGCGAGGACATGGAGAGCATGGGGCCAGTCCGCCTCAAGGACGTCGACGCCGCCCAGATGGCCATGGTCCAGGCCGCAAAGGACCTGGCGGCCAAGGGCGAGATCATGCTGGCCGGCGCCGGCGGCGACGATGAGCTGATCTACTGATGAGCGCCCAGGCCCCCCGCAAGTTCGGCTTCGAGACGGTGTTCGGCGACAACGGCCACGTGATCAGCGCTGCGCCGCGCCCCAAGCGCATGTTCACCGCCGAGGAGGTCGAGCAGGTCAAGGCGGCCGCCTATGCCGAGGGCGAGCGCTCGGTCACCGCCTTGGCCGAGATGCAGTCGGCCGCGGCGCTCGCCGAGATCGCCCGCCACTGCGGCGCGGCCCTCTCGGCCCTCGCCCAGGTCGCCCATGATCACCGCGTCGCGTCGGCCGACCTCGCCCTGGCCGTCGCCCGCAAGATCGCCGACAGCGCCCTGGAGCGGTTCCCCGAGGCGCCGGTGGCCGCGGCCATGGCCGAGCTCGCCCGGGAGATCGAGGCCAGTCCCAGGCTGATGGTCCGCGTCGCGCCCGATGTCGTCGATAAGGTGCAGGCGTCCCTGGAGGCCACCGCCCAGGCGGTGGGTTTCGCCGGCGCCATCGTCGCCAACGCCGATCCCAGCCTCCCGCTCGCCGCCTTCACCCTCGACTGGGGCGAAGGCCGTGCGGCGTTCGATCCCGAAGCGGCCGCGGGCCGCATCGCCGCGGCCCTCGAGGAAGCGCTCGCGGCCGAAGGCCTGCACGCCGAACCCCTGATCCCACCCAGCGAGGCCGACCATGGATGACGAAAATCCGGCAGCGGAGGAGGCCCCGGCTACGCCGCAGGTCTCGGGACTTGAGCTGAACGAATTCGAGCCCGGCGCAGGCCTCGACCCAACCGCCGACGGCGCGGAGGACAAGACCGCGACGGACCTGTCGCCCGTGTTCGACGTGCCGGTGAACATCTCCGCCGTGCTCGGCCGGGCGAACATGTCGGTCGCCCAGCTGCTGCAGCTCAATTCAGGATCGATCCTCGAGCTCGACCGCAAGGTCGGGGAGGCGATCGACATCTATGTGAACAACCGCCTGGTGGCGCGGGGCGAGGTCGTCGTGGTCGACGACCGGCTGGGCGTGACCATGACTGAAATCATCAAGGACGGCGACACCGCGGCCTAGGGGCCGGGGTGTCGATGGAGAGTAAGAGATGCGGCTTCTGGTCGTCGGAAAACTGAACGGGCAACTGTCCGTCGCCGTGAAGATGGCGATGAACACGGGCGCCAAGGTCGCCCATGTGGAGACCATCGCAGCCGCGACCCAGGCCCTGCGCGCCGGCCAGGGCGCGGACCTGCTGATGGTAGACTACGAGCTCGACATCGGCGGGCTGATCGCCGCCAACGAGGCAGAGCGCATCCGCGTGCCGGTGGTCGCCTGCGGGGTCGGGGCCGACGCCCAGCGGGCCGGGGACGCCATCCGCGCCGGGGCCATCGAGTTCATTCCCCTGCCGCCGGAAGCCGACCTGATCGCCGCCGTGCTGGCGGCGGTCAGCGACGACAACCGCCCGATGGTGGCCCGCGACCCGATCATGGAATCGGTCATCAAGCTGGCCGACCAGATCGCCCCGTCCGACGCCTCCATCCTGATCACGGGCGAGAGCGGCGTCGGCAAGGAGGTGATGGCCCGCTACGTCCACGCCAAGTCCAAGCGCTCGTCCAAGCCGTTCATCAGCGTCAACTGCGCCGCCATTCCCTAGAACCTGCTGGAAAGCGAGCTGTTCGGCCATGAGAAGGGCGCCTTTACCGGCGCCGTCGCCCGGCGGGTCGGCAAGTTCGAGGAGGCCGACGGCGGCACCCTGCTGCTGGACGAAATCAGCGAGATGGATGGCCGGCTGCAGGCCAAGCTGTTGCGCGCCATCCAGGAGCGGGAGATCGACCGGGTCGGCGGCTCCAAGCCGGTCAAGGTCAACATCCGCATCCTGGCGACGTCCAACCGGGACCTCGCCCAGGCGGTGAAGGAGGGGACCTTCCGCGAGGACCTGCTCTACCGCCTCAACGTCGTGAACCTGCGGCTTCCCCCGCTTCGGGAGCGCCCCGGCGACATCGCCGCCCTCTGCGACCACTTCCTGAAGAAGTACGCCAAGGCCAACGGCATGCCCGAACGGCCGTTGTCGGCCGAGGCCCGCCGCCGCCTCGCGGCCCATCGCTGGCCGGGCAACGTCCGGGAGCTTGAGAACGCCATGCACCGGGCGGTGCTGCTCTCGACCGGTCCGGAGATCGAGGAGTTCGCCATCCGCCTGCCGGATGGCCAGCCGCTCAGCCCCGCCCCCGAGGCCGCGGTCGCCCGCACGGCCTCGATGGCCGCCGAGGCGGCGACCCGCACCCTGGTCGGCCAGACGGTGGCCGAGGTCGAGCAGCAGCTGATTCTCGACACCTTGGTCCACTGCTCGGGCAACCGGA
>DASPLD010000192.1:0-7780 GCA_035627755.1 Caulobacter sp. | reverse complement strand
TGGGCTGTCAAAGGGGATGCAGGTGCGACCGGAGCGCACACCCCGCCCGTGCGGCGGTCCCGCTGGACAGGCGAAAACGGCTCGCTTATAGACGCCGCTCCCTCGCGGGCCTGGGTAGCTCAGTTGGTAGAGCAGCGGATTGAAAATCCGCGTGTCGGTGGTTCGAATCCGCCCCCAGGCACCATTCCTCGCCCTTGGCGCGAAACGTCCAAAAATCCACTCAATGGACAAACGTCGTTCGACGTTTTTGCTGCATTGCAGCATGCGCTTTCCCTCGAAAAGGGAAATTCCTTCGAACGATCAGGCATTCTGGATGCTGCGGTGCAACATTATGCATGGGAACCGGACCCATCCTGGAACATTCATGTTCGGATGGGCTCTTGACGATGCAGAAAGGGGTTGCCAAAGGGCCACTGCGCCAAGTCTAACTTGGTGGTGAAGATGCGAGGTTTCCAGACCTCGGGTCTTCCATGCGCCTTCAAACCGCCGTCGAGCCCGCAGGGGAACGACGGTGTCGCGGGTCGGGCGCAGCGAAGCGTCTCGAGCAGATCCATCCGGATCGCGCTTGGGCAACATTTAGTCTAGGGTGGAGACGCTCCCGCGCGACGACCCTTCGGTCCAATAAGTGCTAGACCAAGCAGGAACTGGCGAAAGATGCTCGACAACAAACGAAAGACCCCCCTCATCGCTATGATCGGCGCCCTGGCGCTGATGGCGAGCGCCCCCGCTTTCGCTCAGGAAGCCGCGGCCCCCACCACTCCGGCTCCGGCCGCCGACGCCGCTCCGGCTGCGACCCCGGCCCCGGCCCCGGAAGCTCCCGCGGAGGAAGGAAAGGCTCCTCCCGTGATCGACAGCCACGGCGGCAAACTCACCCCGGTGACCATGTTCATGGACGCCGAGCTGATCGTTAAGGTCGTCATGATCGGCCTGATCCTGGCCTCGATCTTCAGCTGGGTTCTGCTGATCACCAAGCTCTTCGAGTTCAGCTCGCTGAACCGCAAGTCGGACCGCTTCGTCGAAGCCTTCCGCGGCGCCAAGTCGATCAACGACATGGGCCGGATCGCCATCTCCGAAGAGTTCGAAGGCAACCCGCTGGCCGACATGGCTGCCGCGGCCGCCTCCGAAGTGGAGCTGTCCCGCCAGGCGGGTCTGAACATCAACGGCGAGCACCGCGACTCCACCATCATGCGGGCCCAGACGGCCGTCGGCGCGGTTCAGTCCACGCTGTCGAAGCGGCTCTCGGGCGGCATGCAGTTCCTGGCCTCGGTCGGTTCGTCCGGTCCGTTCATCGGTCTGTTCGGCACCGTGTACGGGATCATGAACTCCTTCATCGGCATCGCGAACACCAACACGACCAACTTGGCCGTCGTCGCCCCCGGCATCGCCGAGGCGCTGCTGGCCACCGGTATCGGCCTGTTCGCCGCCATCCCCGCGGTTATCTTCTACAACTACTTCCAGACCCGGATTTCCGGGTTCGGGGTCCGCACCGATGGCTTCACCGCTGAACTGATGAACGCGATTTCGCGGAATCTCGACAAGGGGGCCTAAACCAGATGGCCGCCAAACTCGCAGGCTCCGGCGGCGGCAACAGGTACCAGGTCGAACAGAACAGCGAGATCAACGTCACGCCCTTCGTGGACGTCATGCTGGTCCTTCTGATCATCTTCATGGTGGCTGCGCCTCTCGCCAGCGTGTCGGTCGAGCTGAAGCTGCCCAAAGCGGTGGCCAAGCCCAGACCGAACCCGCCCAAGCCGGTCTATATCTCGATCCAGAAAGGTGGGGCCCTGTACATCGGGGACTTCCCCACCGACCTGGCCACCATTGGCGACGACCTCAAGAAGCAGATCGGGGCGCGGGATCCTTCCAAGGAACGGATCTTCATCCGAGCTGACAAGGAGGTCCGGTACGGTGATTTCATGCAGGTTCTGAACGCGCTGCAGGACAACTACTTCTACAGCGTCGCTCTGATCGGGCAGGACGATTCCCGCGCTGACTCGAACTCGGGAGGGTGACCAGATGACCGATCACTCTCACGACGACGTCGCACGTCCGCTCCACAACCCGTTTGACGCTCCCAAGCCGAAAACGAGCCCGGTTGCCTGGATCGTGGCGCTGGGGGTGGTGTTCGCGTTCCACGCGATCATCGGCTACTACCTCTACACGATGCGCTTCACCATCAAGGAGCGCCTCTTCGAGGACGAGAAGCTGGACACCCAGCTGATCAAGCCGCCGCCGCCTCCGCCGCCGCCGCCGCCGCCGCCGCCGCCGACGGACAAGCCTCCGCCGCCGGCCAAGCTGCAGCCGCGTCCTCCGATCGCGCCGCCGCCGGATCTGGCGCCGCCGCCTTCCCTGCCGGTTCCCCCGGTCGAGAAGCGCGTCGAGCAACCGCCGGCTCCGCCGCAGATCGCGCCGCCGGCTCCGCCTGCGCCGCCCCGCAACCCGGTCATCCAACGGCCGGACTGGGTGCGCAAGCCGAGCGGGGAAGCGGTCAACCGGGCCTATCCGGACCGCGCCCAGCGGGCCAATATCGGCGGCCGGGTGACCCTGTCGTGCACCGTCAACACCGACGGTACGGTCAGCGGCTGCTCCGTGGTCTCCGAGAACCCGCCGGATTACGGGTTCGGCGACGCGGCGCTCCGCCTCAGCCGGCAGTTCAAGATGCGGCCTCAAACCGCGGACGGACAGCCGGTCGGTGGCGCCACGGTGCGGATTCCGCTCGCCTTCACGCCTGCTGAAGAGTAGCGGTTCGACCTGAACCAAGCGAAGGCCCCGGAGGCGACTCCGGGGCCTTTTGCTTTGAGCCATCCACGGCGGCGTCTTTCCGGCCGCGCTCCACGCCGCTGAAGGAAGACTCCTTGGGCGAATGCGCTCAGCCCAGGGCCTTCTCCTGCAGCCAGGCCTCCAGCCTGGCGTTGACCGCTTCCGGCGCCTCCTGCTGCACCCAGTGGGAGACGCCCGGCAGACGGTGGAGAGTGAGGTCGAGGACGAGCCCTTCGTAGCCCTCCGTCAACTCGAGGCCGAGGGCCGTGTCCTCCTCGCCCCAGACCATCAGGGTGGGGACCTCGACCGGCGGGCAATCGCCCCGGGTCCAGCGGTTCAGCTCGCCGAGGTTGGCCCGGTAGTAGTTGACCATGGCGGTCATGGCGCCGGGCCGGAGGGCGTTGGCGCGGTAGTGGTCGAGGACCTCGTCGGGGAAGCGGCTCTTGTCGACCGCCATGCCGCGGAAGGCTTCGCCGACCGCGCGGGCGCCGTTGCGGGTGAGCGCCCACTCGGGCAGCCAGGGCAGTTGGAAGAAGACGGCGTACCAAGACCGCCTCCGTTGCTCGGAGCTGCGCCTGTAGACCTCCTGGAAGACCACCGGGTGGGGCACGTTCATGACGGCCAGGCCGTCCAGCGGGCGGACCTGTTCGATGGCGAAGGCCCAGGCTATCAGCGCGCCCCAGTCGTGGGCGACCAGCAGCCGGCGGCGGGCGCCCAGGACGTCGAACAGGGCGCCGACATCCGCGGTGAGGTGGGGCAGGCGGTAGGCGGCCCTGCCCTTGGGCCGGTCGCTGTCGCCATAGCCGCGCAGATCGGGGGCGACGGCCCGCCAGCCGTGGGCGGCCAGCAGGGGGAGCTGATATCGCCAGGAGAAGCGGCTCTCCGGAAAGCCGTGGAGGAAGAGGGCGACATCCTCGCCCTCGCCGCATTCGTCGACGGTGAAGGTCAGGCCATTGGCCTCGATCCTGCGGCTGGCGATCTCTGTCATCCGGCCAGCCTGGGGCCAAAGCGCCCCTCTCGCAACTGTGCCTTGATCGGGCCCCGCGAAGCGATTAAACGGACCCCTCTCCGATGGGATGCCGCCTTAGCTCAGTTGGTTAGAGCGCTAGATTGTGGCTCTAGAGGTCCTCAGTTCGAACCTGAGAGGTGGTACCATCGGAGCTTCCCGCGTCAGCTGACCGAGATCACCTGCACGCCCGCGGGGCAGCGAACGGCCGACGCCACCACCAGGCCGTCCCGCACCCGTTCAAAGACCAGGTCCACCGCGCAATCCCCGACAGTCAGGCCCGGCAGGGACAGGCGGTTGACGCCGGCCGGCAGGCGCGGCCGTTCGATGCGGACCTCGCCGGCGAAGGCGTCGACGCTGATGCCCAACAGGGCCTGCAGCATCATGAACACCGAGCCGGCGGCCCAGGCCTGGGGCGAGCAGCTGACCGGGTAGGGGACAGGGGGCTCGCCCGGGCGGCGCGGGAAGCCGCAGAACAGCTCGGGCAGGCGCATGCCCATCTCCGAGGCGGTGTCGAACAGCCCGCGCAGCATGCGGCCGAGGTGCTCCCGGTCGCCGTAGCGGCCCATGCCGGCGGCGCAGACGGCGTTGTCGTGCGGCCAGATCGAGCCGTTGTGGTAGCTCATCGGGTTGTAGCGGCTCTCGCCGCGGGCCAGGGTGCGGACGCCCCAGCCGGTGCTGAAGGCGGCGCTGGACAGGGTGTCGATCACCCGGCGGCCGCGCTCGGCGGTGGGCAGGCCGACGAACAGCAGGTGGCCGGCGTTGGAGGTCAGGGAGCGGCAGAGCTGGCCCTCCCCGTCGATGGCGATGCCGTAGCCGCCGACCTCCTCCATCCAGAAGCGGTCCTCGACCGCGGCGCGCATGGCCTCGGCCCGCGCCTCCCAGGCCTCGGCTCCGGGCTCGCCCAGGCGCCGGGCGAGGTCGGCCATCGCCCGCCAGGCGGCGAAGGCGTAGCCCTGGACCTCGACCAGCGCGACGGGACCCTTGGGGAAGCGGCCATCGGCGTGGAACACCGAATCGTAGCTGTCCTTCCAGCCCTGGTTGGAGAGGCCGGTCTCGGCGGCGCGGGCGTAGTCGATCAGGCCATCGCCGTTGGAGTCGCCGTAGGTTTCCAGCCAGCCGACGGCGGCCTTGAGGGCTGGCCAGATGCCGCGGATGAGCGCGAGGTCGCCGGTGTGCCGGGCGTAGGCGCCGGCCAGGGCGATGTAGAGGGGGGTGGTGTCGACCCCGCCATAGTAGAGGCCGAACGGCACCTCGCCGAGGGTCGACATCTCGCCCTTGCGGGTCTCGTGCATGATCTTGCCGGGCTGGCTGTCGCGGAAGGCGTCGGTCTCGTTCGCCTGGCGGGCCGCCAGGTAGTTGAGCACCCCCGCCGCCAGGCCCGGATCGAACAGCAGCATCTCCCAGGCGGTGAGGATGCCGTCCCGGCCGAACGGGGTCGAGAACCAGGGGATGCCGGCATAGGGATAGCGGCCGGTCGGCAGATCGGTGGTCAGCAGGGCCAGGTCGGTTCGGGACTGGACGGTCCAGCGGTTGAACGACGGGCTGTCGCTGCGCGGCGTGACCCCCGAGCGGGTGCGGGTCCGCATGGACCGGCGCGCAGCCGCGGAGGCGCGGCGGAAGCGCGCCTCGTCAGGGATGTCGTCGACGGTCGCGCCGACCTCGAGGAACAATTCGAAGCTGGCCCGCGGCAGGAAGGAGGCAAGGAAGTCGGCCCGTTCCGTGGTCAGCCGGGCCGGCGGCTCGGAGAAGGCGATGACGCTGGTGCGGGTCACCCCGTCCAGACCCTCGTAGTGGAAGTGGACGGCGCGGCCGTCTGGCCGGGGCCGGTCCAGGCGGCCGCGCTTGCGGCGGGTCTGGCCACGGACCTCGAAGATGTCGCGGAAGTCGGCCTCGAACTCGATGGAGAGCGGGGCCAGGACTTCGTCGAGGCCGTGGTTGGTCAGGCGGATGCGCTCGTAGAGGCGATCAGCATGGACTAGCCGCTGGCGCTCGACGTGCAGCACGCCCGGCGCGACGACCCGGCCGCCGGCCGGGGGCAGGGGCCGGTTGGCGCCGTGGAAGATGAAGACCACGTTGTCGGCCGACACGCCGGAGCTGAGCAGGGTGGGGCTGGCTCCGCCGATCAGCAGGCGCAGGCGTGAGAGGATGCGGGTGTCGGCCTGGAACAGCCCGTCGGGGCCGCCGAGGATGTCGCCGTGTCCGTCCGCCACCAGGAAGCAGTCGCCGGCCTTGAGGGCCAGCATCTTCAAGGGGCCTTCGTTGCGCTGTTCGTCCAGGACGGGGGCGATGACCGCGATGTCGTTCATACGCCCCTCTGGTTACGCTATGCGGGCGAGGTTCAGGCCTCCCGAGGTCGTCGACGAAGCCGGCGGGGACGTGGTTTCGCCGAACGGAAGACTCGCCAGACGGTCACCATACAGGGTCACGTAGCGGCGGGCCATGGCCACCGCCGAGAAGCGCAGCTCGAACCGGGCGCGGATCGCTTGGCGGTCGAGGGCCCGCGCGGCGGGCACCGCGGCGATGGCCTCGTCCAGGCTGTCGACCAGCCAGCCGGTCTCGCCGGGCTCGATGACCTCGGTCGTGGAGCCATTGCGCCAGGCGATCACCGGCGTGCCCGTCGCCATGGCCTCGATCATCACCAGACCGAAGGGTTCGGGCCAGTCGATGGGAACAGCAGGGCCTCGGCGCCGCCCAGGAAGGCCGACTTCTGGACCTCGTTGATCTCGCCGACGAACTCTATGGACGGGTCGCCGGCGATCATCGGTGCAATGACGTCGGTGAAGTACTGCTTGTCGGCGCTGTCGACCTTGGCGGCGATCTTCAGCGGCAGGCCGGCGGCCCGGGCGATGGCGATGGCCCGGTCGGGACGCTTCTCCGGCGAGATGCGGCCGAGGAAGGCGAGGTAGCCGGAACCACGCGGCGAGAAATCGAGCAGCTGCGCCGGCAGGCCGTGCTGCACCGTGCCGGCCCAGTTGGCGCGCGGCAGGCCGCGGCGCTGGTCGTCGGAGATCGAGACCAGGGGGTACATCGGCCACCGGTCGTAGACTGCGGGAAGGTCGACCAGGTCGAGGCGACCGTGGAGGGTGGTCAGGGTGCGGTGGGCGATGTCCTCGAACAGGGGGAACTGGATCATGTCGGTATGGAAGTGGATCAGGTCGAACTGGTCCGCCCGCCGGCGCACCTCCGACAGCATCGCCATGTGGGCGGCGAGATCCGACTTCAGGGGGGTGGGGTCCAGCCGGATGGCCTGGTCCCGGCTGGAGCAGAGGGTGGCCAGGGTTCGGGATTCGCCGCTGGCGAACAGGGTGACCTCGTGGCCGAGTTCGACCAGGGCGTCGGTGAGGTAGGCGACAACCCGTTCGGTCCCGCCATACAGGCGGGGGGGCACAGCCTCATAGAGGGGGGCGACTTGCGCGATCTTCACAATGAGAACTCCGACTCGGGACGCGTAACTTGGGCCCAGTGCGGAAGGGGCGAACCGGCGATTTTGTTCCAGACCGACGTTATCCAAGACGCCGCCAAACGGCTTGTTGTGTTGCGCGCAGGCTCCCCTACTATCGCTCCCGGGGATGAGCCAGCCGACTTCGACCGTGCAGAGCGTATCGACCGCCGGCTCCGTGGACCCGGCGTCGCTGGACCGCGCCCACAAGGCGATGATGAGCGACAAGGCGCTGCAGCATACGCTGCCCCCGACGCCCCCTGAACCGCCGCCGCCGGAATGGGCCAAGGCGCTTGGCGAATTCCTCGGAGCGCTCGGCCCCCTGATCACTATCCTGATCTGGGGGCTGGCGGCGATCCTCGTCGGGCTGGTGCTCTATTTCATCGCTCGCGAGCTGTTCGGCGTGCGGCTGGGCTGGACCGGCAAGGCCAAGGCAGGGCCGACGGGCGTCACCGACTGGCGACCGGACCGGGAGCAGGCGCGGGTGCTGCTGCTCGACGCCGACGCCCTGGCCGCCGAGGGCCGCTACGACGAGGCGGCGCACATGCTGCTGCTGCGCGGAGTGGCCGAGA
>DASPLD010000191.1:0-2772 GCA_035627755.1 Caulobacter sp. | reverse complement strand
CGCGATCGACATGGCAGGCCAGGACGGGGTGGTCATGCGTTTCCTCCGGTGCGTCTTGGGAACTCCGCGCTTCTGCGTCGCGGGGTGACGCCAGGTCAAAAGCACACCGTCCGTCCCGATGCAAACGACTGTTTGACTCTTCAGGACACGGTCAGCCGGCCGGCCAGGAAATCGAGGAAGGCGCGCGCCTTGCGCGGGAGCGTCCGGCCATGCCAGACCGCCCAGAGGCTGAGCGGCGGGGCGCTCCAATCTGGGAGGAGGCGCACCAGCCGGCCCGCCGCCAGGTCGGCCGCCACCAGGAAGCGTGGCGCCAGGATCGCCCCCAGCCCGGCCCGCGCCAAGTCGGCCAGCACGTCGCCGTTGGCCGTCCGCACCGCCGGATTGATCTCCACCTCGACCCTGCTGCGGCCGTCCGACAGGGGCCAGCGAGTTGGAAAGGCCGAACTGGTCAGGCTGATGGCGGGAAGCCCGGCCAGGTCGCCCGGCGCGGCCGCCTCGAGGCCCGGCGCGGCCACCACCATCCGGGGGTAGGCGCCGAGGAACACCGCCGTCAGCCGGGAATCCTCAAGCTCGCCGAGCCGCAACGCCAGGTCGATCCCCTCGGCCACCAGGTCGACCCGGTCGTCCCGCGCCGCCAGGTCCAGTCGCATCCTCGGGTGGACCCGCAGGAAGTCCGCCGCCAGCGGCGTCAGTTCGGCGCGGGTCAGGGCCACCGAGGCGGTGACCCGCAGCAGCCCGGCCGGCTCCCGTTCCTCGCCGCGCACCGCCTGCTCCATGGCCTCGACCTCGGCCGCCACGGCCCGGGCGTGGTCACAGACCCGGCGGCCGGCGTCGGTCAGCGACAGGCTGCGGGTGGTTCGGTTGAGCAGTCGGCCGCCGAGTTCCGCCTCCAGGCCCGACACCGCCCGGCTGGCCGCCGACTGGGCGATGCCCAGCTCCGCCGCCGCGCGGCTGAAGCTGCCCGTCTCGGCGATGCGGAGGAACAGGCGCAGGGCGGCAAGGCGATCCATGAATTATTGCTATCACGGCAAGAATGTTATGCCGATAGGCCTGATTATCACCGAACCTGAGAGGAGTTACCGTTTTCGCCATGGCCGATTTCCCGCTCCACACCCGCGCGACCGCGCCGTCTGCGTCCAAACCCTTCCTGGAGCAGGCGCAAGCCAATCTCGGCTACGTGCCGGCGATCGCCGCCCAGATGGCCGAGAGCCCGCAGCTGCTGGAGGGCTACGCCGCCCTGTCGGCCATCTTCGCCAAGTCGAGCTTCACCCCCGCCGAACAGCAACTGGTCCTGTTGGCCGCCTCGGTGGAGCACGACAGCCACTACTGCACCCCGGCCCACACCCGAGCGGCCCGCAAGTCGGCGCTGCCCGAGGCCGACATCCGCTCGATCCGTGATCGGCGCCCCCTCCCCGACCCACGGCTGGAGGCTTTGCGCGGCTTCACGGTGCGGATGATCCGCGAGCGGGGCTTCCTGTCCGATGCAGAGATCGCCGCCTTCGTCGCCGCCGGCTTCACCCGCGCCCAGGCGCTCGACGTGGTGCTGGCCATCGGCCTCAAGACGATGAGCAACTACGTCAACCACCTGGCGGAGACCCCCCTGGACCCGCCGTTGCAGGCCGACGCCGTCGAGCGCCGGATCGCCTGAAGGAGAAGCCGATGAAACCCTTGATCCTCGCCCTCGCCCTGCTGGGAGCCCCAATGATGGTCGCCGCCCCCGCTCTCGCCGCCAAGCCGCCGATCTACACCCCGGCGCTCAACAATGTGGCGGTCGGCGGCTACGACGCGGTCGCCTACTTCACCGCCGGCAAGCCGGTGCGCGGGACCGACGCCTTCAGGACCGAGTGGAAGGGGGCGACGTGGAAGTTCGCCTCGGCCGCCCATCTGGCCAGGTTCAAGGCCAACCCGACCGCCTATGCCCCGCAGTACGGCGGCTACTGCGCCTGGGCCCTGGCCAACGGCTACACGGCCAAGGGCGATCCGCTGCAGTGGAAGATCGTCGGGGGCAAGCTCTACCTGAACTACGACGCCGGCATCCAGGCCAAGTGGGCCAAGGACATCCCAGGGTTCATCGCCAAGGGTGACGCCAACTGGCCCAAGGTGCTGGCCAAATGAGGAAGGTCTGGAAATACCTGCCCGACGCCATGGCCCTGTTCATGGCGGCAGTCTTCCTCGACAGCCTGCGCTACAAGTTCCTGGATCATCCCAAGACCCAGGAGATCTTCGGCCGGCTCGACGGCTGGGCCGCGTCGCTGGGCTTGGGCGGCCTGTTCGACCATACCGGCCTGTTCAGCCAGTACGTCATCGGCGGCATCGAGCTGCTCGCCTCGGTCCTGCTGATCGTCGGCCTGCACCCTCGTTTCAAGCACCTCCAGGCGGGCGGCGCCCTGGCCGGATTGCTCGTGATGACGGGCGCGGTCAGCTTCCACCTGTTCACCCCGCTCGGCATCGATCCGAACGGCGACGGCGGCGGACTGTTCGCGGCCGCCTGCGTGAACCTTGGCTTCGCCCTGGTCCTGCTGTTCGGCTTCCGCCGCGCCGCAATGATCGTGCTGGCCCGCCGGGTCGTGGAGGTGGTCAGACCTGGTTGACCGCTTCCAGACGCTTGAGCGCCGCTTCCAGCTTGGCCTTGGCGCCCTCCGCCTCGGCCAGCCGCTCGCGGTTCTCCTCGACCACCTCTTCCTTGGCCTTGGCTAGGAAGTCGGGGTTGGAGAGCTTGCGGTTGGTGCGCTCGATGTCGGCGGCGTGCCCGGCTATCTCCTTGGCCAGCCG
>DASPLD010000190.1:0-3331 GCA_035627755.1 Caulobacter sp. | reverse complement strand
GGGCCCCGGCGGCCAGGATGCGGTCGATCTCCGCCGGATCGGCGAGGTAGCGGCGCATGGCCTCGCTGACCGGCGAAAGGGAGGCGACCGCCAGGTCGGCCAGCGCCGGCTTGAAGGCGCCGAACCCCTGGCCGCCGAACCGGGCCAGCACCGCCTCCTTGGTCTCCCCGGCCAGGGCCGCGTAGATGCCGACCAGGTTGTCGGCCTCCGGCCGCCCCTCGAGCCCCTCGACCGTCTCCGGCAGCGGGCTCGGGTCCGACTTGGCCTTGCGGATCTTGGCGGCGATGGCGTCCGCGTCGTCGGTCAGGTTGATGCGCGACAGGTCCGAGGGGTCGGACTTGCTCATCTTGGCCGTCCCGTCCCGCAGGCTCATGATCCGCGCGCCCGGCCCCTGGATCAGCGGCTCGGGCAGGGGGAAGCAGCCGGGCGCGGAGAAGTCGTGGTTGAACTTCTGGGCGATGTTCCGCGACAGTTCCAGGTGCTGCTTCTGGTCTTCGCCCACGGGAACGTGGGTGGCCTTGTAGACCAGGATGTCGGCGGCCTGGAGCACCGGGTAGGTGTAGAGGCCGACGCTCGAGCGCTCCTTGTGCTTGCCGCTCTTCTCCTTGAACTGGGTCATCTTGTCGAGCCAGCCGAGCCGGGCGACGCAGTTGAACACCCAGGCCAGCTCCGCGTGTTCTGGCACCGCCGACTGCGGGAAGATGGTGGCCTTGGCCGGGTCGAGGCCGGCGGCCAGGTAGGCGGCCGCGATCTCCCGGGTCTGGGCGGCCAGCAGGGCCGGCTCCTGCCAGACGGTGATCGCATGCATGTCGGCGACGAAGATGAAGGTGTCGGTCTCGTGCTGCAGCCGGGCGAACTTCACCAGGGCGCCGAGGTAGTTGCCCAAGTGCAGGGCGCCGGAGGGCTGGACGCCGGACAGCACGCGCTGGGGGCCGGCGTAAGGGGCGGGGGCTTGGTCGGTCATCTGTGTACTCGGAGGTCAGGTCTGACGGCGCGCGGGATCGCCCCGCGCGGGCTCTAGCGGGCGTTCAGGCGCGGCGCCATCGATGCTGAAGCATGACCATGGGCCAGGGCCATAAGGGACCGCGATTGCGACCGCAACTCTTTCCGTCATCCCGGCCGGAGCGCGAAGCGCGGAGAGCCGGGACCCAGGGGGCGCGCCACCGCCGATCACGGCTTCGACCCCTGTGCTCTTGCCCTCCTGGGTCCCGGATCGTCCCTTCGGGCCGTCCGGGATGACAGGGAATGTTCAGCTCGCCTTGCGCCGCCGGACCATGGCCTTGATCTCGGCAAGGGTCATGCCGCCGGTCCCCAGCACCAGCACCGGATACACCGCCGCGGAGACCAGGAAGAGGCCGAGAATGCCGAGCTCCTTGGGCCCGAGGCCGAGGAAGGAGAGGCCGGCGAGCGGCGCCTCGATCCAGGCGCGATTGAGGCCGGCGTAGACCAGCAGGGCGCCGAGGATGACGCTGGCCAGGGCGATGCGGGCGATTTTGCCCCAGGCCTGGGGGCTGGGGCGGTAGTCGCCGCGCCTGTGAAGGGCCCACACCATCTGGCCGACGTTGAACCAGCTGGCCACGGCGGTGGCGGCGGCGATGCCCTGGAAGCCGATGGTGTAGTAGAGGGCCAGGCCCAGCACGATGTTGATGGCCACCGAGACCAGGGCAAAGCGCATCGGGGCCTTGGTGTCCTGGCGGGCGAAGAACACCGGCGACAGCACCCGGGCCAGGATGAAGGCGGGGGTGCCCCAGCCGTAGTGGAACAGGGCCAGCGCCGTCTGCTCGGCGTCGAAGGCGGTGAAGGCGCCGCGGGTGAACAGGCCATCGATGAGGTAATGGGGCACGGCCATCATCCCGGCGGCCGCCGGCAAGGCCAGCGCCAGGGAGGCGACGATCGCGAGGTCGGTGCTCTCCTGGGCGTCCTTGGCGTCACCTCGGCCGAGGGCTTGGGACAGGCGGGGCAGCAGGGCCACGCCGATGGCCACCCCGACCATGCCGAGCGGCAGCTGATAGAGCCGGTCGGCGACATTGAGCCAGGAGCGCGCACCGGCCATCTGGCTGGCCAGGACGCCGGAGACGAAGATGTTGATCTGGGTGGCGCTGGCGGCGATGGCGCCCGGGATGGCCAGCAGGATCAAGGCCTTCACGTCCGGTGTCAGGCGCGGCAGCGTCAAGCGGAGGATGGCTCCGGATCTGCGCGCGCCCCACCACAGCAGCCCGGCCTGCAGGAACCCCGCGCCCAGGACGCCGAGGCTGGCGGCCCAGGCGGCGGCGACCGGATCCTTCACCGGAATGACCGCGACCAGCATGGCGGCGTTGAGCACCGTGGGCGCCGCGCCAGAGAGGATGAACCGGCCCCGGGCGTTCAACACGCCCGACAGCAGGGCGGTGATCGCCATGCAGGGCAGGTAGGGCATGGTGACGATGGTCAGCATCCAGGCCAGCCGGAACTTGTCCGGCTCGTCAGCGTAGCCGGGGTTGATCACAAACATCAGCCAGGGCATCGAAATCTGGCAGAGCAGCGTCAGGACGATTGTCGCGGCGGCCATGGCGGCCATCCCGTCGGTGGCCAGCTGGTCGGCGCTGCGCTCCCCTTCGGCGGCGAGCTTGCGGCTGTAGGCCGGCACGAAGGCGGCCGCGAAGGCGCCCTCGGCGAAGATGCGGCGGAACAGGTTGGGGAAGCTGAGCGCCGTGTAGTAGGCGTCGGCGGCGATGGTCTGGCTGGCCCCGAGCCGGGCGGTGATCACCAGGTCGCGGGCCAGGCCCATGAACCGGCTCACCAGGGTGAGGCCGGAAAAGATCAGCGAGGACCGGATGAGGCCCGGGCGCTTGGGCTCGGGCGGCGGCGGGGGCGGGGTCTCGTCGGTCACCTGGCGCTTCTGCGCTGGGCTGAGTGGAGGGTCAAGCCGGGGCGGGGTGGAGATTGGGTGGCGGTTTGGCGAAGGCGATCGTGCGTCCTTCGACACGCCCGCTGGCGCGGGCTACTCGGGATGACGGGAAGGGGTGGGCGCAACAAACTTCGTCATGCTGAGCAGCGATCCGCCAGGAGCGCGTGTCGAAGCACGCGGGGTCGCTACCGCCCGATGCTGGCTCGCGCCCGTTGCAGCCGCGGCCGGCCCTTGGCCTCGCCCTCCTCGGCGTCGAGGACGGCCAGCAGGCTGGCCTTGAGGACCGACTGCTTGCGGGGGTCGGTGATCTTCGCCCCGGCGGCAGTGGTGACATAGAAGGCGTCGACGGCCCGCTCGCCATAGTTGTCGATGTGGGCCGACTGGATGGACAGGCCGGCCTCGGCCAGGGTGCGGGTGAGGGCCTCCAGCAGCCCCGGGCGGTCG
>DASPLD010000189.1:0-7993 GCA_035627755.1 Caulobacter sp. | reverse complement strand
CGCGTCGCGCCGGACCTCGAAACCCTGCGCGCCGTCCACCGCGCCCATCATTTCGCCATCCCGTACGAAAACCTCGACGTCCAGCTGAAGCGCCCCGTCGCTACCGACCCCGGCGCGGCCTTCGACAAGATCGTCACCCGCCGCCGCGGCGGCTGGTGCTACGAGATGAACGGCCTGCTCGGCTGGGCCCTGTCGGAGATCGGCTTCAAGGTCACCCGGATGATGGCCGGCGTCCGCCGCGAGCAGGACGGCGACCTCGCCGTCGGCAACCACCTGATCCTTCGCGTCGACCTGGACGACGGCCCCTGGATGGCCGATGTCGGCTTCGGCGACGGGCCGGTCGACCCCTATCCGATCAGGCCCGGCCCGGTGAACGCGGGCCTGTTCGCCTATGGCCTGGAGACCCTCGACGACGGCTGGTGGCGCCTGCGCAACCATCCGGCCGGCGGCGCCCCCAGTTTCGACTTCCAGATCGCGCCCGCCGACGAAGCCGCCCTTTCGGCCCGCTGCGACTGGCTCCAGTCCGCCCCGGAATCCGGCTTCGTCCAGAACGCCGTGGTCCAGCGCCACCGCCCCGACCGCCTGCTGATGCTCCGGGGCCGGTCCCTGCGCACCCTCGCCCCCGGAATCGACCAGACCCGGCTGATCGCCGACGCCGACGACTATGTCGCCACCCTCCGAACCGACTTCGACCTCGACATCCCGGAGGCCGCCAGTCTCTGGCCCGCCATCCTCGCCCGCCACGAAGCCCTGTTTGGGCCCGAGCCTGCGCCGGGTTAGCGATTCCGCCGCGCCGTCATCCGCCGCGTTTCCGATCCCACGAAAGTCCGGTCAAAAAGGGGGAGCAACTTCGCTCCGACAGATGAGTCGCAGCATGGACCGCTCCGCCACACCGCTGGGATCGCCGATGATCGCCTACCTCCGCCGATTCCTGCCCCAGCCCGTCGCCCAGCCGCTGCCCGAACGCCTGAAGGCCTTCGCCGGCGCCCTGATCGGGATCGCCGTCACCGGCCTCGTCACCCATCTCGCCGTCCGCGACGCCGGCGCCCTGCCCCTGCTGATCGCCCCCATGGGCGCCTCGGCCGTCCTCCTGTTCGCCGTCCCCGCCAGCCCGCTGGCACAGCCCTGGTCGATCATCGGCGGCAACATCATCTCGGGCCTAGCCGGCGTCACCTGCGTGAAGCTGATCGCCGATCCCACCCTGGCGGCCGGGGCGGCAGTGGCCAGCGCCATCGCCCTGATGACCCTGGCCCGCTGCCTGCACCCGCCCGGCGGCGCCGTGGCCCTCACCTGCGCGGTGGGCGGCCCGGCCGTCGAGGCCGCCGGCTACGGCTTCGTCCTGATGCCGGTGGCCCTCAACTCCTTCCTGTTGCTGGCGGCGGCGCTGATCTTCAACAACCTCTCGGGCCGCTCCTATCCCCACGTCGCCCATGCCCTGCCCCCGGCCCCGCATGGCGCCGCCGACCCGCCGCCCGACGCCCGCGTCGGCTTCACCCTCGCGGACATCGACGAGGCCCTGCGGCGCTACGGCGAGCTGCTCGACGTCTCCCGCGAGGACCTCGACGCCCTGTTCCGCCAGGTCGAGGTCCAGGCCTTCCGCCGCCTGCACGGCGAGATTCGTTGCGCCGACATCATGTCGCGCCACGTGGTCAGCCTGTCGCCCGGCGACAGCCAGGCCCAGGCCCGCGACCTCCTCGCCGGCCACGACTTCCGCTCCGCGCCCGTGCTGGACGCCGACGGCCGTCTTCTCGGCCTGATCACTCGCGCCATCCTGCTGGGCGCCGGCGAAGGGCCCGTGGAGGCGGTCATGGACCATCATCCGCCGACGGCCGGCCCTGACACGCCCATCGACGACCTGCTGCCGGTCCTCTCGCACGGCGAATGGCGGGAGGTGATGATCCTGGACGGGGATCGGCGGATGGCCGGCATAGTCACCCAGACCGACCTGATCGCCGCCCTCTACCGGGCTCGGGTGGCGGAAGCGGTGGCCGCAGCGCCCGCCTAGGCTAGCGACGGATCGACCAGGATCTTCACATGCGCCTCGGGGTCGCCCAGGTCCTTGAACGCCTGCGCCACGCCGCTCAGACCGACCCGGCCGGTGATCAGCGGCGCCACGTCCAGCCGGCCCTCGGCGATGTCGTGCAGGGTTCCGGCGAAGGTCTCGGGCGTGTAGCCCAGCACGAACCGCAGATCGAGCTGCTTGTTGATGCACAGCGACGGCTCGATCCTGTCGGCTTCCATGCAGACCCCCGCCACCACGATCTGCGACCCGGGCGGGCAGCCCTCGATCACGCTCTGCAGCACCCCGGGCGCACCGACGCATTCGAACACCACCGAACGGCCCTTCAGCTGGCCCGACATCCGCGCCATGGCATACTCCATCAGGCCCGACGGCACCCCGAAGTCCTTCCATTTCAGGTGGGGCGAGCCCTCGGCCGGGTCGACCACCACGTCCGCCCCGAGCTTCTCCGCCAGGCGCCGCCGCGCCGGCGAGAAGTCGGCGGCGATGATCGGGCCATGGCCGCGCAGCTTTAGGGCGGCGATCACCGCCAGCCCCACCGGCCCGCAGCCCAGCACCAGCGACGTGCTGCCCGGCTGCAGATCGGCCTGCAGCACCGCGTGCGCCCCCACCGCCATCGGCTCGGTCAGCGCCGCCAGGTCGCTCGGCAGGCCGTTGGGCACCTCCAGCAGCATGGCCTCGGTCAGGGCCATGTACTCGGCGAACCCGCCCGGGAAGGTGTTGGAATAGCCGATCGCCTCGAACCCGTTGGGGCCGAAGGTCATCGGGATGCTGACCACCCGCGTCCCCGGCTTGAACCGTCCGCCCGAGGGCCCGTGCTCGACCACCTCGGCGCAGAACTCATGGCCGAACACCATGTCGGCCTTGGGATCCATGCTGTCGCGGCCCCCCGCCTTGCGGGTCAGCTCGACCATGTGGTCCAGGTAGTGCAGCGCATGCAGGTCCGATCCGCAGATGCCGCACAGCAGCGTCCTGACCACCGTCTGGCCGGGCCCCGGCGTCGGCGCCCCGATTTCGTCGCAGACCAGCTGCCCCGCCCGTCTCACAACCGCTCGCATGGCTCTCTCCCTGACACCGTCTGACGCGGCATGGCGGGAGGTTATCGGACGCGGGCGGGGCGTGAAGGGGCGCCGTGGCGGAATGCGCCCCACTTTCCGTCATCCCGGCGGAACTAGAACCGCCGCGCCTTGGCGTCCTTGAGCACCTCGCGCGCCGCATTGTGCCCCGGCGCGCCGGTAACCCCGCCGCCCGGGTGCGTCCCCGCCCCGCACATGTAGAGCCCCGCCAGGGGCGCCCGGTGCGCCCCATGCCCAAGCACCGGCCTGGCCGAGAACAGCTGGTCCAGGCTCAGCACCCCATGGAAGATGTCTCCGCCAACCAGGCCGAAGTCACGCTCCAGGTCGAGCGGGCTCTTGATCTGCCGTCCGAGCACCGACGCCTTGAACCCCGGCGCCCATCTGTCGACCGTCTCGATCATCAGGTCGGCCACCTCCTCGCGGTGGTCGTCCCACGACCGGCCGCCGCTGAGCTCCGGCGCCACATGCTGGCAGAACAGGCTGGCCACGTGCTGTCCTGCCGGGCTGAGACTGTCGTCCAGCGTCGAGGGGACCAGCATCTCGACGATCGGCTCCTTGCTCCAGCCGTGGGTCCGGGCGTCGATCCAGGCCCGTTCCATGTAGGCCAGGGTCGGGGCCATGATGATGCCCGCGGTCATGTGATCGCCGGGGTCTGGCCGGCAGGTGAAACGGGGCAGCTCGCTCAGAGCCACGTTCATCCGGAAGGTCCCGGACCCCGACCGGTACCGGCCGATCCGCTCGTTGAAATCCGCGGGCAGCACGCCGGGATCGACCAGCTTCTCGAACAGCAGCTTGGGATGGATGTTCGAGACCACCGCGCGCGCTCGCAGGGTCTCGCCCGCCTCGGTGACAACGCCCACGGCCCGGCCGTTCTCAACCAGAATCTGCGCTACGCCGACCCCCGTCCGGACCTCCACGCCCTTCTCCCGGGCCGCCGAGGCGATCGCCTGGCTGATCGCCCCCATGCCGCCGATGGCGTGGCCCCAGGCGCCCTTCTTGCCGTTCACCTCGCCGAACACATGGTGCAGCAGCACATAGGCCGAGCCGGCGGCATAGGGGCTGGCGTAGTTGCCCACCACCCCGTCGAAGCCAAGCACGGCCTTGATCGGATCGCTCTCGAACCAGCCGTCCAGCCAGTCCCCCGCCGACTGCGAGAACAGCGCCAGCAGGTCCCGCCGCGCGGTTGTGTCCAGGCTCGCGACCCGCTTGCCCAAGGAGGCGCTCTTCAGCAATTCAGGGAGCGCCTGCAGCCAGCCGCCCTCGACCATGTCCGGCGGCGTCTGCAGCACCACGTCGCGCAGCACATCGGCGATGGCGTCGAGCCGGTCATTGTAGGCGTCGAGCTGCTCGGCGTCCTTCTGGGAGAACCGCGCCACCTCGGCATGGGTCCGCCCCTCGCCGGTCACCAGGCTGTCGCTGTCGCTCACCGGCAGGAAGTTGGCCGCCCGCCGCTCGACTACCTTCAGCCCATGCCGTGGCAGCTCGAGATCGGCGATGACCTTCGGGTTCAGCAGGCTGACGGTATAGGCCGCCACGCTGTTGCGGAAGCCGGGATGGAATTCCTCGGTGACCGCCGCCCCGCCGACCACGCCGCGGCGCTCCAGCACGGTGACCTTCAGGCCGGCCCGGGCCAGGTAGAAGGCGCAGGTCAGCCCGTTGTGTCCGCCGCCAATAACGATGATGTCGCTCATGAGCCCCTGTAGAGGTCGGCGTGGGTTTGGCGCAACAGCGCTTTCTGGACCTTGCCCATCGCGTTGCGCGGCAGGTCGTCGACGAACAGCACCCGCTTGGGCTGCTTGAACCGCGCCAGCCGGTCCTTCAGCGCCGCCAGCACGGCCTCCTCGGTCGGCCCGGGCCCGCCGCCGGTGGCCACAACGGCCGTCACCGCCTCGCCGAGGTCCGGATGCGGCAGGCCGACCACAGCGCACTCCAGCACCCCCGGCAGGGCGTCGATCTCCCCCTCCACCTCCTTGGGATAGACGTTCAGCCCGCCCGAGATGATCAGGTCCTTGCCGCGGCCGACGATGTGGACGTAGCCGGCCTCGTCGACCTTCCCGAGATCCCCGGTGATGAACCAGCCGCCCGGCCGGAATTCCGCCGCCGTCTTCTCCGGCATCCGCCAGTAGCCGGCGAAGACGTTGGGACCCCGGACCTCGATCATTCCGATCTCGCCGTCGGCCAGGGCGGCGCCCGTCTCCGGGTCGGTGACGCGCAGCTCGACGTCGGGCAGCGGCGGTCCGACCGTGCCGGCCACCCGCGCCCCCTCGTAGGGATTGGAGGTGTTCATCCCGGTCTCGGTCATGCCGTAGCGCTCCAGGACCTGATGGCCGGTCCGCGCCTCGAACGCGCGGTGTGTTTCGGCCAGCAGGGGGGCCGAGCCGGAGATGAACAGCCTCATCCCGGCCGTCGCCTGAGGCGTAAGCCCCGGCTGGTCCAGCAGCCGGGTGTAGAAGGTCGGCACCCCCATCAGCACGCTGGCCCGGGACATCAGCGACAGCGCCTCGGCGGCGTCGAACTTCGCCCGGAAGATCATTGACGCCCCGGCCGCCATCACGACGTTGGTCGCCACGAACAGCCCGTGGACGTGGTAGATCGGCAGCGCGTGAATCAGCACGTCGTCGGCGGTGAACCGCCACAGGTCGACCAGCGTCCCGGCGTTGGCCGTCAGGTTGCCATGCGTCAGCATCGCCCCCTTGGACCGCCCGGTGGTGCCCGAGGTGTAGCAGATGGCGGCCAGGTCCTCGGGCCGGCGCTCCACCGTCTCGAACGCGCCGGACGATTTGGCCGCGAGGTCCGCGAGGCTCCCCTGCCCCGCCGCGTCCAGCGTCGCCGTTCGGCCGAGCTTTGCCACCCCGGCTTCGACGGCAGGGTCGGAGACGATCAGCGCCGGCTCCGCGTCGCCGATGAAGTACTCCAGCTCCGCCAGGGTGTAGGCGGTGTTCAGCGGCAGGAAGACCGCGCCGGTCCGTACGGTGGCCAGGTAGAGGATCAGATTCTCAGGGCTCTTCTCGACCTGCACAGCCACCCGGTCGCCCGGCAGGACGCCGAGGGCGGCCAGCGCATTGGCCCAATGCGCGGTCAGCGCTTCCAGGTCCCCATAGCGGATGACCGAGCCATCCGGCCGTTCGAGAAAGGGCGCTTCCGCCGCGCCCGCGCCGGTCAAGGTGTCATAGAGCAGATTCATGTCCCGGGTGATCGCACGGCTCTCGCTAGCGCTCCAGCGCCGCCGCCCGCTCCAGCGCTCGCCGGCTGAGGATCTCGATCCGCCCGTAGCCCAGCCGCACCGCGCCGGCCGCCTCCAGCTCGCCCAGCCAGCCGTTGACCGCCTTTCGACTGAACCCCATCAGTTCCGCTAGGTCCGACTGGCTCGCCGCCACTGTCTCCGACCCCAACGCCAGCATCAGCAGGCGCGACGCCAGCTGGGCCCGGGGCGGAAGGGCCGCCCGCTCGGCCGCCACCTGCACCGAATATTGGAGCTGGCGGTAGATCAACCGCGAGATCGCCTGCCAGACCCCCGGCCAGGTCTCCGCCACCCGGCGAAGGCTTGCATCGGACAGGGTCAGAACCAGGCTCCGTCCCGCGCTCACGGCCGTCACAAGTCGCGGCCCGCCTCCGAACAGCGGGCTCTGGCCGATCGCCACGCCGGGCCCGATGACAGCGATCAGCGCCTCCCGGTCCCCCGGCGCCTGCGCGAACAGCCGTAGCCGACCCTCCAGAACCCCGAGCAGCCCGGCCGCCTCGTCTCCCTCCCCGTGCGCCCACTCCCCCGGCGCCAGCCAGCGCAGCCTCGCCGCCGCCAACAGGGCCGCGCGCTGGGTCGGCTGGCTTCCCAGCCAGTCCCAGCGGTCGATCGCCTCGCGATAGGGTCCGATCAGTGGGTCCATCGACAACTGTTACCCCGGTGACAATGCCTTGTCCTCCCCCGTGGCCTCATGCCGTCAACGGAGGACGCCATGACCCACGACCTGTTGACCATCGAGCGGCTGGAAGGCTGCGGCGCGCTGATTTCCGGCGTCGACCTCGCCAAGGTCGACGCCCGCATGGCGGAGACCCTGCGCAGCGCCCTGTTCGAATACGGGGTGATTTTCTTTCGCGACCAGACCCTGACCCGTCAGCAGCACCTGGACCTCGCTCGCGCCTTCGCCCCCATCGACGTCAACCGCTTCTTCCCCGCTGACCCGGAATGGCCCGAGATCGCCAAGGTCGAGAAGCAGCCTGACCAGACCAGCAACATTGGCGGCGGCTGGCACACCGACCACAGCTACGACGCCGAACCGGCCCTCGGCTCCATCCTGGTTGCGCGCGACCTGCCGCCCAGCGGCGGCGACACCCTGTTCGCCGACATGTACGCCGCCTGGGACAGCCTGCCGGCCGACCTCCAGGACCGCGTCCGCCACCTGAAGGCCGTCCATTCCACTGCGCATGTGTTCGGCGAGGGCGGCGCCTACGCGAAATCCGACCAGGACGCGCTCTCGGGCAGCCGGGATTTGCCCGAGACCGTCCATCCCGTGGTGATCAGGCATCCCGGCAGCGGCAAACCGGTCCTCTACGTGAACCCGGCCTTCACCACCGGCATCGTCGGCCTGGGCAAGGAGGAGAGCGACGCCCTGCTGTTCGAACTCTACCCCCACGCCATCGACAAGACCCGCACCACGCGGTTCGCCTGGCAGCCCGGCTCGGTCGCCATTTGGGACAACCGCGCCACCTGGCACTTCGCCCTCAACGACTACCACGGCCACTACCGGCTCATGCACCGGGTGACGATGGCCGGAGTCCCGCTGGAGCCTGCGTTCTGGGCGTTCTGCGCGCGGCCTGCGTCGCTGCCCCGGCCGGGCTGAGGGAGTGGAACACGCAAACGAAAAGGCCCGCCGGTCTTCCGGCGGGCCCCCGTGTTCTT
>DASPLD010000188.1:0-5860 GCA_035627755.1 Caulobacter sp. | reverse complement strand
TAACCGTCATCCCGGACGGCCGCAGGCCGATCCGGGACCCAGGAGTCGCCGCCGCCAAGATTTTGCCGCTAGCCCCTGGGTCCCGGCTCTCCGCGCTGCGCTACGGCCGGGATGACGGCTAGTTTTTCAGCCTACAGCCCTTTGCCCAGGCCCAGCCGGTAGACCATCGCCGCCTTTTCGGCCGGCAGCTTCAGCTGCTCGTCGATCAGGGCGATGTTGTAGCGGCAGAGGAGTGTCTGGCGGGCCGGGTCGCTGACCGAGACCTTGCGGCCGGTCAACTGGCTGATGATCTTGGCGTCGGCCGGCGGGAAGGTGGCCAGCACCCGGTCCTGGATCTGGTAGCGAAGCTCGTCCTGATAGTACTTCTTGATCAGGCCCGGCAGCTTGTCGGGGTTGCGGATAGCGCCCTCGGCGTCCTTCACCGGGTCGGTGGCCGCCTGGATCAGGATGGCCGTGGCGGCGTCGCGCTCGCGCTTGACCAGGTCGGGGCCGATGGCGGCGTCGACGTCGAAGGTCAGGCGGGCGTTGCGGGTGAAGTCGTAGCAGTAGGCCGGCGACTTGGCCGACAGGGCCTGGGCCTTGTCGCGCTTGAGCTTCATCAGCACCAGGATGTTGGCGTCGTTGGCCTTGGGGGTCTCGCGGAGCAGCACCGCGTTGGTGTTGGAGCGGACGGTCTGGTTGACCGCCAGGGCCCCGCCGCGTTCGCCCTTGATCATCTCCAGGTCGTTCTGGAGCTTGGCGTAGTCGACCGGGTAGTGGGCCTTCAGCGCCTGGACCTCGGGCAGGCCCTCGGCCGCTTGGCGGGCGGCGTCGAACTGCTGGCGGGGGATGACATCCTGGTTGGCCAGGAACCAGCCGACGCCGCCGGCCCCGAGGGCGCCGATGACCGCGATGGCGATGGCCAGGCCGGTCCCCTGGTTGATGGCGCGGCCGACGACGAAGCCGAGAAGACCCCCGACGACAGCGGCGCCGGCGGCGATGAGAATCACTATGGTGTTGGCGTCCATGCCGCGAGGCCCCCGAAGCTTAAGGTTGGCGGACCTTCGCGGGAATCCCGGCCGATCGCAACAGGGCTCAGTGGCCGCGGACCAGTTCCCGCATGGCCTTGTCCAGCCCCTCGATGGTCAGCGGGTACATGCGGTCCCCCATCAGCTGCTTCATCACCCCGATCGACTGGGTGTAGTCCCAGTGGCGCTCGGGCGTCGGGTTCAGCCAGACGCAGCTGTGGTAGATCTGCGTGACCCGGTCCATCCAGATGGCGCCCGGCTCCTCGTTCCAGTGCTCGACGCTGCCGCCCGGGTAGGTGATCTCGTAGGGGCTCATGGTGGCGTCGCCGACGAAGATGACCTTGTAGTCGCTCGGGAACTTGTGGAGCACGTCCCAGGTGTTGGTCTTCTCCGTCGCGCGGCGGCGGTTGTCCTTCCAGACGCTCTCGTAGAGGCAGTTGTGGAAGTAGAAGAATTCTAGGTTCTTGAACTCGGTGCGGGCGGCGCTGAACAGCTCCTCGCAGAGCTTGATGTGGCTGTCCATCGAGCCGCCGATGTCGAAGAATATCAACACCTTGATCTTGTTGCGGCGCTCCGGCCGCATGACGATGTCGAGGTAGCCCTTGCGTGAGGTGCCCTTGATGGTGCCGTCGAGGTCCAGCTCGTCCGGCGCGCCCTCCCGGGCGAACTTGCGCAGGCGGCGCAGGGCGATCTTGATGTTGCGGGTGCCGAGCTCGACCGAGTCGTCGAGATTCTTGTATTCCCGCTTGTCCCAGACCTTCACGGCGCGGCCATGGCGGCCCTTGTCCTGGCCGATGCGGACGCCCTCGGGATTGTAGCCGTTGGCGCCGAAGGGGCTGGTGCCGCCGGTGCCGATCATCTTGTTTCCGCCCTCGTGGCGCTTCTTCTGTTCGGCCAGCCGCTCCTGCAGCGTCTTCATCAGCTCCTCGAAGCCGCCCATGGCCTCGATGGCGGCCTTCTCCTCGTCGGTGAGGAACTTCTCGGTCAGGGCCTTCAGCCATTCGGCGGGGATTTCCGAGGTGACGCCCTCGCCGACGGTCTCCAGGCCCTTGAACACGTGGCCGAACACGCGGTCGAACTTGTCGAGGTTCTTCTCGTCCTTCACCAGGGTGGCGCGCGAGAGGTAGTAGAAATCCTCGACGCTGCGGTCGATCACCGACTTGTCGAGCGCCTCCATCAGGACGAGGTACTCCTTGAGCGTCACCGGCACCTTGGCCTGGCGCAGCTCCGAGAAGAAGGTCATGAACATGGGCGGCGTCCGAACGGATGTTTGAACCAGGAAGATGCGGGTTCAGCGGCGTGGTGTCCAGCGTAACGCAAGGTCGCATGCGCCGTTGCCACGGCGCCGGGCAGGCGCTAGGGCCACGCGCAACCGCGGAGGCCCCATGAGCGAAGCGAAGATCATCGACGGCAAGGCGGTCGCGGCGGGCCTGCGCGAGCGGGTGGCGGCCGAGGTCGCGGTGCTGAAGGCCGAGCGCGGCGTGACGCCGGGACTGGCGGTGGTGCTGGTCGGAGAGGACCCGGCCAGCCAGGTCTATGTGCGCAACAAGGGCGAACAGACCGCGGCCGCCGGCATGTATTCGGAAACCCACCGGCTGGCGGCGGACACCCAGGAGCCGGAGCTGTTCGCCCTGATCGACCGGCTGAACAGCGATCCGGCGATCCACGGCATCCTGGTGCAGTTCCCGGTCCCGCCGCAATTGAGCCAGGACCGCATCGTGGCGCGCATCTCGCCCGACAAGGACGTGGACGGGCTGACGGTGACCAACGCCGGGCGGCTAGCCAGCGGCCTGCCGGCGCTGACCAGCTGCACTCCGGTCGGCTGCATGATCCTGCTGCGTGAGGCGCTGGGCGACCTCACCGGCAAACAGGCTGTGGTGATCGGGCGGTCGAACCTGATGGGCAAGCCGATGGCGCAGCTGCTGTTGGCCGCCGACTGCACGGTGACCATCGCCCACAGCCGGACCCGGGACCTGGCGGCGGTCTGCCGGACGGCGGACATCCTGGTGGCGGCGGTTGGCCGGGCGGAGATGGTCCGCGGCGACTGGATCAAGCCGGGGGCGGCGGTGCTGGACGTGGGAATCACCCGGCTGCCGTCGCGCGATCCCGTGAAGGCGGCCGAAGGCAGGACCCGGCTGGTCGGTGACGTGGCCTTCGAGGAGGCGCTGGGCGTAGCCGGCTGGATCACCCCGGTGCCGGGCGGGGTGGGGCCGATGACCATCGCCTGCCTGCTGCAGAACACGTTGACGGCGGCCAAGCGGCTGAACGGCGTCGAGGGATAGCTTGCCAAGAAGGGTGACGGCGGTGTCACCTTTGCCCAAGGGCGGACTCACGCGCCCACGGGAGGGGTGATGCGCGTTCCACTATTGCTGGCCTTGCTTTGCCTTGGGGCCTGTTCGCAACCGAAGGCGGTGAGTCCGGAACAGGCGGCGGCGATAACGCCGTCGGACGGGCGGCTGGCCGCCCTTTACGAGACGTCATGCAAGACCTGCCATACCATCGCCGGATCGGGCGCGCCGCTGACCGGTGACGCCAGGGCCTGGGAGGCTCGGATGAAGCAGGGGATGCCGACGCTGGTCGCCCACACCGTGCAGGGCTTCCGGGCGATGCCGGCGGGCGGGCAGTGCGCCGCCTGCACGGCGGCGGACTTCGAGGCGCTGATCGTCTTCATGTCCAAGGAGCCGTAGGGATGATCACCAGACGCAAGGTGTTGACCGCGACCGGGGCCACGGTCGGCGGCGTCGCCGTCGCGGGGACCGGGGCGGCCGTGTTCGCCAACCGCGACAAGCCCGAGCCGCCGTCGCCTCCGGGCGTGGACAGGCAGGGCCGGATGCTCTGGCGCAACTGGTCCGGAATTCAGAACGCCTATCCGGCGGCGCGGCTGGCGCCAAAGGACGAGGGTGAGCTGGCCGAGGCGCTGAGGGCGGCGGCGGGACCGATCCGGGCGGTAGGGGCGGGGCACAGCTTCACCGCCCTGGCGGCGACCAGCGGAACCCTGGTGTCGCTCGACGCCATGGCCGGCGTCGTTGGCTGGACCGGCGAGGTGGCGAGCGTACGGGCGGGGACACGGCTCGGCGCGCTCGGGCCGGCGCTGGCGGCAAAGGGCCGGGCGATGGCCAACCTTCCGGACATCAACAAGCAGTCGCTGGCTGGGGCGATCGCCACGGCGACGCACGGGACAGGGCAGGGGCTGACGGCGCTGCACGGCGACGTCGTCGGACTGACCCTGGTCACCGCCGACGGCAAGACCATCGCCTGCGACGCGACCCGCCGGCCGGAGGTGTTCCAGGCGGCGAAGGTGTCGCTCGGAGCCCTGGGGATCGTCACCGAGATCCGCCTCAAGACCAGCGCCAATCGCCGCGTGCGACGCCGGGTCTGGCTGGAGCCGTTCGAGGAGACCCTGAGCAAGGCCGAGGGGCGCTGGAAAGCGCACCGGAACTACGAGTTCTACGCCGTGCCGTTCACCGGACTGGCGGCCAACATCAGCCATGACGAGACCGACGATCCGGCCCTGCCGGCCGCGCCGGCGCAGGACGACGCCTTCCTCGAGGCGCTGAAGGTGCTGCGCAACACCTTCGGCTGGTCGCGGGGTCTGCGGAAGGCGGCGGCTGGCGTGCTGCTCGGCGGGGCGGCCGAGGAGGTGTCCGTCGACGAGGGCTGGAAGCTGCTGTCGACAGAGCGGCCGGTGCGATTCAACGAGATCGAGTACCACCTGCCGCCGGAGACTCAGCTGGCGGCGCTCAAGGAGGTAATGGCCGTCATCGAGAAGGACCGGCCGGACGTCTTCTTCCCGATCGAGGTGCGCCGGACGGCGGGCGACGACGCCTGGCTGTCGCCGTTCCAGGGCGGGGCGCGGGGGTCGGTCGCGGTGCATGCCTGGTACAAGGACGACTACGCCTTCTTCTTCGAACTCATCGAGCCGATCTTCCAGCGCCACGGCGGGCGGCCGCACTGGGGCAAGCTGCATAGCCTGAAGGGCCAGCGGCTTGGGGGGCTGTATCGCAACTGGAAGGACTTCCTGGAGATCCGGCGGGAGCTGGATCCCAACGGGCGGATGCTCAACCCCTACCTGACCGGGCTGTTCGACCTCCAAAACTAGGCCGAGCGCCCAATTTGAGCACCCTTCGCGTTGGCCGGCCGGCGCGAGCTTCCTAGCCTCCCCGCCTCACCCCGTGCGCCGGAGGCCGCCATGCGTTACGCCAGACCCCTGGGCCTTGTCGGCCTGTTTGCAGCGGTGATCTGCGTGCTTTCGCCAAGCGGGGCGGCGCAGGCCGATGTCGAGACCATGATGGGCCTGGGCGTCAACCTGCCCGGTCACGACATCCACAGTTACGCCCTCCAGTCGCCCGACCCTGGCTACTGCCGCCTGGCCTGTGACCAGAACGCGCAATGCCAGTCCTGGACCTTCGTCAAGCCGGGCGCGCAGGGTCCGAACGCGATGTGCTGGCTGAAAGGCACGGCCAACATCGGCGGCGTGCAGGATCAGAGCACCATCTCGGGCATCAAGAATGGCGCGGGCGGACCCTATCCGGGCGGGGCGCGGGTCGAGAACGGCATGATGTTGGGCATCAACCTGTCCGGCGGTGATATCGCCTCCCTTGCCTTGCCGACGGGAAATCCAGAACTCTGCCGGCAGGCCTGCGACGGCCGCGGCGACTGCCGATCCTGGACCTTCGTCAAGCCGGGCGGGCAGGGGCCTCAGGCCATGTGTTGGCTCAAGGGCAGCGTGCCGGGCGCAACCTTCCACAACGGCGTCATCTCGGGGGTGAAGGGCCAGGGCGGCGGCGGCGGAGGGGCTGGCGGAGGCGGGGGCGGCATCGGCGGACCGGGAGCCGGCGCCTGGGGCGTGTGGG
>DASPLD010000187.1:0-5591 GCA_035627755.1 Caulobacter sp. | reverse complement strand
TGACCTGGTCCCAGAGGGCCGTGCTGGCCTACCTCGTCGTGGCTGTGGCCGATGGCCGCCGGGGCCTGGCGGAGGCGGTGGCTGCCGGGGCCAGGGTCGCGCCGCTGGTGCTGGGTTTTGCGATCCTCGAGGCGGCGCTGATGTTGCCATCGCTGCTCTGGGCGCGGCACGGGCTGCACGACGTGCCGAGGGTGCAGACGGCCACCCGGATGTTCATCGGCTCGCTGATCACCGCGGTCGCCGCCCAGGCGTTACTCGGCCTGATCATCCTGGCGATTCCGGCGACTATCGAACGGCGACTGTCGGCCGTGCGCGGGATCGGTGCGGGCCTGGCGCTGGCCTGGAGCCGACGGGGCTGGATGGCGATCACGCTGCTCGTCCTGTTCGGCTGCTCGCTGATGTTCTCGATGCTTCCGATGTTGCTGGTCCCGCTCGAACAGTCCGACGCGATGCCGACGGTGTACGCCATGGCCTGGATCCGCTTCGCGGTCGCCATTCCGGTCTCGGCGGCCCTGGGCCTGTTCTGGGCCGCGGTCTATCAGGAGGTCAGGCGCCGGTCGGTCGGGCAGGTCCAGGGGCCGACCTGGTGACCGAACCGGCGATCGAAGACGAGGTCACCATCGTCGACTATGTGGTCGACACCCTCTACGCGCGGACCGCGCCATTGGCGGTGATGGCGGGCGGGCTGGCGGCAGTCCAATGGGGCGCGGCGCTGGCGAGCCAGTACCTGCCTGCTGACTGGCCAGCCGGCTGGCTTATCGCGCCGGCGGTAAGCGGGCTGGTCTCCTGGCTGGTCTTCGGCGCCCTGTCGGATCAGGTGTTGAGCCGGATTGTCGGCGTCGCGGCCAGCGCCGGCGAGAGCTTGGCCCGGGCCTTGGCCATGACCCCGATGCTGGCGCTGCTGCTCGTCTGCGTAAACCTGCCAGCCGCCGTGATCGCGGCGGTGGCTTTCTGGATCAGGGGCGGGGATTTCGCTCCGGTCTCAGGACTGGAGTCGTGGCTGCCGATCGCCATGGCGACGCTTTGGAACGCCGCCGGCCTGGCCATGCTGGGTATGGCCCCGGCGGTGGCGCTGGTCGAACGGCGGAGCCTCGCGGGAAGCCTGGCGGGCAGCCTGGCGATCGCGCGCCGATATCCTTGGGCCGTGGCGCAGCTGACGCTTGCGGTCGTCCTTGGCGGAATGGTGGCGATCGGGATCGGCAGCTTCCTGTTTAGCCTGGCGCGGAACATCGCGGACCTGGCCGGCCTGCCCGCGCCGATCTCGGACCTGATCGGCGCCCTGGGCTCGGCTGTAGTGTTCTGTATCTTCGCCATGGCCTGGCCCGCGGGCTACCTGAAGCTTCGGCAGCGGGGCAGCGACCCGGTAGAGGCGGGTGTGGCCGACACCTTCGACTGAGATGACCAAAGCTTAAGTTGAGTCGCCAGCGGACTTGCGGCCATGGAGGGCGCCTCGACAGGGGACACCGCCATGAGCCGCACGGCCGCCATCATCCTCGCCCTCGCCGGCTTCACGGCCGCCTTCGTCGTGGCCGCCGCGCCGGTGGTCGCCCAGGAGGCGCCGAAAGCGCCGCCGAAGCCGACCGTCATCCCCGCGCCGGGCGGATCGGTGATCATCCCCACGCCCCGACACCAGCAGTCGTACGACACCTACCGCTACGCCCCGGCGCGGCGGGTGGGGGATACGCTGTATGTCTCCGGGGTGATCCTGTTCCGGGGACAGGGCGAGGGGAACGACCTGGCGGCGTTCGAGGCGCAGGCGCGGCGGGCCTACAAGCATCTGGACGTGGTGCTGAAGGCGGCGGGGGCCAGCTTCGACGACGTGGTGATGGTCAACAGCTTCCACGTCTGGGAGGGGCCGAACTTCACCGGCACGCGCGACCAGCAGATCGAGATCATGAACAAGGTCCGCGCCGAGTTCACCAGCGCCCCGCATCCGGCCTGGACGGCGGTGGGGACCACCGGCCTGCTGGCGCCGACGGGGATCGTGGAGATCCAGCTGATCGCGCAGCTTCCGGCCGGGAAGGCCTGACCTGTCAACTCCGTTCCGGCGGGACTAGATCGGTTCGGTGAGGTCTCAGCTTCGATTCGACATGGGCGCGGTGATGCGCGGCAGCCTCGCGGCCCTGCGGCGGCGATGGCTGTTGCTGCTGTTGATGATCCTCGTCGCGTTCGGCGGGGACCTGGCCATCAACGCGCTGGACGGACCCGACCTCGCCGAAGGGGCCCCGGCGACACCCCTCTCGGTGCTCTGGCAGGCCGCCTACGACCTGCTCGATGGTCTGGTCGCCGGAGTTGTGATCGCCCTGGCGCTGAGCGGCGCCAAGGGCGAGCGCTTCCGGCTCGCGGAATTGGCGCGCCGCGTCGCGAGCGCCCTCCCGACCCTGGCGTGTGGGATTCTGGTGATGTCCGGCCCCGGCTGGATCACGACGCTCTGGCCGATCGGCGGGGACGCCGTCGACCGTTTGCCGATCTCGGCAGTCTATTACCTTGTCATGGCGACGGTACTCGGGATGACACTGCCGGCGGCGCTGGATTTGAAGCTGTCGCCTCCGGCGGCGGCGCGGGTCGGCTTGCGGCTGACGGCTGGCCGGCGCTGGCTGCTGCTGGGCATCTGGATGCTGGCGGCGGTCGCCGCGGTGCTGATGTTCGGCCTCGGCTATGTGCCCTTCCTGTTCGCCAACCTGGGTGACCACTGGGCCGCCGAGACCATAGAGTATCCGGTTGAGACCCTGATGAACGTCCTTCTGGTCGGCCTGTACATCGAACTGGACCGCCTGCGGGGCCAGGGACCGGAGCGGGTGGCGGACACCTTCGCCTGAAGTCGATTCGCCCAATCTATCGCGCCAGAACGCGCCCGTCCGGCAGAAGCCGGCGCTGCCCTCATCCGACCCCCTTCGGGGGCCACCTTCTCCCGGCGGGCGGGAGAAGGATCAGCGCTATCTTCCGCGCGTCTGCCTACGCCAAAGCGCCGCGTACTCCCCTCCCCGCTCCAGCAGCGCCTCGTGGCGGCCCTCCTCGACCACCCGACCGCGGCGCAGGACCAGGATGCGGTCGGCGTCGGCGATGGTGGAGAGGCGGTGGGCGACGACCAGGGTGGTGCGGCCGCGGCGAGCGCGGCGCAGGGTTTCCTGGATGGCGGCCTCGGTGCGGGAATCGAGGGCGCTGGTGGCCTCGTCGAGGATCAGGACGCGGGGGTCGGCCAGCAGGGCGCGGGCGATGCCGACCCGCTGGCGCTCTCCGCCGGAGAGCTTGAGGCCGCGTTCGCCGACCTTGGTCTGCAGGCCCTCGGGCAGGCCGGCGATGAAGTCGGTCAGCTCGGCGGCGCCGGCCGCAGCGGCGATCTCTTCCGGCGTGGCGTCCGGGCGGGCGAAGGCGATGTTGGCGGCCAGGGTGTCGTTGAACAGGGCGACGTCCTGGGGCACCAGGGCGACGGCGCGGCGCAGGGCGGCGATCTTCCAGCGGCGCAGGTCGAGGCCGTCCAGGCTGATGTGGCCGCCCTGGGGGTCGATCATCCGCAGGGCGAGGCGCACCAGGGTGGTCTTGCCGGCGCCGGAGGGCCCGACCAGGGCGATGGTCTCGCCGGGGGCGGCGGTGAAGCTCACGCCCTCCAGCCCCTGGCTGCGGGCGCCGTGCCTGAAGGAGACATCCGCGAAGACCACCGCCCCGCCGCGGCCATCGCTGGGCGGCGGGTCGAGGGCGTCGGGGGCCTCGGCCACGTCCGGCGACTGGCGGCGCAGGTCGCTCATGGCCTCCAGGTCGATGAAGCTCTGGCGGATCTCGCGGTAGGCGAAGCCGAGGATGTTGAGCGGGCCGTAGAGGTTGATGAGGATCAGAATCGCGGCGGTGACGTCGCCGGGGCCGAGGCGCCCGGCCTGGGCCTCGAAGCCGGCCAGCAGGGCCATGGCCGCCAGGCCGACGCCCATGATCGCCGACTGCGCGAGGTTGAGGAGGCTGAGGGAGTTGGTCGCCAGAACCTGGGCGCGGGCGTAGGTCGCCAGCGCCCTGTCGTAGTCGGCGGCGGCCCGGGTCTCCGCGCCGAAGGCCTTGACGGTCTCGTAGTTGATGAGGGCGTCGACGGCCCGGCCGGCGGCCTCGCTGTCGGCGTCGTTGAGGGCCCGGCGGTGGGCGATGCGCCAGTCGCTGATGGCGAAGGTCAGGGCGCCGTAGACCAGGACGGTGGCCACGGCGGCCAGGGCGAACCGCCAGTCGTAGGCCGACGCGAGCACCCCGGCGGCGATGATCAGCTCGATGAAGGTCGGGCCGAGGTTGAAGACCAGGGCGCGGAGCAGGAAGTCCATGGCCCGGGAGCCGCGCTCGATCGTGCGGCTGAGCGAGCCGGTCCGCTTGGTCTGGTGGAAGTCGATCGAGAGGCTGAGGGCATGGCCGAAGGCGTCGGCGGCGGCGCGGCGCTGGGCGGCCTGCGCGACCGGCGTGAAGACGACGTCGCGCAGCTGGGGCGCGGCGGCGGCCAGGAAGCGGATGAGGGTCCAGCCGACGATCAGCCCGGCGAAGGCGGTCCCGACCTGGACGGCCGGCGCCTGGCCGGCGGCGAGGCGGTTCACCGCAGCGCCGAGCAGCAGCGGGGCGAGGACGCCCAGCACCTTGCCGCCCAGCGTGAGGGTCAGGGCGGCGGCAAGCCGCCAGCGGAGGCCCGGGGCGCCGCAGGCGAGGATCAGGGCGAAGAGGTCGCGCAGGGCGCTCAGACCATCGACCTTGCGAACCGCTGGTTCGGCGGGCGGCCTGGGACGCGCCCGCTCGGGCGTCGGCCTCATGGGGCCTGGTCCAGGATCAGGGTGGTCTGCACCCCGCCGCCGGGGGTCACCCAGTCGATGCGCCAGGCGTTGGCCAGCCTCTGGATGCGGTGGGAACCCTCGAACATCCCGGCCGGACTGATCGGCGCCTCGACCTGTTGCTCGCCCCTGTCGCCGGCGATCTCGAACCGGCTCAAGCCAGCGGCCAGCGGCCGGGCGACGGTGAGGTGGAACCGGCCGCGGCCGTCGGCCTTGCCGGCCCCCAGGGCGGTGCGGTCGATGCGCAGGGAGAGGCCGGATTCCGGCCGCGCCACGCCGCCGACCGAGGCCGCGCCGGCGGCGTCGAAGTCGATGGTGAGCAGGCGGGGGGCGTCGCTTTGGACCCCGATGGTCTCCGCGCTGGCCCCCGCGCGCAGTTGCACGGCGCGGGCCTCCGGCAGCAGGACCAGCACGCCCTGGGCCGGGACGGTGCGGTTCTGGCCGGCGACCATGGAGAGGGCGTACAGCCGGACCTCCCGCGAAGCCGGCAGCCGGGCCGTCCAGTTTCCGGCCGGGTCAGCGCGGGAATCGAGCACTTCGCCGGTCGGGGAGACCAGCCGGACCTGGGCCTCGGGCTGGGCCTTGCCGGAGAGAAGCATCGTCCCGCCCTCGACCCGGACGGCGGCGAGGCTGGGCGGGCGCAGGTAGCCGGCGACGCTTTCGGGATCGGCGGGCGCCTTGGGCGCCCCGCCCCGCCAGGCCGGCTCCCCGGCCTGGCCGCAGGCGGCGACGAGGCTCAGGGCCAGGACCAGGGCGGCGAACGGTTTGGACACGATGCTTGAAACCCTGGTCAGGAAGGCC
>DASPLD010000186.1:0-4745 GCA_035627755.1 Caulobacter sp. | reverse complement strand
CGCCCGTCGGGCGAGAAGCGCGGCTGCATGTCGAACGCGAGGCCGGAGGTGATCCGAGTCGGCGTGCCGCCGGAAATCGGCATGGTGTAGATGTCGCCCAGCAGGTCGAAGGCGATGGTGCGCCCGTCGGGGCTGACGTCGACGTTCATCCAGGTGCCTTCGCTGACCCGGATCGGCACCTGCCGCGTCCGCTGGCCCGGCGGGTCGTTGACGTCCCATTTCGGCTGATCACGATTCTCCCCCTGCGCCTGGGCGAGCGCGGCGGTGGAGGCGAGCAGAAGCGGAAGCGCGGCAAGGCTGCGGATCATGTGGGGCACCCCGGTTGGAATCGGCCTGAAGAGGCGGCGGACGCTGCCCCAATCGCGCCGCACAGGCAAGCCGCGGAGGCCTGGCTGCGGGGTTATTCCGCCGCCTCGGTCCAGATCGCCGGAGGCGCGGCCGCCTGCGTCCGGCGCCGCCGCTCGAGCTTGCGGAACGCGGCCAGCGCCTGACCGACGACCTGGTCCATATTGTAATAGCGGTAGGTCGCCAGCCGGCCGACGAAGGTGACGTTCGGGTTGGCGTCGGCGAGCGCCTCGTACTTCTTGTAGAGCGCCTGGTTCTCGGGCCGCGGAATCGGGTAATAGGGGTCGCCGTCCGCGCTCGGATATTCGTAGCTGATGCTGGTGCTCGGATGGTCCTGACCGGTCAGGTGCTTGTACTCGGTGATGCGCGTATAGGGCAGCTGCGGATCGGGATAGTTGACCACGGCGACCGGCTGGAAGCGCTCCAGCTCCAGGTTCCGATGCTCGAAGCGCAGGCTGCGATAGGGCAGCTTGCCGAACCGGTAGCCGAAATATTCGTCGACCGGCCCGGTATAGACGATGTGGCCCGCCTCGATCTCGTCCATCACCTCGGCATAGCCGGTCGACAGCAGCAGGTCGATGTTGGGATGGTCGAGCATGCGGTTGAACATCGCCGTGTAGCCGTCCCTCGGCATGATCTGGTGCTTGTCGCCGAAATAGCGGTCGTCGGTGCCGGTCCGGGTGGGGATGCGCGCCGTCACGGCCTTGTCGAGCCCGCTCGGGTCGATGCCCCATTGCTTGCGGGTGTAGCCCTGGAAGAACAGCTCGTAGAGCTCGCGGCCGACCGCGGCGACGACCACGTCCTCGGAGGTGCGGATCTGGTCGGTCGGCTCGGCCCGGCTCTTGAGGAAGGCTTCGGCCTCCGCCTCGTCCTTCAGGCTCAAGCCGTACAGCTCGTTCAGGGTGGTGCGGTTGATCGGGATGGGCAGCAGCTTGTCGCGGGCGCTGGCGAGCACCCGGTGCTCGTACGGCCGCCACTTGGTGAACTGGCCGAGATAGTCGGCGATGTCCTGGCTGTTGGTGTGGAAGATGTGCGGGCCGTACTTGTGGATCAGCACGCCGGCCGCGTCCTTGTGGTCATAGGCGTTGCCGCCAATGTGCGGCCGCCGGTCGACCACCAGCACCTTCTTGTTCGAGCCGGCGGCCAGCCGCTCGGCCAGCACCGAGCCCGCGAAGCCGGCGCCGACGACCAGGTAGTCGAAGGGCTTGCGACGGCTGGACGGCATCACCGCCGGGGCCGTCAGGGTCGACCCGAGCGACTGGGGAACATCGGCCTGCCGACTGCCGGCGGCCGCGATCAGGTTGTCCATGTCCCGGAAGGTGCGGTCCCAGGACAGCTCGGCCAGCATCCTGTCAACCTCTGTCAGCCAGGGGCCGTGCGGATCGAGCGCCAGGGCCTGGTCGCAGGCGGCGATGAAGGCCTGGGGCGAGTCGGCGATCTTGACGCCCTGCAGGTCGCCATAGTGGCGGATGACGTCGGTGATCGGCGTGGAGACGACCGGCTTGCCGCCGGCCAGGTATTCCGGCGTCTTGGTCGGGCTGATGAAGCGGGTGCTCTCGTTGATGGCGAAGGGCATCAGCGCGACGTCCCAGCCGGCCAGATAGGCGGGCAACTCGGCGTAGGTCTTGCCGCCGAGGTAGTGAATGTTGGGACGGCGCGGCAGCTCGGCCTCGTCGATCTTCACCACCGGCCCGACGATGACCAGCTGCCACTGCGGGCGTTCGCGGGCGATGGCGTCGAGCAGGCCCAGGTCCATGCGCTCGTCAACGACACCGTAGAAGCCGAGGATCGGCCCCTGCAGGCCGGCCTGGTCGCCTGGCTCGATGACGCCCCCCCGAGCCTGTTCGAAGTGGGCCCGATCAACCGACGAGGGAAAGGGATGGATGTTGCGGTGCCGCTCCTGCTTGGCCTCGTAGAGGGAGTAGCCGCCCGTGAAGACGACGTCGGCGCGGGCCAGCAGCTCGGCCTCCAGGCCAAGCAGTTCGGGCGGGGCGAACTTGAAGTTGGCCAGCTCGTCCATGCAATCGTAGACGAGGCTGCGGCTCTCGAGATGCCGTGAGAAGGGCAGCATCATCGGGGTGTAGTACCAGGTGACCAGCTCGCCCGTCAGCGTCTTCACATAGCCGTCGAGGAGGTCACGCACGGACGCCTCGCGGGCGTCGCCCTGGACCGCTTCCGGCAGGCGCGGGGTGGCGATGGTCACGCCGGTCCGGGCGCAGGCCCGCAGCTCAAGGCCGACCGGGACTCCCTCCTCCGGAGCCAACGGCTCCTCCCAGAAGGTCACGTCGTAGACGGCGTTGAACCGGCTCATCAGATGCTGCGGCCTCTGCAGCACGAAGTCCCACCGCAGGTGGGAGAAGCAGAGCAGCGGAGAGCGGGGGCGGCTCCGGCGGGCGGACGGCGTCACTTGGGAGTCGAACAAAAGCGGCAAGGGGCACCTGTTGCTGGGAAGACGGTTACAGACGGAACCCTGCCTGGCCCGGGATGTTCCTTGGCTCGCAAAAGCTCATGGCGCGACGGGCTCGGCGGGCGCGGAAGGCGTTCAGGCGAGCTGTTCCAGGGCGGCGTCGGCCTGGTGGGCGTCGTGGCCGTACAGCGGCCTGCGGGCCCAGGAGGCGGCCGTCTCGACGATGTTCCGCAAGGACGAATGCTGCGCCGACCAGCCCAGGCGCTCGCCCGCCTTGGCCGGATCGGCGACCAAGGCGGCCGGGTCTCCGTCGCGCCGGCCGCCGATGCTGTGAGGCGCCGGCCGACCGACCGCCTCGCCGACCGCCTCGAGGACCTGCATGACCGAACGCCCCTGCCCCGTTCCGACGTTCATGGCCTCGAACCCGGATTCTCCGACGGGCGCTTCCAAGGCCTTCACATGGGCAGACGCCAGATCATTGACGTGGATGTAGTCGCGCAGGCAGGTCCCGTCGGGGGTGGGGAAGTCCTGGCCGAAGACCGTCAGGGGTTTGCCGACTCCGAGCGCGGCGGCGATGGCCAGCGGGATCAGGTGGGTCTCGGGAAAATGCGCCTCCCCGATCAGGCCGGACGGATCGGCTCCCGCGGCATTGAAATAGCGCAGCGCAATGGCCTGCAGCCCGAAGGCCTTGCAGTGGGCGGCGATCATCCGTTCCCCGGCCAGCTTGGTGTCGCCATAGGGGCTGGCCGGATTCTTCGGCGCGTCCTCCCGCAGCGTCGGTTCCGGCGACTGGCCGTAGACCGCGGCGCTCGACGAGAAGACCAGCCTGCTGGCGCCGGCCCGGCGCATGGCGGCCAGCAGGCTCGCGGTGCCGCCCACGTTGACGTCGTAGAAGAGGTCCGGGCGGATTGACGAGCGGCCCACCTCGATCAGGCCCGCGAAGTGGATGACGGCCTGAATCCTGTAGTCGGCGAGGGTCTGGAACAGGGCGTCGGCGTCCCGGATATCCCCCCGAACCAGCGGACCCCAGCGCACGGCTTCTTCGAAGCCGCTGCTGAGATTGTCGAAGGTGACCGGGATATAACCCGCCTCGCTCAGGGCCTTGGCCGTATGGGCGCCGATATAGCCGGCGCCGCCGGTGACGAGGACATGGGATGGGTCAGGCATGCCCGACCAACCTCGATGCGGCGCGGTTGTTCCCCGCGCGGCCCTGCCGTTCAGCCCTTCCTTCTGGCCGGGCCCTTGGAGAGGTTCTGCGCCACCGCGGCCTGGATCAGGGCCCTGAACGCCGCCTCGTCGATTTGCGCGCCCTGCGGGATGTCGATCGCCCGCCGGGTGTTTCCCTCAAGGCTCGAATTGAACAGCCCCGCGGGATCGGGCAACGCCGCTCCCTTGGCGAAGGTCAGCTTGACGACCGTCTTGTAGGTCTCGCCGGTTCAGAGGATGCCGGCGTGCGACCAGACCGGCACGCCCCGCCACTTGACCTCCTCGACCACCTCGGGATCGGCTTGCTGGATCAGGCGGCGCATGCGGGCCAGGGTCTCGCCGCGCCAGTCGCCAAGGGCCTCGATCTTGGCGTCGATCAATTGGGAAGGGGTTGGTTCGGTCACAGCCGTTCTCCGGGGAGTCCGCTGGCCTGTTTGATCCAGGCGGCGATCTGGGTGTCGTCGAATTCGTTCTCGTGGATGTCGAGGTAGCGGACCTCGGGATGCTTCGACTTCCCGGGGGGGACCGGGTCCATCGAGGTTCCCCGGAAGAAGGTCACCTTGATGTACCGGTTGAAGCAATGGAGGCTGAGGAACCAGCTGTCCTTCTCGGTCCCGTAGAAGGGTGAGTTCCATTTGACCGCTTTGGTCACCCCGGGGACGGTGGCCTCGATCAAGGCGTCGAGCCGCCGTCCGACCGCCTGCTTCCAGCCCGGCATAGCGGCGATGTAGGCCTGCACCGGTCCGTCGCCATAACCCTTCGGAATCTGTGGATTGCCGCCCGAGAG
>DASPLD010000185.1:0-11961 GCA_035627755.1 Caulobacter sp. | reverse complement strand
GTCCTGATTGGCGAAGCGCTCGGCTTGCGTGGCGAAGGCGGGATCGGCGGTCCAGGCGGCGTCGATGACGCCGGCCAGCGCCCGCCATTCGACCTCGTCGAAGACGGCGATGGCGATCCAGCGGTCCTCGCCCAGGCAGGGATAGACCCCGTGCGGGGCGGCGCTGGGATGCTCCAGCCGGTTGCCGGGCGGGAAGTCCGGCCCCCGGGTGCTCCGGCCGTTGACCGCCACGTCGAGCAGCAGCGGCCCCAGGAGGTTGATGCCGGCCTCGACCGCCGAGACGTCGATCTCCGAGCCCTGTCCGGTGAGGTTGCGGTTGTAGATGGCCATCATCAGGGCGGCCGCGTTGAAGAAGGCCGCCTCGTTGTCCATGTAGGACAGCCCCCAGCCGGACGGCTCCTCGCCAGGCAGCCCGCTGATGTGCGACAGGCCGCTGACCGCCTGGACCACCGGGCCGTAGCTGCGGTGCTCCGCATGCGGGCCGCTGTGGCCGAAGCCGCTCATCCGGGCGTAGATGACATTCGGCGACAGGGCGGACAGCCGCTCGTAGGTCAGGCCCCATCGCTCCATGACCCCGGGCGCGAAGTTCTCGGTGACGACGCTGGAGGCGGCGATCAGGCGGTCGGCCAGAGCCTTGCCGCGCGGATCGCGCATGTTGATGGTCACGCCCAGCTTGTTGCGATTGTAGTTGTTGAACAGCCCGCCCTTGTTGGGATCGGGGTTGGCGTCCTCCTCGCCATAGGAGCGGACCTCGCCCTTGTAGATCGGCAGCCGGCGCGGCATGTCCAGGCGATTGCGGTCCTCGATGCGGATCACCTGGGCTCCGAAATCGGCCAGCAGCCGGGTGGCGCAGGCCCCCACTCCCATCCAGCAGAAGTCGGCCACGCGCACCCCGGCCAGCGGCCCGCGGCGCTCGCCGGGCCGGCGGCGCGGGTCGGGATAGGGCGCGGCGAGCGGACGGCGCAGGGTCTCGGTGCTGTTGGACAACTTCAAATTCCCCCGTCCGGGGGCTCCTCCATGCCCGCTCATCCCGGTCCGACGAGTCGCCGTGTGAGCATGTCTCTTATAATCATGATTATGAACTCGCGGGTCGGCATGTCAATCGCGGCTTTGACCTGCGTCATTGAATTCCCGGTACGTTTCCTTGATTAAGGGTATGGGCGACGGACTCGCCCCAGGTTTGAACGAGGGCATTTCCGGCCATGGCCGAACGGCGTACGCGACGACAGGCAGACAACGGTGGGACCGGCGGGCGGATGACCTGGTCCGGGGAGTTCGCCCGGCGCACCCTGAAGACCTCCGAACTGGTGGCGCTCGACATCGTCCGCGACATCGTCGACCAGGGGCTGAAGGCCGGCGACCGGCTGCCGCTGGAAGCCGAAATGCTTGTCCAGTACCAGGTCAGCCGCTCGTCCCTCCGCGAGGCGCTAAGGCTGCTTGAGGTCCAGGGCCTGATCGCCATCCGGCCGGGGCCGGGCTCGGGCACGGTGGTCGGCCGCGTGCTGCCCGGCAACTTCGCCCGCACCCTGACCCTCTATCTGCACATGTCCGGGGTCACCTACAGCGAATTGCTGGACGCCTGGATTCTCGTCGATCCGCTGCTGGCCGAGCTGGCGGCGCGCAATCCGGACCGGGCCCGGGTGAAGGCGGCGATGGAGCCCTTCATGGAGGGCGCCGACAGCTGCCACGGCGAGATGCGTTCGATCCCGGCGGGCCTGAATTTCCACGACGTGATCGCAGACCTGGCCGGCAACCGCGTGCTCAGCCTGCAGTTCCAGGCCGTCGGTTTCATCGTCGCCGAGCACATCCTCAACACCGCCCCGCGCAGCGAACTGGAGGACCGGATCGTCGACGACCACCGGGCGCTGGCCGTCGCCATCACCCAGGGCAAGGCCCAGCTGGCCCGCAAGTTGATGCAGGCGCACTGCGAACACATCGTCGAGGACTTCAAGGCCTACTGGCCCCGGCGCGTCGGCGAAAAGGTGCAGTGGCGATAGGTTAGGCCGCCGCCAGTTCCTGGCGCAGGTGGTGGGCCGAGCGGGCGAACAACAACCCGGCGATCACGGCCATGAACAGCGTCGAGGACATGGCGTAGCGCAGCGCTTCCTGCCCGAACGTCGGGGCCAGCAGGTCGCTGATCGCTCCGGTGATGAGCGGGCCGAAGCCCAAGCCCAGGATGTTGACGATCAGCACCAGCATCGCCGAGGTGAAGGCGCGCATCCTCGGCAGCACGAGAAGCTGGGCGGTGGCGACGATCGGGGCGAAATAGGCCTGGATCAGGACCGCCGCCGCCAGGCCAATGGCCATGGAGACCTCGGCCGAGGTCGCGAAATACTGGGCCAGGCTGACCGGCGCCAGAAGCAGGGAGGCCAGGGCCGGCACCCACATGTACCAGCGCTTGTCCCCACGGCCGAGACGGTCGATCAGCATGCCCCCGGCGAACTGACCCACGGCCCCCGCCAGGCCGAAGGCCACGGCCAGGTAGAGGGCGACCTGGCCGATCGGCATCTGGTGCACCCGGACATAGAAGGGGGCGTTCCAGTTGTGGGCTGTGAACTGGACAAAGGCATGGGCCGCTCCGGCCACCGCCAGGTAACGGAAGGCCTTGCTGTTCCAGAGCGTCGCCAGCGCGGCCCGCAGCGGCACCTTGGCGTCCAGGGCCTCCTGGGCCGCGGCGGAACTGGCCTGGGTCTCGTCGGGCGCGGCGACATGCTGGTCGAACTGGCCGCGCTTGGGCTCGCGGACCAGCAGCATGAAGGGGGCCAGGACCAGCCCGGCGATGCCGAAGATCAGGAAGGCTTCGCGCCAGCTCATCGTCGTGACCAGCCAGCCGCCGGCCCCGAAGCCCAGCATGATTCCGAGCGGCGAGGACAGGCCCCAGAGGGCCAGGGCCGTGCCGCGTTGCTTGACCGGGAAATAGTCGGCGATCATCGAGTGGCTGGCCGGGACGCAGCCGGCCTCGCCGAACGCCACGCCCATGCGGAAGGCGACCAGGGTGGCGAAGTTGTTGGCCAGGCCGCAGCAGGCGGTCGCCGCGCTCCAGATGGCCAGGGCCGCCGCGATCAGGCGCTTGCGGCTCACCGCGTCGGCCAGTCGGGCCACGGGCAGGGCCATGGTCGTGTAGAGCAGCGCGAAGGACAAGCCGGTCAGGGCGCCCATCTGAGTGTCAGACAGGTTGAGGTCCGTCTTCAACGGCACTTGCAGGATCGAGATGATGGAGCGGTCGATGTAGTTGAACAGCGCAACGACGAACAGCATCGCCAGCGCAAAGCGGGCATGGCGCGCCGTGGTGGGCAGACCCGAAGCGGATGTCACCAATGCCTCCAGACGTCGACTAAAAGGGGCCCGGCGACGCGACCATCGAGGGCCGCGCCGCCGGTCAGGGCTACCGGAACCTATAGGTGAGGGTCACACCGTAGGTCCTGCCTTCAGTGACCGAGGTGCGGTCAACCTCGTTCAGGCCGGACAGGAACTCGGCCTGGGTCAGCAGATAGAAGCTGTAGTTGGTGCCGAAGGTGACCGCCGTGTTGTCGAGCAGGTTGCGGCCCCAGGCCTGGACCTTCCAGTCGCCGTCCGCCGGCTCGTAGGTCAGGAAGGCGTTGATCCAGTCCTTGCGGGCGGTCTTGTCGCGCACCAGGAACAGGGTGTTCTGCGGGGTCAGCTCATAGGCGCTGGCCCAGCGGCCCTCGAGGCGGCCGGTCAGGCTGGCGCCGCCCTCCATCTCCCAGCGGTACTGGGCGGTCAGGGTCAGGGCGTTGCGCGGGGTGAAGGGGATGTCGTTGCCCGTGCAGTCGAGACCGCCGGCCGCGCAGTTCTTGAACGAGGCGTACTTGGCCTCGGTATAGGCGTAGTTGAGGCCGAGGGTCGCCCCTTCGAACGGATGGACCAGCACCTCAAGCTCCGCCCCCTTGGTCTCCGCCTCGCCGGCGTTGGTCGAGACCAGCGCCGCCCCGACCAGGGAGCGGACCTGCAGGTCCTTGGTGTTGCTCTGGTAGAGGGCAAGGTTCACCGACAGGTCACGATCGAAGAAGAAGGTCTTGGCCCCGACCTCATAGGTGACGTTCTCCTCCGGCAGCAGCGGCGTCGCGGCCTGGGCGACGGTCGGGGCGGCGTAGTTGTAGCCGCCGCTCTTGAAGCCGGTCGAGGCGCTTGCATAGAAGAACAGGTCGTCGTTCGGCGTGAAGCTGACGATGGCTCGCGGGGTCCAGGCGTCCCAGCTCTCCTCCGCGCTGACGTCCTTGGCTGGACCAAAGAAGATCGAGGCGACGTCGTGGATCGTCCGGTTCTTCTTCTCGTCGTGGGTGTAGCGGGCGCCGACGGTCAGGGCCCACTGGTCGGTGATGTTCCACTTCACCTCGGCGAACGGGGCGTAGGAGACGGTCTCGATGTCCCCGGAGATGGTCGGCCGCTGCGCGACCCCCCCGGTCAGGGTGTTGATCCGCCATGGGCCAAGGCCGCCGAAGGTGTAGGTCTCCGACCGGAAGGTCTCCTGCTTCAGGAGGTAGATGCCGGCGATCCACTCGATGGTCTGGTCGTCGGGCGAGGTCAGGCGGAACTCCTGGCTGACCTGGGACTCCCGGTTGTGGTCGATCTTGTTCGGGGCGATCGGGAACGGGCTGCCGTCGATATCCTCGACATAGGAGGCGGTCAGCTTCCGGTAGCCGGTGATCGAGGTGAAGGTCCCCAGGGGGTTGTCCCAGTCGACCCGGACGAAGGCGTTGTAGACGTTCTTCCGGGTGCTGCCGTCGTCATCGATGAAGGTGTCGTGCGGGTCGGTCGAGATCGCTCGCAGCGAGGCGACGAGGGAGCCCTGGCCGTAGAGGACCGGCCCGTCGCCGCGTGAATCCTCGTGGGTATAGGTCAGCGAGCCGAGGACCTCGACACTGTCGCTGGGCCGCAGCAGCAGGGAGCCGCGGGCGCTCCACACCTTCTTGTCGTTGACGTCGGTGTTGTTGGTCACATTGTGCTGCGAGCCGTCGACGTTCTTGAAGCCGAAGGCGAAGCGGCCGGCGGCCACGTCGTTGAAGGCGGCGTTGAAGAAGCCGCTGCCTTCCAGGCCGTTGAAGTTGCGGACCACCAGGCTGGTCTCGCCGGAGAAGCCGTCGAAGTTGGGCTTGTTGCTGGTGATCTGCAGCGCCCCGCCGACCGTGTTGCGGCCGAAGGTGGTGCCCTGCGGCCCGCGCAGCACGGCGATCTGGGCGACGTCGAAGAAGTCCGGATAGAAGGAGGCCACCGAGCCATAATAGATGTCGTCGATGAACACCCCGACCGGGGTGTCGAAGGCCGGCGAGTCGTCGGAGGCGTAGAGCCCGCGCATCTGCATCTGCGAGCCGCTGGCGCCGGAGATCGGCACGAAGGTCGGACCCGGCAGGGTCGCGCTCAGGTTCTCGAAATTGGTGACCCGCTGTTCCTGGATCTGTTCGCCGGACATGGCGCTGACGGCGACGGGGACCTTGCTGAGCGCTTCCTCGCGCTTGGTCGCCGTGACGATGACCTCCGAGACCTCCCCCTCGGCCTCAGGGCCGGGTTCGGCGGCCAGGGCCGGCGCCGCGGCGCCCGCGAGCAAGGCGACGAGCGCCCCGCCGCAGACCATGCCGCGCTTGCGGCTCACGATAGACATATTACCCCTCCCTTTTTGGTCATTATGTTGCCTCCCACCGGGCGCGCAGCAACGCGCGCCCGGCGCACGTCACGCGCACCAGGTGAGACGAGGGGACCAAGCCCCAACGGATTGAAAATCCTAGCGGATGTCGACCATGCGCCTTGTCTCCTCCAAGATCATTTATCGTTGTTCTTGGACGAGATCATGATGATGATCTCCATCATTGTCAACGCGCCGGGCTCCCGCCGGGCGACATTTTTATGATCATGATCCGCGTATTCCCGGCCCCACGCGCAACCGCAACCAGCGGTTCGCCGGCGGCACGAATGATACCGCGATCATCAACGCCAGGTTACGCGCTGCCCGACCCGGCGAGGCCAGTAGGCGCGGAAGTCGTCGACGACGTGGCGGACATGGTCAGCCATCAGTGTGCGGGCAAGCGCGGCGTCGCCGTCGATGATCGCCCGGGCCAGCTGGATGTGGTCGTGAACGATGAAGTCCTCCAGCCCGTCGCGATCCTTCATCATCAGCACATGGTCGGAGACGATGAAGCCGATGGAGCGGAAGGTGAAGGCCAGGGTGCGGTTGCCCGACAGCTCGCCGACCGCGTCGTGGAAGGCGAGACCGGAGGGGATGTCGGTGCGCACCGCCCGCTCCTCGGCCGGCAGGTAGGGCTCCAGCATGGCCCGGACGAGGTCGCGGTCGGGGTTCTGAGCCGCCATCTCGGCCAGCAGCGGCTCGGTCCGGATCCAGGCGTCGAGCAGGTCGTCGTAGTTGATCGCCGCCATGTGGAAATACAGGGTCATGGTGCGGCCGAGATTGGTCGGCGCCGCCTCTCCGACCACCGTCCCGGCCCCGGCGCCTGGACGGATGGCGATCAGGCCCTGGGTCTCCAGCAGGCGTAGGGCCTCGCGCAGGGAGGAGCGGCTGACCCGGTATCTGACCAGCATCTCCGGCTCGTGCGGCAGCCGGTCGCCGGGCTTGAGGTCCTGGTCGACGATATCCCGGACGATGTCGAGGGCGACGATCTCGGCGGTCTTCAGGTTGCGCCGCGCGGGGCGTCCGTCGTCGTGATTGCGCCTGGACACGGCTGTCTCCGATAATCGCTCAATATCAATGCGATCCTCGTCAGGGATTCACGGCGGAAGAGCAATCCTTCCTTGCGGTCTCAGGTCAGGCGAAGCAGCTGCTTGCCGAAGTTGCGCCCCTCGAACAGCCGCATCAGGGTCCTGGGGGCGTTCTCGAACCCGGTCTGGATGTCTTCCCTGTAGCGCAGGGCGCCGTTGCGGACCCATTGCGCCAGCCGCTGTTCGGCGGCCGGGATCAGGGCCTCGTAGCTGGGCAGCAGGAAGCCCTGGATGGTGGCGCCGGTGAAGACGACATTGAAGTAGTTGCGCGGCCCGGCCGGCATCTGGGCCGGATCGCGGGGATCGAAATTGTAGCGCGAGATCGCCCCGCAGATGACCACCCGGGCGCCCGGCCCGATGCGGGCCAGGCAGTCGTCGAGGATGACGCCGCCGACGTTGTCGAACATCACGTCGATGCCGCCGGGACAGAGTTCGCGCAGCCGCGACTTCACCCGCTCGCTGCGATAGTCGATGGCGGCGTCGAAGCCGAGTTCCTCGACCAGCCAGGCGCATTTGTCGGCCCCGCCGGCGATCCCGACCACCCGGCAGCCGGCCAGCTTGGCCAGCTGGCCGACGATGGAGCCGGTGGCGCCGGCGGCCGCCGAGATAACCACGGTGTCACCGGGCTTGGGTTTGCCGACCTCGACGAAGGCCAGGTAGGCGGTCAGGCCGGTCGTGCCGATCACGCCCAGCGCGGCGGTCGGCGGCACGCCCTCAGGAACCTTCTTCAGCTGGCCGCCGGGCAGGGCCCCGGCCTCGCGCCAGCCGAGCGGGCCGTAGATCACGTCGCCAGCCACGAATCCGGGATGGCGGGAGGCGGTCACCGTGCCGACGCCGGAGCCGCGCATGACCTCGCCGATCTGCATGGCGTCGACATAGCCGGCGATGTTCTCCATCCAGCTCTTCTGGGCCGGGTCGAAGCTCAGCCAGTCGGTGCGGAAGGCGACCTCCCCCTCCGCCGGCTGCGGCGGCTGGGCGATCTCGAGGGCGAAGTCGGTTTCCGCCAGGGGTCGGCCGAGCGGCCGGTCGGCGAGGGTCCATTGGCGCATGGTCATACGGCTCCGGCGGCTTGCGCCTCGGCCCAGGCGGCGCGGGCGATGGGGACAACCCGGTCGGCCTGGGCGGCGGCGTCTATGGTGGCGGCCGCCCCGTCCCGCGCGCGGCCGGCGATTCCCTGGATGATGGCGGCGACCCGGAACAGGTTGTAGGCGCGGTAGAAGCCCGGGTTCTCCACCGGCGGCCGCCCGGCCCGCTCGCAGTAGCGGGCGACGTAGGCCTCGAGGCTGGGGACGCCCAGCGCCGCCAGATCGGCGCCCTTGAGGGTGCCGCGGGCGTCGCTGCCGGCCGGCCGGTACCATTCCATGCCGTGATAGAAGAGATCGCCCAGCGGATGGCCCGTGGTCGACAGTTCCCAGTCGAGGACCCCGACGACGCGGGGCTCGGTGGGATGGAACAACAGGTTGTGGAAGCTGTAGTCGCCGTGAATCAGGCGGCTTTCCTCGTCATCGGGCGCGGCGCCCGGCAGCCAGGCCATCAGCCGGTCCATCTCCGGGATGTCGGCGGTGCGGGAGGCCTCGTACTGCTTGGACCAGCGGCCGATCTGGCGGGCGAAATAGTTGCCGGGCCGGCCGTAGTCGCCAAGGCCGAGCGCGACATGGTCGAGACCGTGCAGCCGGGCCAGGGTCGCGTTGGCGGAGTCGTAGGCCGCCGCCCGATCGTCCGCCGACAGGTCGGGCATGGCGCAGTCGAGGAAGATCCGGCCCTCGACATGGGCCATGACGTAGAACATCGAGCCGATGACCCCGTCATCCTCGCAGAGGACCAGGGCCTCGGGGACCGGGAAGCCGGCCCCGGCCAGGGTGCTGAGCACCCTGAACTCGCGGTCGACCGCGTGGGCGCTGGGCAGCAGCGGACCCGGCGGCTTTCGGCGCAGGACGTACTTCCGGTCCGGGGTTTCCAGGAGGTAGGTAGGATTGGACTGGCCGCCCTCGAACTGGCGGACCGCCAGCGGGCCCTTGAAGCCGGCCACCGTCCCCGACAGCCAGGCCGCCAGCCGCTTGACGTCGAGCACATGCTGCGGCCGCATCTCGACCACGGCGCCGAGGTATTTGCCCCGGGCGCTCAAAAGTCACCGCCGTCGAGACGGATGACCGTCCCCGTTGTGTAGCTGGAGCGGTCGCTGGCGAGATACAGGGCGGTGGTGGCGATCTCCTCAGGCCTTCCGATGCGTTTGACGGCCGAGGTCGAGGTGCGGTCCAGCTCCTCGCGCCAGGCCCTGGCGATGTCCGTCCAGAAGGGGCCGCACATGATGGCGTTGACCCGCACCTTGGGACCGAACTCGAAGGCGTGGCACTGGGTCATGACGTTGAGCGCCGACTTGGCCCCGGCGTAGACCGGATAGGCCGGGCCGGGGTTCACCGCCGCGGTGCTGCTGACGTTGATGATCGAGCCCGAGCCGGCGGCGACCATCCGCTCGCCGATCAGGGCCGACAAACGGAAGGGGCCCTTGAAGTTGACCCCCACCGTCTTGTCGAACAGCTCTTCCGACATCTCGACCGACCGCGGCGTGGTCGGGGCGATGCCGGCGTTATTGACCAGGACATCGACCCTGCCGAACTCGTCGTAGGCCTGTTCGACCAGAGCCGGCAGGGCCTCCCACTGGCCGACGTGGGCGCCGATGGCCAGGGCTCGGCGGCCCAGGCCGCGGATTTCGGCGGCGACCTCCTGGCAGGTCTCCAGCTTGCGGCTGGCGATGACGAGGTCGGCGCCCTGGCGGGCGAAGGCCTTGGCCATCTCGTAGCCCAGACCCCGGCTGCCGCCGGTGACCAGGACGACCTTGCCGGTCATGTCGAAGTAGTCGGTCAAAGCCATTTCCCCTGCGCCTACCCCCCTGATCCGCTCATCCCGGCGAGGGCCGGGACCCACATTCAGCCGCTGTCGGATGGAGCTCATCCTGAATCCCTGCGCTCAGGCGGCTGGGTCCCGGCATTCGCCGGGATGAGCGGGAGCGGGAGGGGTGGCCGTCTTGCTAGTCGTCCAGGTGGTAGATGCGCTTGGCGTTGCCGTGGACGATCTTCTCGACGTCCGAACGGGCGACATCCTTGAACACCTCTTCCATGTAGTCGCTCGGGTGCTGGGCGGAGGTGGCCGGGCCCGGGCTCATGCTGGTCGGGTGCGGGAAGTCCGTCTCGTAAAGGATGTTGTCGGCGCCGAGCACGTCGATGGCCAGCTTCAGCGTCGGCTTCTCGAACCAGAAGGAGCCGTAGATCTGGCGCTTGAAGAACTCGCTGGGCAGCAGCTTGTACTCGGGGTTCTCCTTGTGCGCGCCACAGTTGAGCCACTGATAGTCGAGGCTGGCCAGCAGGTAGGGAATCCAGCCCACGCCGCTCTCGACGACCACGAAATTGAGTTTGGGGAAGCGGTGACAGACGCCGCCGCAGGTCAGCTGCGAGATGGTCTGGGCCAGGTCGAGTGAGAACAGGGCCCCCATGGAGGCGAACGACGCATGCGGCTTGACGCTCTCATGCATCATGTCGAAGTACCACATGTCGCCGGTGCCGACGTGGAAGTTGATCGGCAGGCCCAGCTCCTGCGCCGCGGCCCACAGCGGGTCCCATTGCGGGTCGGTCAGCTTGGGCAGGCCGAAGGTCTCCGGCTCGGCGCACATGACCACCCCCTTGTGGCCCAGGCGGGCGCAGCGGGTCATCTCCTTGATCGTCGCCGGGATGTCCCAGAACGGCAGGGCGCACTGGGCGATGAAGCGGTTGGGGGCGACGCTGCACCACTCGGTCAGCCAGTCGTTGTAGGCCTGGACGCAGGCCAGCATCAGCTCCTGGTCGCCCAGCGCCAGGTACTTGCCGGCCCCGAAACCGGCGACGTTGGGGTACAGCACCTGGGCCCAGATGCCGTACTCGTCCATCTTCTTGAGGCGGGCGGTGTTGTTGTAGAGGGCCGGGTCGACCTGCTCCAGGCGCTGGGGGCGCTTGGGCGGGTACTCATGCCAGCCGGCCATGGCCGCCCCGGCCGCCGCCCCGGTGCGGTCCCCGCCGAAGAACCAGGCGTCCTCGTTCATGTTGGGGTCCCACTTCACGTGCGGAACCATGTCGCCGTACTTCTTGGTGGAGATCCGCGAGGTCCATAGGTCGTACGGCTCGATGACGTGGGTGTCGGTGTCGATGACCTTGAATTCTTTGACGATGGCGTTCACGTCAGCTTCCTCCGTCGACCCTTGAAAGGCCGCCCTGTTGTTGGCCCGGACAGCGCTAGCGCTTGGCCCGGACGTCGATCGTTGAGCTAATTATGATGATGATTACTATTCATTGCAACGGCTATTCGCGAGCCCCGGATGGAAAAAATCACAGGCCGAGAACGGTTCGGGCCAGGATGTTCCGCTGCACCTCGCTGGACCCGCCGTAGATGGTCGCCGCCCGGGTGTTGAGGTACTTGGCCGTCGGGGTGACGGCGTGCTCCGGCCCGACCGGCGGCTCGTTGGCGCCATAGCCGAGCGCTCCTCGCTGGTCGGCGGCGGCGTAGGGGCCGAGCGCCTCCATGGCCAGTTCGGTGGCCCGCTGCTGCAGGGTCGAGGCCTGCAGCTTCAGCAGGGAAGCGGTCGGGCCGATGTCGCCGCCGGCCGACAGGGTGGCGGCGGCCTGAGCCTCGGCGTGGGCCAAGCCGGCGATCTCGATCTCCAGCGCCCCGAGGCGGGCGCGGAAGGCGGCGTCCTCGGCCCAGACGCTGGAGCCCTCGCCCCCCTGCTCCTGCTGGGCGATGGCGCGGGCGTGGTCGACCATCCGGCCCAGGCGGCTGGCGGCGGCGCCGGCCCCGCGCTCGAACTCCAGCAGATGCTTGGCCACCGTCCAGCCGGCGTTCTCTTCGCCGAGCCGATTGGCGACCGGTATGCGGACATCGTCGAAGAAGACCTGGTTCACCTCATGCTCGCCGGAGATGCTGATGATCGGCCGCACGCTGATCCCGGGCGCGTCCATCGGGGTCAGCAGGAAGCTGATGCCGGCCTGCGGCTTGCCCTCGGTGGCGGTGCGGACCAGCAGGAACATCCAGTTGGCGTGTTGGGCGTGGGTGGTCCAGATCTTCGTCCCGTTGACCACATAGTCCTCGCCGTCACGGACCGCCCGCGTCTGCAGCGAGGCCAGGTCCGAACCCGACTGCGGCTCGGAATAGCCCTGGCACCAGTAGTGTTCGCCCGACAGCATGCGGGGCAGGAAGAAGGCCTTC
>DASPLD010000184.1:0-3082 GCA_035627755.1 Caulobacter sp. | reverse complement strand
GTCGCGGATCCTCGTCAGTTCGGCGGCGAGCTCGGGTTCGCGCTTCTCCAGCTCGGCGATCTGGCCGGCGTAGTGCTGCTCGATGACGTTCTCGACCGCCTCGGTGCAGGCATGGGCGGCCTTGGGGCCGAGCAGGGCAGTGCCGGCGCCGAGCGCGAAGCCTGCCGCGCGCCACAGCGGGGCCATCAGGGTGGGGCGGACACCGCGGGCGTTGAGCAACTCGTCGAAGCGGGCCAGGTGGACCTGTTCATGGCCCTCCATCTCCGCCAGCTGGGCGGCGATGCGGCCGTGGGCCGGGGCGCGGCCGAGGACGGCCTGCTGGCCGCGGTAGATGTGGACGGCGCCCAGTTCCCCGGCGTGGTCGACCCGCAGGATCTCCGCCAGCCGGCCGGCGGCGGCCCCGACTCCGGGACGGGCGGGAATGGGCTTGGCGCTCATCAACGCAACCTCGCTAGGGACGCAGTCTATTGTAGGCCGAGACGAAGCTCCATCCCGCCAGCTTCAGCGAGACGATCACGTTCCAGCCGGCCATGGAGAGGCCGAGGAAATGCCACAGCGCCTTGTCGCAGGCGGGGGAGGCGGTCTTGCCGCCGTTCACCAGCCGCTCCATCTCGCTCATCGAGACCCCGGCTCCGCCGCCGGCGCAGGTCTCCGGTCCGGGCCACCACTTCCACTCCACCCCGGCGTGATAGAAGGCCAGGCCCACCCCGAACAGGAAGACCAGGCCCAGCAGGCCGTCCAGCCAGGGCGAGACGCGCCGCGCATGGCGGGTGCGCTTGATCACGATGGCGACCAGGGCGATGGCGATGGCCGCCCAGTAGACCTCCCGCTGCTTCAGGCACAGGGTGCAGGGCAGCAGGTTGGCGATCCGCTCGAACCCATGCGCGGCGGCCAGCATCAGGGCCGAGGACAGCAGGGCGGTCTCGGGCCAGTGCTTGAGGACGAACAGGATCAGGCGCTTGAGGGCGGTCATGTCGGATCAGCAGGCGGCCGGGGCCGTGCCGCCCCCCAGGTAATGGGCAATGACGAATCCGGCGACAATGAGGGCGATGACCCCGACCGCCACCATGCCGAGCCGCTTCTCGATGACCGGCAGCATGGCCGGGCCGGCGACCTTGACCACCCCGGCCACCAGGAAGAAGCGGGCGCCCCGGGTCAGGGTGGCGGTCAGGATGAAGATCGGCAGGCTGAGCTTGCCCATGCCCATCGCGATGGTGACCAGCTTGAACGGGATGGGTGTCAGGCCTTTGATCAGCACCACCCAGGCGCCGTATTCCTTGACCCAGCACTGGAAGGTGTCGAGGTCGCCGCCGTTGCCGCTGAGGCTGAGCAGCCAGCGGCCGAGGTCGATCAGGTAGTAGCCGATCGCATAGCCTGCGATACCGCCCAGCACTGAGGCCAGGGTGCAGATGAAGGCGTAGAACCAGGCGCGGTCCGGCCGCTTGAGCACCATCGGCGCCAGCATCACGTCCGGCGGGATCGGGAAGAAGGACGCCTCCGCGAACGACACGGCGAACAGGGCGGTGGGGGCGTGCCTGGAGCCGGCGAGGCCCATCACCCAATCGTAAAGTTTGCGCAGCATGGGCCTGTGCTAGAGGGCCCGAACCGAAAGGCCAAGCAGGATTTCCGTGCAGGGGCGTCTTGTCGTCTCGCGTTGCGCGAATAGTTGCATCTGATACTATCGCGCCACCGATCTCCCCCTGATCAGAGAGGCTTCCGATGAACGCCCCGAATCCCACCAAAGACCTGTTTGACAACCCGCTGGGCACCGACGGCTTCGAGTTCGTCGAGTTCACCTCTCCCGATCCGGAAAGCCTGAAAAAGCTGTGGGAGCTGATGGGCTTCACGGCGGTCGGCCGGCACCGCTCCAAGAACGTGCTGCATTTCCGCCAGGGCGACATCAACTTCATCCTCAACATGGAGCCGGTCGGCCAGCCGGCGGAATTCCAGGCGGCCCACGGCCCCTCGGCCAATGCGATGGCGTTCCGAGTGCGCGATGCGGCCAAGGCCTACGCCCTGGCGCTGGAGCGCGGCGCCAAGCCGGCGACGCCGGGCAAGATCGGCCCGATGGAGCTGAACATCCCGGCCATCGAAGGCATCGGCGGCACCAACCTCTACCTGGTCGACCGCTATGGCGCGCACAGCATCTATGACGTCGACTTCGCGCCGATCGAGGGCGCGGCCGAGGCGGCGGAGAAGAACAGCGTCGGCCTGACCTACCTCGACCACCTGACCCACAACGTGTTCCGCGGCGGCATGGCCAAGTGGGCCAACTTCTACGAGCGGGTCTTCAATTTCCGCGAAATCCGCTACTTCGACATCGAGGGCAAGGTGACCGGCCTGTTCTCAAAGGCGATGACCAGCCCGGACGGCAAGATCCGCATCCCGCTGAACGAGAGCCAGGACGACCAGAGCCAGATCGAGGAGTTCCTGCGCGACTACAAGGGCGAGGGCATCCAGCACCTGGCCTTCGGCACCGACGATATCTTCCAGACCGTCGAGACCCTGCGCGAGCGGGGCGTGAAGTTCCAGGATACGCCCGACAGCTACTACGAGCTGCTCGACAACCGGGTGAAAGGCCATGGGGAGGACACCCAGCGCCTGAAGGCCGACAAGATCCTGCTCGACGGCGCGCCGACCGAGGGCCAGGGCCTGCTGCTGCAGATCTTCACCGAGAACCTGATCGGCCCGATCTTCTTCGAGATCATCCAGCGCAAGGGCAACGAGGGCTTCGGCGAGGGCAACTTCAAGGCCCTGTTCGAGAGCATCGAGCTCGACCAGATCCGGCGCGGGGTTGTGCAGGCCTGACGGCTCGTGCCTTCTCCCGTCCAAGGACTAAGAGGGAGGTCGCGGTGATCCGTAGGGTTCTGCTGGCGTTTGCCGCCTTGGCGTTGTTGGCCGCTCCCGCCGTGGCGCAGGAGCGGCCCGGATGGGCCATCGTCATCCACGGCGGGGCCGGCGTCATCGAGCGCGCCAACATGGATGCGGCGACCGAGGCCGGCTATCGCGAAGCGCTGGCCGGGGCCCTGGCGGAAGGGCAGCGGGTGCTGGAGCGGGGCGGCAGCGCCCTCGACGCGGTCGA
>DASPLD010000183.1:0-10306 GCA_035627755.1 Caulobacter sp. | reverse complement strand
ACCACATCCTGATGGGCGCCGGTGTAGAGCCGGTCGAGCTCGAGATGGTATTCCGTCGGCTTAGGCTGTTCGTCCTTGCCGCCGGCGAAGGTGGTGACCTGATCACCGACGACGGCCGAGAAGCTGGTCCGGTCTGTCGATCTGACGTAGGTGTAGATCACGCCTTTGCAGGCCTCGGTCTTCCCCGCCACCCTCAGGCTGCAGTCGCCATTGAAGCTGGCCACGTCCACCCCGGCATCCTGGGCACTGGCCGACGCGGCGAGGACGAGGCCAACCAGCAGGCCGGCGATTGCGATACGCATGGATCCCCCTGTACCGGTGCAGGCTACTTCTTCTTGTTCTCGAGTAGAAGCTGGCCTTCCTTCTCGACCTTGCCCCTGATCTTTCCGGCCAGCATCCCCAGAAAGCCGGGCAGCACGATCTCCAGCCGGATCGACTCCTCCAGCACATCCATCGCGCCGGTGATGGTCTGACCCATGGCGACGGCCGAGAAGGTCATCCGGTCGCCGTCCCAGCTCTTGTCGACGGTAGCCTGTTTGGCGAACTGCTGCTCGATGCGCACGAAGCCGGTCTCCAGTCGCCGGCGCGCCTCGGCCTTGCCGAGCTGGTGGGGAATGTTGATCGTCAGGGGTTGGGACAAGAGGCTATCCTGTTTGACGCGGCGCTTGGATTGTCGCATTTGGGCGCCCGCGCGGCGCCCTGCAAGCGCTGGCCGGCTTAGCTCAGATGGTAGAGCAGCGGTTTTGTAAACCGAAGGTCGCGGGTTCGATCCCTGCAGCCGGCACCAGCCAACCCAGACCTCAGCCCTTGGCGCCGCCGGCGGTCAGGTTCCAGATCATGGCGTCCAGATTGGCGACGAGCCGCTTGAAGAACCTGCGCATCGTCTGCTCCCCGAAAAGCGTCCCAGGTCGCGGGATGTTGGCCTAACGCCGATCGGGCCCATTGGTTGCCCTGGCGAGCCCGCCTGACCATAAGGGTCCATGGCCGACCCGATCCGCATCTTCCTCGACGCCGACGCCTGCCCGGTGAAGGACGAGGCCTACAAGGTCGCGGCGCGCTACGGCCTGAAGACCTTCGTGGTCTCCAACAGCTTCATGATGGTCCCCGTCTCGCCGCTGATCGAACGGGTGGTGGTCGACGCCGGGCCGGACGTCGCCGACGCCTGGATCGCCGAACGGTGCGGGCCCCGAGACGTGGTTGTCACCAACGACATCCCCCTCGCCGACCTCTGCCTGAAGGCCGGCGCCCAGGTCCTCAAGCCCAACGGCCAGCCGTTCACGCCCGACAGCATCGGCGCGGCTCTGGCCCAGCGGTCGATCATGGAGCACATCCGCTCCACCGGCGAGTTCACCGGCGGCCCCGCCCCGTTCGGCCGCAACGACCGCTCCCGCTTCCTGCAGGCGCTGGACGAGGCCGTGCAGAAGGCCCGGCGCAGGCTCTGACGCCGCCCGATTCGGCGTGTATGGTGCCGCCGTCACGGGGGAGTGCGAGCGTATGGCGACGGTTCCGGAGTTCGAGTTCGGCCGCACCCTGTTGCGGGCGGGGGGCATGTGGCGGCGCAACCTGCTGAAGTTGGGCGCCTGCATTCTGGCGATCTCCGTCATCGGCCTGATCGTTCAAGGTCTTCTGCTGCTGGCGGCCGGCGGCGGCGCCATCCCGACCGCCGAGCGGGAGCCCGCGATCGCCGCGGTCGCCGCTGCGGGGATCGGCATGATCATCCTCGGCCTGATCTCGGCCAGCCTGCTCAGCGCCGTCAACGCCTATGCCGCCGAGGCCGAGGTGAAGGGCGAGAAGGCGACCTTCGCCGGCGGATGGAAGGCCAGCTGGGGCAATCTTCTACCGCAGCTGGGCATCCAGGCCCTGCTGTGGCTCATGCTGCTGGTCATCTACCTCGCCTGCGCCCTGCTCGGCCGAATCTTCGGCATCCTGTTGTTCCTTGGCGCCGCCACGGTGTTCGCCGTCTTCTTCGGCCTGGCGGCGTCCATCCAGCTCAACGAACGCCGGGGAGTCTTCGCCTCGATCGGCGAGAGCGTCAAAGCGGGGGAAGGCAACCGCTGGGCGCTGTTCGGCTACTACCTGCTGGCCTACCTCATCGCGGTCATCGCCCTGTTGGTCAGCTACTTCCTCCTGATCATGCTGCTGGCCATCGCGGCGGGCACCAGCAGCCTGGCCTTGCCGACCGGACAGGCGGCAGACGGCATCCTGCCCTTCCTGCTGCTCTTCATACCGATCTACCTGTTCTTCAGCGCCGCGGCGCCGCTGGCCCTAGGATCGATCCCGGCCTCGGCCTATGTGTCGCTGCGCAAGAACCGCAACGAGCAGGCCGTGAGCCGCATTTTTGAATGAGCCGATGATCCCGGTCACGCCCGCCATCGCCCTGGACGACAGCGAACTGAGCTTCAGCTTCATCCGCGCCTCCGGCCCCGGCGGGCAGAACGTCAACAAGGTGGCGACGGCCGTGCAGCTGCGGTTCGACATCCGCCACTCTCCGGCGTTGCCCGAGGGGGTGCGGGCGCGGGCGGAGAAGCTGGCCGGCTCGCGCCTGACCCTGGAGGGGGAGATCGTGCTGACCGCCAACCGCTTCCGCACCCAGGAGCGCAATCGCGCCGATGCGGTCGAGCGGCTGGTGGCGTTGATCGCCAAGGCGGCCGAGCCGCCCCCGCCGCCGCGCCGCCCGACCCGGCCGACCCGCGCCTCCAAGGAACGGCGGCTTTCCGCCAAGGCCCGTCGCGGCTCGATCAAGTCCGGCCGGGGCCGGCCGGCCGGCGACGACTAGGCCGGAAATAACGGCGTTGTTCAATTGAATGGGCGCGGACAAGCGCCTAGTTTCATTCACAGGTCAGGGGAAAGAGATGCGGACAGTTGGCGTAACGGCAATGACTTTCGGGGCTTGCGCCCTCATGGCGGCCTGCAGCCCCGCCCCGGAGAAGAAGGCTGCTGGGAGTGGCCCGGCGCCGGCCGCCACGGCGCCCGCCCCCAAGCCGACCGACGCCGAGCGCCAGGCGCTGCTGGCCAGTCTGCCGGCGCCGTACAACACCGGGAACCTTGCCAAGGGCAAGACCCAGTTTGCCCTCTGCCAGTCCTGCCACACAATCACCGAGGGCGGTCCTAACCGCACCGGCCCCAACCTCTACGGCCTGTTCGGCCGCACCGCTGGCACGCACGGCGACTTCAAGTATTCGGACGCGGTCAAGACTGCGGGCTTCAAGTGGGATGCCGAGAAGCTGGACGCCTGGCTCTCGGACCCCAAGGGTTTCCTGCCCGGAAACCGGATGAGCTTCGTCGGGGTCAAGGATCCGCAGAAGCGAATTGACCTGATCGCCTATCTGAAGGTGGAGACCGGCTACAAACCCGGAGACTGAGCGGAGCGTCATGGACGCGCGGAAAACCCTGCTGACGCGCTTCTTCCAAGCCCTCGACCGACAGGACATCGAGGGCGCTCTCGCTGTGATGCATCCCGACGCCGACATCGTCGACCAACTCGAGGGCGAACGCCGCGTCGGGCATGCGGCCCTGCGGGACTATTGGACCGGCGCCTTCCGGATGATCCGCTCGGAGAACGTGCCGAAGGCCTTCCAGGCCCTCGAGGGCGGCGCGCTGCGGGTCACCGTCCATCATCACGTGACCAGCCCCGACGGCGCCCTGTGGCATGAGGGCCCGGTCGACTACCGCGTCGAGTTCCGCGACGGGCTGATCAGCCGCATCGATCAGTTGCCGGACGGCTGAGCGGCCGATCTAGATCAAGAGATCTGCACAAGCATCCAGAATGGCCTCGGAATCCAGCCGGTACTTCGCGTAAAGGTCTGGCAGGTCGCCCGACTGGCCGAAGGCCTCCAGACCCAGCGCCCTGACCCGCTGGCCCCGTACCGAGCCGAGCCAGGACAGGGCCGCCGGCGAGCCATCGAGCACCGTGACCAGCACCGCGTCGGAGGCCAGGCCGGCGAGCAGCCGTTCGGCCGTCGAGGTCCGCGCCCCGCCGCCAGTCCAGCGGGCGCGGCCGGCGGCGGTCCAGTCGGCATGCAGCACATCGGGCGAGGTGACCGCAAGCAGGCCCGCTTCGGGCATGTCCTCGACGATGGCCTCGAAGGCGGCCAAGGCCTCCGGAGCGATCGCGCCGCTGTAGACGAGGGCCAGCCTGGCGCCTCGAGCCGGCGGGCGCATCCAGTAGGCGCCCTCGACCACGCCGGCGCGCCAGCTGCTGTCGGGGCGCTCGGGCTGGGTGAGGCTGCGGGTCGAAAGCCTCAGGTAGGTTGAGCCGCCATCCGGGCGCTGGATACGGTCGAAAGCGTGCGCCATCAGCACCGCCGTCTCGTCGGCGAAAGCGGGCTCGTAGCTGTCGAGGCCGGGCTGACTCATGCCGATCAGCGGGGTGCCGATCGACTGGTGGGCGCCGCCCTCCGGGGCCAGGGTCAGGCCGCTGGGGGTCGCCACCAGCAGGAAGCGGGCGTCCTGGTAGCAGGCGTAGTTCAGCGCATCGAGGCCGCGGGCGATGAAGGGGTCGTACAGGGTGCCGACCGGGAACAGCCGCTCGCCGAACACCGAGTAGCTCAGGCCCAGCGCCGCCAGGGCGATGAACAGGTTGTTCTCGGCGATGCCCAGTTCGACGTGCTGGCCGGTCTCCGCCATGGCCCAGACCTGGGCCGAGGGGATGCGGCGGTTCTTGAACACGTCCTCGTGGGCGCGGCGGTGGAACACCCCGCGCCGGTTCACGAAGCCGCCGAGGTTGGTCGACACCGTCACGTCGGGGGAGGTGGTGACCACCCTCCCCGCGAAGTCGTCGGACCGCTTGGCGATCTCGAACATCACCTTGCCGAAGGCCGCCTGGGTGGACTGTTCGCCGCCGCCCTCGACCGCCAGGAGCAACTCGTCGGCCGAAGGCGTGGCCACGGTGGGAGCGACCCTGCGCCCATCCTTGCGGGCGGCGAAGGGGGCGGTCTCGACCACATGGCGCAGGGCGGCGCGCTCGTTGTCGCCGAGGCCGGAGAAGACGTCCCACTCCTCGCCCTCGGCCACGCCCAGCCGGCCGCGCAGCTCAGCGATCTGGGTCGGGGTCATCAGGCCGGCGTGGTTGTCCTTGTGGCCCTGGAACGGCAGGCGCCAGCCCTTGACGGTGTAGGCGATGAAGAGCCGCGGGGCGTCGTCCTCGGCGGCGCGCTCGAAAGCTTCGAGGATGGTCTCCAGGCAGTGGCCGCCGAGCTCGGTCATGACCAGGGCGAGGTCCTCGTCGCCGTAGCCGTCGATCAGCTTCAGCGCCCGCCTGTCGCCGGCCAGATCGGCGGTCAGCCGCTCGCGCCAGGCCGCGCCGCCCTGGTAGGTCAGGGCCGAATACAGGTCGTTGGGGGCGGTCTCGATCCAGCTTTTCAGCGCCTCGCCGCCGGGACGGGCGAAGGCGGACAGCTGGCGCTTGGACCACTTCAGCGTCTCGACCCGCCAACCGGCGGCGTCGAAGATCTCACCGTAGCGGGTGAACATCCGGTCCGAGGTGGTCGCGTCCAGACTCTGGCGGTTGTAGTCTACAATCCACCAGGTGTTGCGCAGGTCGTGTTTGCAGGCCTCGATAAGGCACTCATAGATGTTGCCCTCGTCGAGCTCGGCGTCGCCCAGCAGGGAGATCATCCGCCCCATGGCGTCCGGCTTCACCGCGCCCCGCGCGGCCAGGTAGTCCTGGGTGAGGCTGGCGAAGGCCGTCATCGCCACGCCCAGGCCGACCGAGCCGGTGGAGAAGTCGACGTCGTCGATGTCCTTGGTCCGCGAGGGATAGGACTGCGCCCCGCCCAACGCCCGGAACCGCTGCAGCTGGTCCAGCGTCTGCCGGCCGAAGAGGTGTTGGATGGCATGGAACACCGGGCTGGCATGAGGCTTGACCGCCACCCGGTCCTGAGGCCGCAGGGCGCGGAAGTAGAGGGCCGTCATAAGGGTGGTCATCGAGGCGCAGGAGGCCTGGTGCCCGCCCACCTTCAGCCCGTCGCGGCTTTCGCGCAGGTGGTTGGCGTTGTGGATGGTCCAGCTGGCCAGCCAGAGGATGCGTTCCTCCAGGCGGCGCAGCAGGGCGATGTCCTGGCGTTCCGTGGTCGCCGATCCGTCATCCATGCTCAAACGCCATCCAAAGCCGAAGAATTCGACCCTTCATAGGCGCGGGCGACGGCAAAGGCTACCGCGCGGTGACGGTCAGGGCAGCCGTCCCCAAGCCTTGCGTTGAGCGGGGCCAAGCCTTGGGCCATAACGGGTTCCGCATCATCCGGAAGGCCATTCGTGACCGACGCCCTCGTCCTGCGTGGCCTGACCAAGGCCTTCGGCGGCAAGCCCGCCGTCGCCGACCTCGACCTTACCGTCCGCTCCGGCGAGCTCTACGCGCTGCTTGGCCCCAACGGGGCAGGCAAGACCACCACCCTGCGGATGGTCGCCGGCCTGCTGGCGCCCGACCGCGGGGCGATCGAGGTGTTCGGGGTGGACGCGGTGAAGAACCCGGCCGGCGCCAAGTCGATGATCGCCTGGGCGCCGGACGAGCCGATGCTCTACGACCGCCTGAACCCGATGGAGTACCTGGAGTTCGTCGCCGGCCTGTGGGGGGTCGACGGCAGGACGGCGCGGACCCGGGCCGAGGAACTGCTCAAGTGGCTGGGCCTCTGGGAACAGCGGGGGCAGCGCTGCGAGGGCTTCTCGCGCGGCATGAAGCAGAAGACCGCCCTGGCCGGCGCCCTGATCCACGAGCCGCGGCTGCTGATGCTCGACGAGCCGCTGACCGGCCTCGACGCGGCCATGGCCCGCCAGGTCAAGGATGTGCTGCAGCAGCGGGTGCGCGAGGGCGCCACGGTCATCCTGACCACTCACATCCTTGAGGTCGCCGAACGGATGGCCGACCGGATCGGCATCATCCAGCACGGCCGGCTCCGGGCCGAGGGCAACCTCGAGGAGCTTCGGGCCATGGCCGGCGGCGGTCGCGAGACCCTCGAGGACCTGTTCCTGCAGCTTACCGGCGAGACGGCGCAGGCCTGATGTTCAAGCCCGGATCGACCCTCTGGCTGCTCGGCCACGAGATGCGGCTGGCCTGGCGCGAGGCCGGCGCCGACAAGGCCCGCATCTTCCAGCTGGTCGCCCTCGGGATCGTCTTCATCGTGCTGTTCGGGTTCGGCTTTCCGATCGGCTACTTCCTGCGCGACCAGCAGGTCCAGCTCACCCCGCTGAGCATCCTGGTCGTCGACCTGGTCCTGGCGGTGATCTTCACCCTGCAGCTTTCCCAGACCTTGGCGGCAGCCGCCCAGGCCCTCTATGTCCGCGCCGACCTCGACCTGCTGTTCTCTTCCCCGATCACGCCGCGCCGGGTGCTGACGGTGCGGTTCGCCGGCATCGCGCTCAACGCCTCGCTGTTCTGGCTGGTCTGGCTGGTCGGGCTGTTGGTCCCCATCGCCATCACCGGCACGCCCGAGTGGCTGGCGGCCATTCCCGTGGTGCTGGCCTCCGGACTGCTGGCCGGCGGCCTCGGCCTGTTGCTCACAACCCTGCTGTTCAAGCTGTTGGGGCCGCGTCGCACTCGCACGGCCGCCCAGGTGCTGGCCGCCGTGATCGGCGCTTCCATCTTTCTGGCCTCTCAGCTGCCGCAGTTTCTCAGCGACAACGAGAAGGACCGCCGTTGGGCCTTCCTCGACAACCTGATCGCCGGGGAGACGCCGGTGGTATTGCCGCCCTTCGTCGACCTGCCCGCCCGGGCGGCCGTCGGCGAGCCCCTGCCCTTGGCCCTGATCGTCGGCGGCTGCCTGCTGGTCTTCCTGGCGATCAATCAGATGCTGGGGCGGCGGTTCGCCCGCGACGCCGCCTCGGCGATCGGGGCGGACGGCGCCCGACCCACTGCAGGCCGGGCCGGCGCCTTCGCCGACGGGGCCTTCGCCGCCACCCTGCGCAAGGAACTCCGGCTGCTGCTGCGCGACATCGTCCTGTTCTCACAGGTGCTGCTGCGCCTGCTCTACCTGCTGCCGCTGGCCTTCGTCCTGCTGCGCAACGCCGGCGAGGGCCAGAGCCTGCTGCTGCCAGGCGGGGCCGCCGCCCTGGCGGTGATGGCCGGCCAGCTGGCCGCCAGCCTGGCCTGGATCACCGTCTCGGCCGAGGACGCCCCCGACCTGCTGGTCGCCTCCCCGGCCCCGATGGGCGTCGTCAACCGCGCCAAGCTGTGGGCGGCGCTGACCCCGACCGCCATCCTGCTGGCTGTCCCGCTGGTCGCCTTGACGGTGCTGGCGCCGGTCACCGGCCTGGCGGCCATCGCCGGCTGCGCAGCCAGCGCCTGGAGCGCCAGCATCATCAGCGTCTGGCATCAGCGGCCCGGCAGGCGCGCCGACTTCCGCCGCAAGGGCAATGTCCACTGGCTGATCGCCGCCGCCATCCTGGTGATCGGCGGGTTGATCGGCTTGGCCACCTTCCTGGCCGCCATACTGCAGACCTGGGCCATCGTCCCGGCGGTGCTGGCGGCGGCCCTGACGCTGGCCCTGCGGAAGTCGGACGCGGCGATCCTGCAGACCCTGCGGGGGTAAGTCCGGGCTCGTCGGGCCAATCTGGCTGAACCGGCCCCGCTGTCGTAGAACTGTCGTTGTGTCGTCGGCCGATTGCCGTCCTGCCGTCGACTGGACGCCGTAGCGCTGTCCGCAAGGGCGGCCGAACCTCTGGCCATCAACCGGTCAAGGACAGCCGATGAAGATCAACACGGAGCTGGTGCTCAAGGCGAGACGGCAGAGATCCTGGTCTCAGGACGAGCTGGCGGTCGCGTCCGGGCTCAATCTCCGGACCATCCAGCGGATAGAGAGCGAAGGGTCGGCCTCGCTTCAGTCCAGGAAGGCCCTCGCCGCCGCGCTGGATTTCGATGTCCGGGACCTCGAATGCGAGGAAGGCCCGATGCGGCAGACATGGGAATACAAGGTCGTCGAGACCAAGGATCGCAAGGCGCTCCAGTCGGAACTGGACAGGGCAGGCGCCGACGGATGGGAACTGGTCTCCGCCACCTCGATGTTCAACGCCATGATGACCACCGTCGTCCATACGATGTTCTTCAAGCGTCCCCGACTGCCCTAGGCCGAGCGCGCCCTACTCGGCCGCCTGCTTCAGCTGCTCTTCTTCCTGCTCTTCGAAGGCCTCGATCTGCCGCGCCGTATGCTCGGGCGACTTGGTGAACCGGGCCAGCAGGTTGTAGAACACCGGCACGATGAACAGGGTCAGCATGGTCGAGACCATGACCCCGAAGAAGATCACCACCCCGATGGTCTGGCGGCTCTCCGCCCCCGCGCCCTGCCAGAGGATCAGCGGAAGCGCGCCGAAGGCGGCCGAGATGCTGGTCATCACGATGGGCCGGAGCCGCAGGGAGGAGGCCTCGATCACCGCCTCGCGGATCGACTTGCCGGCGTCGCGCAGCTGGTTGGCGAACTCGACGATCAGGATGCCGTTCTTGGCGGCGATGCCGATCAGGATCACCAGTCCGATCTGGCTGTAGGTATTGATCGACGAGCCGGTGATCAGCAGTCCGAACAGGCCACCGAGCGCGGCTAGCGGCACGGTCAGCATGATCACCGCCGGATGGATCCAGCTCTCGAACTGGGCCGCCAGCACCAGGAAGACCAGCAGCAAGGCGAGGCCGAACGCCAGGCCCACGGCGCCCGACGCCTCCAGGAAATCACGCGCCTGGCCGCCCCAGGAGACGGTCACCGCCGAGCTTTCCTGCTTGTCGGCTTCCGCCCGCAGGAAGTCGATGGCCTCGGCCACGGTGTAGCCGGGGTTGAGCTGCATGGTGAGAGTGATGGCGCGCAGGCGGTCCACGCGCGGCCGGTCGGGGATGTCGCCGCGGACCTCGGTGGTCACCACGCTGGACAGCGGCACCAGGGCGCCGGAGCCGGAGCGCACATAGAGGGTGTTGAGGTCCTCGACGGTCCGCCGCCGCTCCAGGTCGGTCTGGACGATGACGTAATACTCCTGGCCGGCCTTGATGTAGGTGCCGACCCGGCGCGAGCCGAACATCGTCTCCAGCACCCGGCCGACAGCCTGGGCCGAGACCCCGACGGCAGCGGCCTTGTCACGGTCGATGTCGACCGACAGGCGGGGCGCGTTGGGTTCGTAGTCGATGCGCGGGCGGGCAAGGCCCGGGTTGGCCTGGGCGGCCGCGAGGATCGGTTGGAGCCAGCGGTTGATCTCGGCGTAGTCGTTGCCGAGCGCGATCAGGTCGACGTTGGCGCCGCCGCCGCCGCCTCCCCCGCCGCCCCGCTGGAAAGGCCCCCGCACGCTGGCCACAGCCCGCACGCCGGTGATGCCGCTCAGCGACCGGTTCAGCTCC
>DASPLD010000182.1:0-12454 GCA_035627755.1 Caulobacter sp. | reverse complement strand
TCAAGATCGCCAACGACATCCGCTTCCTGGGCAGCGGCCCGCGCTCCGGCCTCGGCGAGCTGTCCCTGCCCGAGAACGAGCCGGGCTCCTCGATCATGCCGGGCAAGGTCAATCCGACCCAGTGCGAGGCGCTGACGCAGGTGTGCGTGCAGGTGTTCGGCAACCACGCGGCGGTGACCTTCGCCGGGTCGCAGGGGCATTTCGAGCTGAACGTGTTCAACCCGGTGATGGCCTACAACTTCCTGCAGTCGGTGCGGCTGATGGCCGACGCGGCGGTGAGCTTCACCGACAACTGCGTGGTCGGCATCGAGCCGCGCGAGGACAACATCAAGCGCGGGCTGGAGAACAGCCTGATGCTGGTCACCGCCCTCAACACCAGGCTCGGCTACGACGCCTGCGCCAAGATCGCCAAGACCGCCCACAAGAACGGCACCACCCTGCGCCAGGAAGCGGTCGGCGGCGGCTACCTGACCGACGCGGAGTTCGACGAGTTCGTGCGGCCGGAAAAGATGATCGGGCCGAGCTAGCTACTCCGGCTTCTCCACCACCGTCTTGCCGACCGGGGCCAGGGCCAGCACCGCCAACTGCAGGTCCTTCAGGGCGAAGGGGATGCCGATGATGCTGATGAACTCGGCCACGGCGATCAGCAGGTGGCTGAGCGCGATGTACCAGCCTGCGAAGATGAACCAGATGACGTTGAGCACCACGCCCAGGCCGCCGGTGCCGGCGTCGCTCATCCCCAGGCTCTCCCGGCTGACCACCTCCCGCCCGAACGGCCAGAAGGAGAAGCTGGCGATCCGCCAGGCCGCGAAGGTGTAGGGCAGGCCGACGATGGTGATCGCCAGGATCGCCCCGCCGAGCAGCCACAGCAGCCCCGACAGCCAGCCGCCGAGGATGAACCACAGGATGTTGAGGATCAGGCGGATCATTGGCGTGGGCTCTCCAGGACGCGTATCCTTGAGGTGATGCATATCGGGACAGTTGTCGAGATGCGCGAGGGGCTTGCCTGCGACGGCGCCCTGCCTTTCCGCGCCGCTGTGACCGGAACCGCCCTCGCCGACCTGGGGGCGATCCCCGCCGACGGCCCCGGCCGTCGCCTCGCCTTGCCGGGCCTTGCGGCGCGGCTGGCGCCGATGACCGCCATTGCGGCACGACTGATCGGCGCCGCCGCCTTCCCGGTGCGCGCGGTGTTGTTCGACAAGACCGCTGAAAGCAACTGGGCGCTGGGCTGGCACCAGGACCGAGCCATTGCGGTCCAGGCGCGGCGTGAGACCCCCGGCTTCGGCCCTTGGTCGACCAAGGACGCGCTGGCCCATGTGGCCCCGCCGATGGCCGTTCTTGAGGCCATGGCGACCCTGCGCCTGCACCTGGACCCTTGCGGGCCCGACAATGCGCCCCTCAAGTGCGCGCTTGGATCACACCGGCTCGGCCGGGTGGCGAGCGAGGATGCGGTCCGGGCCGCCGCCGCCAGGCCCCTTCTGACCTGCCTCGCCGAGCCCGGAGATGTCTGGGCCTATGCGACGCCGATCCTGCACGCCTCCGACCGCTCCGTCGCGCCCGCCCGCAGGCGGGTGTTGCAGGTCGACTTCGCCGCGGCGCCTCTGCCCGGCGGCCTGCGGTGGCTGGGGGTCGAGCCATGACCGTCGTCCTGACGCGGATTGTCGAAACCTTGCCCGAGGGCTTTTCCAGGCTGGCCGACGCAGCCGCCGCCGAGGGCGTCCGCAACATGGCCGCCTTGGCCGCGCAATGGGCCGACGGGACGATGCGCTTCGAGGACCCGGGCGCCCTGTTCGCCGCCTTCGTCGACGGCGAGCTCGCCGGCGTCGGCGGCGTCACGCTGGAAGGCGGCCTCGCCGAGCCGGCGATGCGCATGCGCCGCCTCTACATCGCCCCGGTCTTCCGCCGGCGGGGCGTCGGCCAGGCGCTTGCCGGGGCCATGATCCAGCAGGGTTTGCAGCAGGCCCGCCTGCTGATCGCCAATGCCCGGGCGAGCGCGGCGGCTCCCCCGTTCTGGGAAGCCATGGGGTTCGCGCCCGTCGTCGCGCGGGACCACACGCACGAGCTTCGAGGCTGATCTCTATTCCAACCGTCCTACAGCGCGCAGCACGGCCTCGACCGGCAGGTCCGCCAGGTCCGCCTCCCTCAGTATCTCCACCGCCTGTCCTTCCCGCACCGGTCGGGGCGCGCTGAGGGCCGGATTGCTCTCCGCCGAGAACAGCACGACGCCAGGGCAGCCGGCGGCGATCGCGATATGGGCGGGCCCCGTGTCGTTGCCGACGACCAGGGCGGCGCGGCGGGCAAGGTCGGCGATGTCGCCGAAGCTGGTCTGGCTGACAAGGACCTGGGCGGCGGGTTCGGCCCCCCGGATGGTCGCGGCCAGGGCCGCTTCCTCGGGGCCATGGCCGAGCACGACCGGTGTGACGCCCCGCGCCGCCAGCGCCTTCGCCAGCTCACCGTAGCGTTCGGCGGGCCAGCGCTTTGCGGGACGATGGGGCGCGCCGCCAGGGACCAGCAGGGCGAAGGGTTCCGGCGGGCGATGGCCGGCCTCGCCGGTCAGCCAGGCGATGTCGGGGGGCGGAACCTCGGGGATGCCCGCGATGCGCAACTGGTTGCGCTGGCTGTCCTGGACGTGCAGGCGGTCCCGGTCGGGGCCGCTGTATTCGAAGGCCGCGCCGGGGGCGTTGCCGGACCAGGGCGGGCGGTGCGGCCAGAGGAGCTGGAAATAGCGGACCGTGCGACCCTGGGTCTGCAGGTCGTAGACCCGGTCGAAGCGGGCCCGGCGCAGGCGGCCGATCAGGCGCGCGACGCCGGCGATGTTGCTCCACGAGGGCCGGCCGTCGGTCCACACCTCGTCGAACCAGCCCGTGGCGCGGGCCATGGCGGCGAAGGGCGGGGTGGTCAGCAGGGTGATGCGGGCGCCCGGGTGATGGGCGCGGATCGCCTTCATAGGACCGGTCGCCTGGATGAAGTCGCCCAGGGCTGAAAGCTTGATGACCAGGATGGCGTCGGACGGGCTGGCCGTCACGCCGGCGAGATCCGATTCGAGACGGGGGCGGTCAGCCGGTAGGTCAATCCCTCCGAGCCGAACACCACTTCGGCGGTCCCGCCGAGGTCGCGTGACAGGCCGGCCTCGATCAGGCGCAGGCCGAATCCCCGCCGTTCCGGCGCGCTGACCCGCGGGCCGCCGCGCTCGCGCCAGGTCAGGAGGAAGCCTTCGCCCTCGAAGCTCCAGGTCAGGTCCACCTCGCCTTCCGGCACGCTGAGGGCTCCATGCCGGCGGGCGTTGTCGAGCAGCTCGTGCGTCGCCAGGATGAAGGAGATGGCCGTCTCGGTGGCCACCACCGCCAGCGGTCCCGACAGCCGCAGCCGGCCCTGTCGGACCTCCGGCGCATCGCCCAGCACCCGGCCCAACGCCTCCGCCAGTCCCGCCCCCTCCCAGTCGTGGTCCGCAAGCAGTTCGTGGGCGTAGGACATCGCCATCACCCGCCCCTTGAAGCGCTCGACGAAGGCGGCCGGCGAAGCCGCGCCGGGGAGAGTCTGGTTGGCGATCGACAGGGTGGCGGCCAGGGTGTTCTTGACCCGGTGATCCAGTTCCCGGATCAGCGCCTCGCGCCGGGCCAGGGAGGCCTCCAGCGAGGACAGCAGTCCAACGTTGGCGATGGCGGTGGCGGTGGCCCGGGCCACCAGGGCCAAGCTCTCGACCTCCGCGGCCGTCGGGTCGCGGGGGTGGTCCCAATAGGCCCCGATGGCCGCCAACGGGTCCTCGGGCCGCACCGGCGTCATCACCAGGCTGCGCACGAAGGTCGGCCGATAGGCGTCCTGGGGTATCCGCGCATCGTCGCGGATCTCGGGGATGACCACCGTCTCGCGGTTCATCATCGACCAGCCGCTGATGCAGGCCTCCATCGGGAACCGACGGCCTTTCCAGAGCGGCCCGATCGCATCCTCGTCGAGATAGTGGCAGAACGGCCCCTCGCGCAGCACGAAGGCCACGCCGTGGGCGCCGGACAGGCGTCGCGCCGAGGTGCGGACGATGTCGGCGACCGCCTCGATCGTGCGCACGCCGCTCAGGGCCTCGATGGTGTCGACCAGCACGGCCATGGAGCCCACTGGAGAAGTCACGGACGCTGGGGACGCGGCCGCTCTCACGGTCAGGCGCTCCGGGTGACGGCGAAGTCGGCCAACTCTTCCAGGGACCGGCGCCAATCGCCGGCGGGCATGCAGCCGAGCGCCGCCTTGGCCTCCTCGGCGAAGTCGGCGGCCTGGTCGAGCGTGGCGTCGCCGGCGCCGGTCAGGCGAATCAATTCACGGGCCCGCAGGAAGTCGCTGTCGTCCTGTTCGCGCCGGCCAATGGTCCGCTCCCAGAAGGCCGCTTCCTGTTGCCCCGTCGCGGCGATAGCCAGCAGCAGCGGCAGGGTGGCCTTGCCTTCGCGGAAGTCGTCGCCGGCGTTCTTGCCCAGGGCCTCGGTGGCGCCGCCGTAGTCGAGGGCGTCGTCGGCCAGCTGGAAAGCCAGTCCCAAGTTCATCCCGTAGGTGCGCATGGCCCGCTGCTGTTCCTCGGAAGCCCCGGCGCTAACCGCCCCGGCCTCGGCGGCGGCCGCGAACAGCTCCGCCGTCTTGGCGCGGATGATCTCCAGATAGATGTCCTTGGAGAGGTTAAGATCATGTGCGCGGGTAAGTTGCAAGACCTCACCCTCGCTGATTACCCCGGCGGCCTTGGCCAGAATGTCGAGCGCTTTCAGCGAACCGGCCTCGACCATCAGCTCGAAGGCGCGGGCGAACAGGTAGTCGCCGACCAGCACGCTCGACGGGGCGCCCCAGATCAGGTGGGCGGCGACCTTGCCGCGGCGCAGCTGCGAGCTGTCGATGACGTCGTCGTGCAACAGGGTGGCGGTGTGGATGAACTCGACCGAGGCCGCGAGCTTCAGGCAGGCGTCGTCGGTCGCTCCGGTGAGCCGGGCGGCGGCCACGGTCAGCAGCGGCCGCAGCCGCTTGCCGCCGGCGTTGATCAGATGGTCGGCAAGGGCCGGGATCACCGCCACCGGGCTCTGCATCCGGGCCGAGATCAGGGCGTTGACGCCATCCATGTCCGCGCTCCCCAACTCGACCAGCAGGTCGATCGAGGCGGGCTTGCGGGCCACGGCAGCGTTGACGGCGTCCAAAACCGGTGACTCCTCGATATTCCGCCCCCGGCGCCTCGCCGTTGCGGCATCCACAGGCTCGGGATAGGTCAGGCCAAGGGCAAGCACAAGGCGTCGATGGGCGGAATGGAGGTCACGCGCGACCGTTTGTTGGATGGGCGCCTGGTCCTCGACCAGCCCGCGCGGGGCTACCGCGCCGGGATGGACGCAGCCCTGCTGGCCGCGGCCTGCGACGCCCGCGATGGGGAGCGGGTCCTGGAGGCCGGCTGCGGGGTCGGAGGGGCCCTGCTGGCGGCGGCCTGGCGGCGGCCTGGAGCGCGGTTCACGGGGCTGGAACGGGACGCGGCCGCCGCCGCCCTGGCGCGGTCCAACGCCGCCGCCAACGGCCTGGCGGACCGGGTGGAGATCGTCGAGGGCGAGGTCGAGGCCGGCTTCCGGTCCCTGGGCCTGCCGGTTTTCGACCACGCATTCAGCAACCCGCCCTTCTTCGACGACCCGGCGGCCCTGCGGGGACCGGCGCCGGAGAAGTCCGGCGCCTGGATGGCCGACGCCGGCCTCGCCGCCTGGATCGGCTTCCTGCTGAAGGCGGTCCGCGAAGGCGGCGCCATCACCGTCATCCACCGCGCCGACCGCCTGGCCGACATCCTGGCGCTGCTGTCGCCGAAGGCCGGCTCCTTCCGGGTCCGCGCGATCCAGCCCTTCGCCGAGACTCCGGCCAAGCGGGTGATGGTGCGGGCCACCAAGACCGGCAAGGCGCCCCTGGTGCTGCTTCCCGCGCTTGTGCTGCATCCGCGGGAGGGCGCCAAGCACACCGATGCGGTGGAGGCGGTGCTGCGGGGCGAGGCAGGGCTTGGCTGGGAGTGATCGCCTTCCGCACGGGAAGGGCCTGTGAAAACCACCGTCGTCCCGGAAAGCGCCCGGCGCTTGTCCGGGACCCAGGAGTTGCAGCGCGCCGGCCAAACAGCTGCGTCCGATACGAGATCCCGCACCCCTTGGGTCCCGGTCAGCCCGCTTCGCGGCCGTCTGGGAGGACGGAAAAACGACGACACGGTCATCTCCGATCGTCCTCCTCATCAAGGAGGTGGGCCGCTATTCCCCGTAGACCCGCAACGCCTCCAGGCAGAGCCCGAACCCCGTCAGGTCGTGCAGCGGATCCTCGGTGACGATCACGAACAGCCGGCGCAGTTCGGCCCACAGCATGGTGGCCTCCGGCAGGCCGAGGTCCTCGATCTCGCAGTCCTCGCCGTCGCGCCAGACGCCATCGTCGTCCGGGCGCGCGCCCATCCAGGCCTCGACCCGCTCGCGGTACTCGGCCTCCAGCTCGTCGCTGAGGTTGATCCAGCCCACCAGCGGCTTTCCCAGCCCCGCCAGGAAGCCCATCTCGAAGGTCGCCGCCGCGTCCGCGGCGGGCCCGCGGAACGGCGTCAGGTTGACGATCCCGGCGTCGGCCCGGCGCAGCCGCGACACCCGCTCGGCGTACATCGCCCGCGCCGCCAGTTCCCCCGCGTCGCGCACCTCGGCCGGCAGCGGCGCCGGCTCCAGCACGGTGAACCCCGCCTGCTCGGCGACCAGCCGCTGGCGCTCCAGGTGGGCGTCGGCGTCGGGGTACCAGAGGTCGGGTCCTGCCAGGAACAGGGATTGGATACGGCGCATGACAGGATGCTAGGCGCCCGAGGCCGCCGGCGGAAGGGCCTGGGTCGAGAGCTAGAGCGGAGCGCCGGAGAACCGCGCCCGCACGTGGGTCTCCTTGTCCGGCGGGGCGACGTAGCAGGCGGCGCCGCCTTCGCGGACCTCGCAGCCCTCCCATTCGACCGTCCAGCCGGCGCCGTACTCGCCTTTCATGCCCAGGGCCGCCAGGTTGATCGGCTTGCCGCGGCGCACCCACACCCAGCACTGGCGGTTCTCACCCTCGGTGTACTTGTAGCGGTCGGGTCCGCAATTGATGCCCGGCACATCACCCTTGACCACGGTGCGCGGACCCATGTCGCCACTGACCTCGATGCGAAGGATGACGGTGTTGTCGTTGACCACCTCGACCGGGGACACTTCGGTCGCCGGGATGTCGTACTGGGAGGCCAGGGCCGCGCCGGCCGAAAACACCGCGATGGCGGCGACCACAAACGGAATAGGCTTCACCAAGCGTCCCCTGCAATCACGCCCGCGCCACAGGGGCGCGGGCGTGTCGCATAGGGATCAGTTCCGCGCCCTGTCCACCAGTTTATTCTTTGTAATCCAGGGCATCATGCCGCGGAGCCGAGCGCCGACTTCCTCGATCGGATGCTCGGCGTTGCGGCGGCGGGTGGCCTTGAAGCTGGGCTGGCCGACGGCGTTCTCGGCCATGAAGTCGCGCACGAAGCGACCCGACTGGATGTCCTCCAGGACCCGCTTCATTTCCGCCTTGGTGTCGGCGGTGACGATGCGCGGGCCGGTGACGTACTCGCCGTACTCGGCCGTGTTGCTGATCGAGTAGTTCATGTTGGCGATGCCGCCCTCATAGATCAGGTCGACGATCAGCTTCACCTCGTGCAGGCACTCGAAATAGGCCATCTCCGGCGCGTAGCCGGCCTCGACCAGGGTCTCGAACCCGGCCCGGATCAGCTCCACGAGGCCGCCGCACAGCACCGCCTGCTCGCCGAACAGGTCGGTCTCGCATTCCTCGCGGAAGGTGGTCTCGATCACCCCGGAACGGCCGCCGCCAATGGCGCTGGCGTAGGCCAGGCCCAGGTCCAGCGCCCCGCCGGTGGCGTCGTGGTGCACCGCGATCAGGCAGGGCACCCCGCCCCCCTTCTCATACTCCGACCGCACCGTGTGGCCCGGGCCCTTGGGCGCGACCATCAGCACGTCGACGCTCGACTTCGGCTCGATCAGGCCGAAATGGACGTTGAGCCCGTGGGCGAACAGCAGGGCCGCCCCGTCACGGATGTTGGGGGCGATCTCCTCGTTGTAGATGCCCCACTGCAGCTCGTCGGGCGCCAGGATCATCAGCACGTCGGCCCACCTGGCCGCCTCGACGACGCTCATCACCCGGATGTCGTCCGCCTCGACCTTCTTCGCCGTCGCCGAGTCCGGTCGCAGCGCCACGGCGATATCCTTTACCCCGCTGTCCTTGAGGTTAAGCGCGTGGGCCCGACCCTGGCTGCCATAGCCTACGACGGCGATCTTGCGCTCCAGGATGCGGGCGAGATCGGCGTCGCGGTCGTAGTAGACGCGCATGATTTGTTCTCCGGACTGGCGTTTTACGCTGCACTCGCGCAACGGCGGTGCAGCAAAGCCCCGCTATCGAGCGGAATTTTGCGCGGGCGTCAAGGTTGGCCGCCCCGGCCGCGACGAAAAAGGCCCCGGAGTCGCCTCCGGGGCCCTGGTCCGTCGGTCGAGCCGTGAAGCCCTACCAGAACAGGTCGTAATAGACGGTCAGGACACGGCCGCTCCAGACGTCGACCAGGTAGGCGTCGTCGCCGACCCGAACCCATTCCGTGCCGATCGGCGGGTGGGGCAGGCCGTAGCTCCACCAGTTCAGGTAATAGCGGCTCGAGTACCAGCCGCCCGGCAGGAAGTCGCCATAGCCCCAGCTGTAGCTGTACCAGCCGGGCGGGCGGATATAGACGCCGACCCGGTAGCGGCGGCTGGCGCGATAGCTGCGGCGCCAGTGGCGGGAGTCGTACCAGTGGCGGCCCCGGTCACGGTCGCGGGCCCGGCGGCCTTCACCCGGACGGCGCCCGTCCCAGCGGCCGTCACGGCCGTCACGGTCCCAGCGGCCGTCGCGGTCACCGCGTCCGCCGGAGCCCGGCCGGCTGTCGGGGCGGCCATCGTTGTTGCGGTCCCAGTCGCCCCGGCGGTCCGGACGGCCATCGTTGTCCCGATCCCAGTCGCCGCGCCCACCCTGGCCTGGACGGCCGTCTGGACGGCCATCGTTGTCCCGATCCCAGTCGCCGCGGCCGCCCGAGGAGCCGCCGCCCGGCCGGCCGCCAGGACGCCCATCGGGGCGGCCGTCGTTGTTCCGGTCCCAGGAGCCGCGGCCGGGCTGGCCCCGGTCGAAGCCGCTCTGGCCGGGCTGGCCATCGCCGCGCCGGCTGTAGCCGCCCCGCGGGCCGCGCGCCTGGGGCTCCTGCGGCGCGCCGCCTTGCGCCTGGGGTGGTTGGCCCTGGGGCGGTTGGCCGCCCTGCTGCCCGCCCTGGCGGGGGCCGCGACCGCCGCGGTCACCGCCGCGATCGCCGCGCTCGGCGCGCGGCGGCGGCGTCTTGTCGTCCTGCTGCGTCTGCGGGTCCGGCCCACGGCCGCGGCCTTCGCGCGGCTGAGCGAGCGCCGTCGTCCCCAGCAACAGCGCCAGCGTCGCGCCGGCCACGATCACCATCTTCATCGTCGTCTCCAGGCCGGCCTTCATGCGGGCGGCCGAATGGGTCCCATCGGACTGCGAGGCTGCATTTGCCAACCTGAACGGCACTTGAACGAAAAGCCAGCCCGCACCAGCTTGGCGCCATGCCCGCCCATCCCAACGACGTCCTGACCTTCTGGACCGCCGCCGGCCCCCAGAAGTGGTTCGCCAAGGACAGCCGCTTCGACGAGGCCATCCGGTTGAAGTTCGAGCCCGTCCACTTCGCCGCCGCCCGCGGCGAGCACGACGGCTGGATGGACAGCGCCGATGGCTGCCTGGCCCTGCTGATCCTGCTCGACCAATTCCCGCGCAACCTGTTCCGCGGCAGCGCCCATTCCTACGCCACCGACCCCAAGGCCCGCGCCATCGCCCGCCACGCCCTGTCGCGCAACTTCGACCAGCAGGTCCCGACCGAGCTGCGGGCCTTCTTCTACCTGCCCTTCGAACACAGCGAGGACATGGCCGACCAGGAACTCTCGGTCGCCCTGTTCCAGGGCCTGGCCGACGAGCAGGGCGACACCGAAGGGTCCCGCTACGCCCTGATCCACCGCGACATCATCGAAAAGTTCGGCCGCTTCCCCCACCGCAACAGGGCGCTGGGCCGCGAGACGACGCCCGAGGAACAGGCCTTCCTCGACCAGGGCGGCTTCGCGGGATAGGCGCGTCCACCGGCGGCAGCGGCCACTGCCTGCTCCGATCCATCCATGCTGCCGGTGAATACGAGACCCCCGATTATGCATTGGTCGGCCGCCCGCCGCCCATGATCAGGTCCCGCCCCACAGGAAAACCAGAGCGGGGCCACTGACATGCCGAGCTTTGCCGCGACCATCGACCTTTCGACCTTGGACGGGACCAACGGCTTCAAGCTGTCCGGCGGAGCCGCCAACGACGCCGCCGGCCGCCGCGTCGCCTTCGTCGGCGACATGAATGGGGACGGCCACGGCGATTTCATTGTCTCCGTCACCGGGTCCGATTTGGCCGGAACAGACTTCGGCGCCGCCTGCCTGATCTATGGCGGGGCCGGCGGCTTTCCCGCTGGCCTGGACCTGGCCAACCTCGATCCAACGCAGGGCCAGACCCTCACTGGCGCGGCCGGCGGGTTCGGCCGCGGCGTCGGCGGCGGCATGGATCTGAACGACGACGGGCTCCTCGACCTGGTCATCGGAGCGCCTTTCATCGGGCCGAGCAACACGGGCGGCGCCTTCGTTGTCTACGGACAGGCTGGCGGCCTTCCGCCCGGGAACTTCGCCGCCACCGCCCTGGATGGGACCGACGGCTCGGTCCTGACCGGCCAGTTCCTGACCGGCGCCGGCTGGGAGGCGACCGCGATCGGCGACATCAACGGCGACGGCATAGACGACCTCGGTCTGATGGGTCTCTCTGGGGGCTACTGCACGGCCTTCGTGCTATTCGGCCGCGACGGTGGCTTCGGCCCGACCCTGAGCCTGGCGGCTCTCGACGGGACCGACGGCTTCAAGCTGACCGGTCTGGAGGAGGGCGCCGGCCGGGGCGTCTCCATCTCCGGCGGCGGAGACATCAACGGCGACGGCCTCGGCGACCTTATCGTCGGGGGCTCCTACGGAGACGAGGGAGGGGGCACCTTCGGCGCGGCCTACGTCGTATTCGGACGCGACACGGCGATTGAGGGCGATTTCGCCGCCAGCCTGAACCTCCGATCCCTCGATGGGATCGACGGCTTTGCGGTGCAGGGCGTGAGTTTTCTGTCGAACCTCGGCTACAGCGTCGCCGCGATCGGCGACCTGAACGGCGATGGCTTCGACGATTTCGCCCTCGGCGCCCGACGGGCCGAACTCACCGCCTCCGGGCACGGCGCCGTCTATGTGGTCTTCGGCAAGGACACGGCCGTCTCGGGCGCCTTCCCGGCCGACCTCGACCTGAACAGCCTCGACGGCTCCAACGGCTTCTGGCTCTCCGGCGAGGCGAGCGGCGATCGACTTGGGACGGCTGTCGCCGCGGCAGGCGATGTCAACGGCGATGGCCTGGCCGACCTCCTGATCGGCGCAGCCAACGCGGATGGAGCTGTCGCCGATGCCGGCGCGGCCTACGTCCTGTTCGGCCGCACCGACGGGTTCGACGCGCGAATCAACATCTCCAGTCTGAACGGGACCAACGGCTTCCGCATCTTTGGAGAGACTGCGGGCGACTTCGTCGGCGGGACCGTCTCGGCAGGCGACATCAACGGAGACGGCCTCAGCGACATCATCATCGGCGCTTACCGCGCTGATCCGAACGGGGCCGACAGCGGCGCGGCTTACGTCATCTTCGGCATCCAAGCCGACCTGACCCTGATCGGGGGCGCCCCCGACGAGGCGATCAGCGGCAAGACCGGGCACGACACCATCCGCGGCATGGGCGGAAGCGATGTGCTGAGCGGCCTGGACGGTGACGATGCGCTGGACGGCGGCGACCATCGGGACCTGCTCTACGGCGGCGGGGGGGCGGACGACCTGCTGGGGGGCCTGGGCGATGACCTGCTGGATGGCGAGGCGGGGGCCGACCAGATGGCGGGAGGCGGCGGGGACGACACCTATGTAGTCGACGATGCCGGCGACCTGGTCTCCGAACTGGCCGGCGAGGGTTCCGACCGGGTCAGGGCCGGCGTCAGCTTCATCCTGGGCGACCACATCGACAACCTGCAGTTGACAGGCACCGGCGACATCGACGGGACCGGTAACGGGCTGGCCAACCAGATTGACGGCAACAGCGGCGCCAATGTGCTCGGCGGCGGCGGCGGCAACGACCTCATCCGGGGCGGCCTGGGCGCCGACACCCTGAACGGCGACGCCGGCGCCGACCTGCTACTCGGCGGGGAGGGCGTCGATGCGCTGAACGGGGGGGCCGACAACGACCGCCTCTACGGCGACGCCGCGGACGATATCCTCTCCGGCGGCGGCGGCGTCGACCTGCTCGAAGGGGGGGC
>DASPLD010000181.1:0-21573 GCA_035627755.1 Caulobacter sp. | reverse complement strand
TATAGCCGCCGCCCAGCACGGTGTTGCTCACCAGGCCGGCGTAGTAGCGGGGGTCGTCGCGGGAAATCGCCCGCTTGGCGACGATCACGCTGGCCTGGCCGGCCCCGGGCATGTCGACGATCACCAGACGGGGCTCGGAGGCGGCGGCGACGGACGGGGCTGGCGGCAGCTGCTCGGCCGGGGCTTTCCAGGCGCCGAACGCCTTCTCCGCCAGGGCGAAGCCGCGCTCGGGGGTGATGTCGCCGGCGATCACCAGCACGGCGTTGTCGGGCCGGAACCAGCGCCTGTGGAAGGCCGCCAGGTCGTCGCGGGTCAGGGCCCTGAGGCTGGTCGGGGTGATGACGTCGCCGAACGGCGTCCCGGACCAGACAGCGGGGGAGACGAGGTAGCCGGCGACCGAGCCGGGCTCGCTCAGCGACACCTGGAAGCCGTCGATGGCCTGGTCCCGGACCCGGTCGAGTTCCTCCGGGTCGAAAGCCGGACGCAGGGCGACGTCGGCCATCAGGCCGAGGGCCGGGTCGAGGTTGGTCGACAGCACATTGAGGGTCACCGAGCCGAACTCCGAGCCGGAACTGGCCGACAGATCGGCCCCGAGCGCCTCGGTGCGGGCGGCGATCTCCACCGCGCTCTTGCCGCCGGCCCCCTCGGTCATCAGGTCGGCGGCCATGCCGGCCAGGCCCGCCTTGCCGGGCGGATCGAAGATCGTGCCGGCCCGGACGGTGAGGTCGACGGTGACCAGCGGCAGGTCGCTGGAACGGGCGACGATGACCCGGAGGCCGTTCGGCAGGGTCTTCTCGACGGGGGTCGGCAGCACCGGGGCGATGGGCTGGCCCAGCGCCGGGGGCTTTTCGCGCTGGTCGGCGGGGCGCAGGGCGACGCGCTGCCCGGTGAACGGCCGGCTGGCGACGGCGACCGGCCTGGCGGCGGGGTCGGTCTCGCCGGCCGGGCGCTGGCTTTCGTCGAGATAGCGGATCACCACCATCCGCTCGGGAACCAGGTACTTCACCGCCACCCGCTGGACGTCCGCGGCGGTGACCGCCTCCAGCTCGGCGATGCCGCTGTTGGCGCGGCCTGCGTCGCCCTCCAGCAGCAGGGCGCCGCCGAGCGAGCTGGCCCGGCCCTCGATGGTCTCCCGCTCGCGCACCGCCCCGGCGATCAGCTCGCTCTTGGCCTCGGCCAGTTCGGCGGCGGTCGGGGGGGCGGCGCGGACCTTCGCCACCTCGGCCAGCAGGGCCTTCTCGCCCTCGTCCAGGGTCTTGCCGCCGGCCATGATGGCGCCGACGTAGAACAGCCCCGGCTGCGCGTTGAGCTCGGCGGTCGAGAAGGCCGTTTGGGCCAGCTGCTGGTCGTAGACCAGGCTGTTGTAGAGCCGCGAGGACTTGCCGCCCGACAGGATGGCGTCGAGCACGGTGAGGGCGGCGGCGTCAGGATCGGCGGCGCGCGGCGCCTGCCAGGTGATGGCGATGGCCGGCAGCGGCACGTTGGGCGCGTAGCCGGTGACCCTTCTGGCGGCCGTGCGGGGCGGCTCCTGGACGGTGACCCGGCGCAGGGGCGTCGTGGGGGTCTTGATGGGGCCGAAGTATTTGTCGACCCAGGCGTCGAGAGCCTTTTCGTCGAAGTTGCCGACCACGATCAGGGCCGCATTGTCGGGCCGGTAGTAGTCGGCGTGGAAGTTGAGCACGTCGTCGATGGTGGCCGCGTCGAGGTCCTCGATCGAACCGATCACCGGCCGGCGGTAGGGGTGGGCCACGTAGCTGGCCGAGGGGATCAGCAATGAGACGAAGCGGCCGTAGGGGTTGGCCAGCACCCGGCTGCGGAACTCCTCCTTGACCACGTCGCGCTCGGAGGCGAAGCCGGCCTCGTCGACGACCAGCGAGCCCAGCCGCTGCGACTCCGCCCACAGCAGGCGCTCGAGGTGGTGGGCCGGGGCGACCTCGTAGTAGGCGGTCATGTCGTCGGCCGTGAAGGCGTTGTTGAAGCCGCCCACGTCCTCGGTCATCCGGTCCAGGGTCTCGGCCGGCATGTCGCGGGTGGCCTTGAACATCAGGTGTTCGAACAGGTGGGCGAAGCCGGTGCGGCCCTCCGGATCGTCCTTGCCGCCGACCCCGTACCAGACCTGGACGGTGACGTTGGGGGTGGTGCGGTCGAGCGAACTGATGACCCGCAGGCCGTTCGGCAGGACCCGCTCGCGGTACTGAATCGGCGGGGCGCTGGGCCTGGCCTGGGCCTGCGCCTGGGCCACGGGCGCGAGGGCCAGGCTGGAGGGGACGGCGGCCAGCAGGGCCAGGGCCAGGATCTTGGCAGGGAAGTTCACGCGCGGCGGCTCCTAGAGGGTGAGGACCCTTAGCACCGGGCGGCGACATTGGGGACAGGCGCGACGCATGGCGCGCGCCAGGAAAAAGGGCGGCGCCCTCGGCGCCGCCCTCCTTCAGAACCTGCGGCTCAGCCTTTGCGGCTAAGGCGTCCGGCCTCTGACCAGGTTCATGACCAGGGAGACCACGAACAGGGCCAGGAAGACGAAGAACAGAATCTTCGCGATATCGACGGCTGCGCCGGCAAGACCGCCGAAGCCAAGAACTGCCGCGACCAGCGCCACGACAAGGAAAATAAGCGCCCACCTGAGCATCTTCGAACACCTTCCCTGTTATCGGGACGCGAAACAGTCGCGCCGTCGATTGGAAGAACGGCTTTCTTTCAAGCCGGTTCCCACTACTGCGGAGCCGGGTATCGATATCCTTCGCCCTGGCCCTTCGCGGCGGAGATCTGGCGTTCGACGAAGGCCCAGTCGACGAGATTGTCGAACCAGGCGGTCAGGAAGCCCTTCCGGTCGTTCTGGTGGTCCAGGTAGTAGGCGTGCTCCCAGACATCGCAGACCAGCAGGGGGAAGCCCTCGCCGTTGGCGACCGGGTTGTCGGCGTCGTGGGTGGAAACCACGTCCAGCCGGTCCTGCTTCCAGACCAGCCACGCCCAGCCGGAGCCGAACTGGCCGACGCCGGTCTCGACGAACCGGGTCTTCAGGGCCTCCAGCCCGCCGAAGGCCTCGATCGCCGTCGCCAGTTCGCCCGACGGCGCGGCCGGCGAGGGCGCCATGCATTCCCAGAAGAAGCCGTGGTTCCAGGCCTGGCCGGCGTTGTTGAACAGCTTGCCGGGCCCCGCGGCGCGGACCACCGCCTCCAGGCTGTCGGGCCTCTCGCCCGCCTCGGCGAGCAGCCTGTTGAGGGTCTCGACGTAGGCCCTGTGGTGCTTGCCGTGGTGAAACTCCAGGGTCTCGGCCGAGATCGTCGGGCCGAGCGCGTCCTTGGGATAAGGCAGGTCGGGCAGGATGAACATGGGTGGGGGCTCCTACGCCGACGGAAGGGCCGGCGTCCGGAGGGCCTAACGCGTGACCGTTGTTAGGGTTTGTGCTTCGAGTCCATGAATCCGCGGACCACCGCGCTGATCAGGGCCGGATTGCGCAGGGCGTAGACCCCGACCGCAACGGCCGCCCCGGCGGAGAGCAGGGGGCGGTCCTTGATGACGCTGAGGATGACCTGGGCCATGTCGGCGTGGTTGCCCCCGCCGGCGGCCTTGGCCTGGCCCGCCGCCCTGGTGCGGTCGCCCTCCATCTTGCGGGCGGCGACCATGGCGATGATGGCGGCCAGCAGGGCCGCCGTCCCGGCCACCACCGCCCCAGCGCCCGCCGAGCCCCAGTGAGGCTCGACCAGCGCATAGACAGTGAAGAACACCGCGACCACAGACACGGCGACGGCGGCGACCACCGCCGCCGCCGTCGCCAATGCCGCGAGCGTCCGCTCGACGATCAACGGCGGTCGCCGCGACCAGCCAGCAGCAGGCCGAGCAGCAGACCGACGCCCACGCCGGCCAGGGTGGCCGTGATCGGCCGTTCCTTGACACGCTCGGAGACGTAGCGCTGGGCGATGTCGAGCTGGTGGCCGGCCGTGTCGGCGTAGGTGCGGCTCTGGGCGCGGAAGGTTTCGAGACCTTCGCGGATCGCCGTCTCGGCGCGATTGGCCGCTTCGGTGATGCTGGTCTTGGCGGCTTCGGCGGCTTCCGCGAAGCTCTTCTCGGCGTGATTGGCCGCGCTCTTCAAGGCCGTCTTGGCCTTGGCCGCTTCGGTCTCGGCGCCGGTGGGCACGTTGGACATGGGGTCACTCCGCTTGGGCTTGCACCCCGGGCTTGGGGCGTCGTCGATGACGCCCCGACAACGCCGGGGTCCAGGGCTGGTTCCAATGTAGGATAGCCAGCCGGCCGACGCCACCGCTCGCATAGCGCTCGAATGCGGACTATGGTGCCGGCATGAGTAAAAATGTCGCACCCTCTGCCGAGATGACCGAGGAGGATCGCCTGGCCGTCCTCCACGGTCTCGGAGCCCTGGACAGCGACAGCGACCCCCATTTCGACCGCATCGCGCGGCTGGCCGCGGCCCTGTTCGACGCCCCCCGGGCGGCCATCGTGCTCGTCGACCGCGACCGGCTCTGGCACAAGGCGGTCTTCGGCCTGCCCCAGCGGCAGTACCCCCGGGCCGGCTCCCTCGCCGACGTGATGATCGGCCGGGGCGAGACGGTGGTCTGCGGCGACCTGCGCCACGATCCAAGGTTCGACGACGTCCGCGCCGCCCTGACCCAGGTGGATGTCGCCTTCTATGCCTGCGCCCCGCTGGTCACCCCGGACGGGGCGGCGCTCGGGCTGCTGGCGGTGGGCGATCCGGAACCGCACCCGGAGGGGACCGAGAGCCAGCTCTCTGCCCTGCGCGACCTCGCCGACCTGGCCACCGACCATCTGATGGCCGACGCCCAGCGGCTGGCCACCGAGCGCGGCCGGCGACTGGATCGCCAGCGGCGCGATCTCGCTCTCGAGGCGGCGGGGCTCGGGGAGTTCGAATGGGACCTGGCCGACGACCGGATGGTCATCAACGACCAGATGAAGGCGATGACCGGCCTGACCCGCGACAGCGTCGGCGGCGAGGGCGGCGACATCTCCTTCCGGTTCGTGCATCCCGAGGACAAGGACCGGCTGCGCGCCGAGGTCGACCGTTCGCTGCGGGAGACCGGCCGATACCGGGCCGAATACCGAATCCAGCGGCCGGACACCGGCGAGGTGCGCTGGATGCTGGGAGCCGGGTCGGTCGTGCTGGGCGACAACGGCAAGCCGCACAAGATCATCGGCGTGGTGCAGGACATCACCGACCGCAAGCGGGACGAAGAACAGCGCGAGACGCTGATGTCCGAGCTCGATCACCGCATCAAGAACGTGCTGGCCGCGGTGCAGTCCCTGGCCGCCCAGTCGGCGCGGCGGACCCATTCGGCCGACGACTTCATGGCGAGCTTCTCGGGCCGGCTCAAGGCCATGGCCAAGGCCCATGAGCTGCTGACCGCCACCCGCTGGCAGGGCGCGAGCCTGGGCTCGATCGTCGAGGCCGAGCTGGGGGGCCTCGGCCAGGGCCAGGCGGTGTGGTCGGGGCCGGACCTGTTCCTCACGCCGCGGGCGGCCAACGCCATGTCCCTGGCGCTGCACGAACTGGCGACCAATGCGATCAAGTATGGGGCCCTGTCGGTGGACGGCGGCCGGGTCATGCTGGACTGGCGGCGGCGTCCCGACGGCGGCTTCGCGGTCGAATGGGTCGAGACCGGCGGACCGCCGGTGGAGCCGCCGACCCGCACCGGGTTCGGCGCCGTCCTGCTGGACCGGGTCACCGGCCGCGAGCTCGGCGGGACCGGCAAGATCAGCTATCCGCGGGAGGGGCTGCGGGCCCACATCACCGCCGCCCGCGACGCCCTGGCCGAGGGCGGCTCCTCCGAGACTCTGGCGGCCGAGGCGCCGCACGAGAAGGACGGCGTCTCCGTCGGGGCGGTCGGGAAGGGGGGCGGGGTCGAGGGCCTGCGGCTGCTGATCGTCGAGGACGCAACCCTGCTGGCCCTGGAGCTGGAGGCGGGGCTGATCGAGGCCGGGGCCTACATCGTCGGCACCGCCGGCGATGTCGAGGAGGCCCTCGGTCACGCCGAGGCGGAGCTGGACGCGGCGGTGCTGGACGTCAACCTCGGCGGCCGGCTGGTCACCCCGGTGGCCCAGCGGCTGGTGGCGCGCGGCGTGCCCTTCGTGTTCGCCACCGGCTACGGGGAGCGCGGCGCCCCCGGCGGATTTTCGGCCCCGATCGTGCGCAAGCCCTACAACATCCAGCAGATCGTCCGCGCGGTGGCGGAGGCGGTGGGGCGGTAACCCGCCGTCTTCCCGCAGTCGGCGGCGGCTGGGCTCAGATCACCCCGCGCCTGTGCAGATCCGCCAGCTCTCCAACCTCTACGCCGGCCCGTTCCGTCAGCACCTCCTTGGTGTGCTCGCCCAGCGCCGGCCCGGGCCAGCGGACCGCGCCGGGGGTCTCGCTGAGTTTCGGGAAGGCGTTCTGCATCTTTACCGTCCCGAACACCGGGTGCGGGGTCTCGACGATGGCCTCGCGGGCCGCGAACTGGGGATCGTCCAGCATGTCGGGGGCGCGGTAGACGCGGCCGGCCGCCACCCCGTGCCGCCGCATGAGCTCCAACAAGGCCTCGGCCTCGAGCGTGGCGGTCCAGGCGGCGATCAGGTCGTCGAGGTCGCCCTGGTGCGCCCCCCGGGCGGCGTGGCCGGCGTAGCGGGGATCGGCGGCCAGATCCGGCCGACCCATGGCCTCGCACAGGCGGGCGAACAGGGTGTCCTGGTTGGCGCCGATGACCACCAGGGCGCCGTCGGCGGTCGGATAGGCGTTGGACGGGGCTATGCCGGGCAGGACGGCCCCGGAGCGCTCGCGGACGTAGCCGGTGAGGCCGAACTCGGTGATCAGGTTCTCCATCACCGAGAGGACGCTCTCGTAGATGGCCGCGTCGACGACCTGGCCTCGGCCGGTGCGCTCGCGCGCATGGATAGCAAGCATCACGCCCAGCGCCGCGTTGAGCCCGGCCAGGGAGTCGCCGATCGAGATCCCGGCCCGCGCCGGCGGGCGGTCCGGCTCGCCGGTGATGTAGCGCAGGCCGCCCATCGCCTCGCCGATCAGGGCGTAGCCGGCCCGCTGGGCATAGGGGCCGGTCTGGCCGAAGCCGGAGACCCGGGCCATCACCAGGCGCGGGTTGTCCGCCGACAGCGTCTCATAGCCGAGACCCCATTTCTCCAGCGCCCCCGGGCGGAAGTTCTCGACCAGCACGTCGGCCCCGGCGATCAGCCGCCGGGCGATGGCCTGGCCGGCCGGATCGCGCAGGTTGAGCGTCACCGAGCGCTTGTTGCGGCCGATCACCGGCCACCAGGGCGAATGGCCCTTCGGCAGGCTGCGGCCCCACTGACGCATGGGATCGCCCTTGCCGGGGTCCTCGAGCTTGATCACCGTGGCGCCGAAGTCGCCGAGGATCTGGCCACAGAACGGGCCGGCGATCAGGGTCCCCATCTCGATGACCGTCAGCCCGGCCAGGGGACCGCCCGAATTGTCCCGGTCGTCGATGGAACGCATCACGCCCCCGTGAGGTTTGGGTGAATACAGGCGCGGGCGGGAACCCGCGCCCCCGCTAGTGCAGGAGACCTCCCATGTATCGCAAGCTTATCATCGCGGGCGCCGCCTGCGCCGCGCTCGCCCTCGCCGCCTGCGGCAGGAAGGCGGAGGAGGTCGACCAGGCCGCCCAGGGCGCGCCGGAAGCCAACCCGGCCGCCGCCGTCGCGGCCCCGGCCAACCAGGCCGCCGCGCCCGATTTCGTGGCCAAGGCCGCGGCCAGCGACATGTTCGAGATCGAGAGCAGCAAGCTGGCGCTCAGCCGCAGCAGGAATGCCGAGGTCAAGGCCTTCGCCCAGATGATGATCGACATGCACACCAGGACCACCGCAGACCTGAAGGCGGCCATCGCCGAGTCCGGCCAGCCGCTGGTCCCGCCGACGGCCCTGCCCGACGACCTGCAGGCCAAGCTCGACAACCTGGGCAAGGCCGCCGACGCCGACTTCGATAAGGCCTACATGGACGCCCAGCTGGAGGGCCACCAGTCGGCGCTGGACCTGATGACCCGCTACGCGGCCGATGGCGACGTGCCGGCCCTGAAGACCGCGGCCGGCAAGACTGCGCCGGTCGTCCAGGACCACCTCGACAGGGCTCGGGCCCTGCGCGAGAGCCTCAACTAGCGATCTCGATGCAGTCGCCGGGCTTGGCCCGCGCCAGCAGCTCGAGGAGGTCGGGCCGGTCGAGAGCGACGCAGCCCTCGGTCGGCCGCCGGTCGGGCCGGGTCAGGTGCAGGAAGATGGCCGAGCCCATGCCCGGAACGACCGGGTCGTCGTTGTGACCGAGCACCAGCACCAGGTCGTAGAGGTCGTCGTCGCGCCACAGCTTCTCGTGGCTGGCGGGGTAGGGCAGGCGGACCGGACGGTTGTAGCTGGGATCGTCCGGGGCGTCGCACCAGCCCTCCCAGGGCTGGATCGGATGCACCGCCAGGCCGGTTCTCGGCGGCGGCGCCTTGTCCGGGCGGTAGAGCAGCCGGCGGATCGGCCAGACTCCGAGGGGCGAGGCCCCGTCGCCCTCGCGCTTGTCGGCCGCCGCCTTCACGCCGCCTTTGCCGAGGATGCAGCGGACGGTCCGGTCCCCGAGCCGGAAACGGCCGTCGGAATGGGCGGTAAAGATCAATTTGACGCTCCGGGGTCGGCGCTGCTGCTTGGCCTCTGGGGGCGAAACGGTGCATGGTCTCCCGCATGGCGCAACGCAAGACCCTCCTGATCATCGACGACGACGCGGACCTGCGCGGCGCCCTGGCCGAGCAGCTCCGCCTGCACGAGGAGTTCGCCACCCTGGAGGCCGGCACGGCCGCCGAGGGGGCGGCCATGGCCCGCGAGGCGCGGCCGGACATGATCCTGCTCGACGTCGACCTGCCCGACATGGACGGGCGCGAGGCCTGCAAGATGATGCGCAAGCAGGGGGTGACCTGCCCGATCGTCATGCTGACGGCGGCCTCCACCGACGCCGACACCATCCTCGGCCTCGAATCGGGGGCCAACGGCTACCTGACCAAGCCCTTCCGGTTCGCCGTGCTGCTGGCCCATATCCGCGCCCAGCTGCGCAGCCATGAAGCCTCCGAGGACGCCATCTTCCGCATCGGTCCCTACGAGTTCCGCCCGGCCTCCAAGCTGCTGGTCGACGACCGCGGCAAGAAGGTGCGGCTGACGGAGAAGGAGACCAACATCCTCAAGTACCTCTACCGGGCCGGCGCCAAGGCCATCGCCCGCGAGGAGCTGCTGACCGAGGTCTGGGGCTACAACGCCGGGGTGACCACCCACACCCTGGAGACCCACGTCTACCGCCTGCGCCAGAAGATCGAGCCCGACCCCGGCCAGGCCAAGCTGCTGGTCACCGAGGCCGGCGGGTATCGGCTGCAGCCCTAGGGAATCAGGAAGTCCGCCGTGACCGGGGCGTGGTCGCTGGGCTTGTCCCAGCCGCGCACCTCGTCGTGCACCTTCGAAATCGCCTTGCCGGTGTGGAAGGCCGCATCGCGCAGGCCGGGTGTCGCCAGGATGTGGTCGAGCCGCAGGCCGCGGTTGGAGGCGCGGAAGTCGGCGGCGCGGTAGCTCCACCAGCTGAACAGCTTCTCCGAGTGGGGGACCACCTCGCGGGGCAGGTCGATGAAGTCGAGCGACTTCTGGAGGGCCTCCATGGCCGCGACCTCGACCGGGGTGTGGCTGACCACCTTGCTCATGAAGCGGTGGTTCCAGACGTCGTGCTCGCCCGGCGCGACGTTGAGGTCGCCGGTGACGATCAGGGGATCGCGCCTGTCGCGGCGGCCCAGCTCCTTGGTCAGCTGTTCGTAGAAGTCGAGCTTGTGATCGAACTTCGGGTTGGCCTCCCGGTCGGGGGTGTCGCCGCCGGCCGGGATGTAGAAGTTCTGGATCTCCACCCCGCCGACCACCGCCCCGACACAGCGGGCGTGGCCCATCTTGCAGACGTCGAGCGGGGGTGCGTCCTCCAGCGGCAGGCGCGAGACGATGGCCACCCCATGCCAGCCCTTCTGGCCATGGATGCGGAAGTGGCGGTAGCCGAGGGCCTCGAACATCTCGCGCGGGAACTCGTGTTCCTGGCACTTGATCTCCTGCAGGGCCAGGACGTCGGGGGCGATCTCGTCGATCATCCGGCCGACCAGTTCGCCGCGCGGGCGGACCGAGTTGATGTTCCAGGTGGCGAGTCGAAGACGCATGGGACGTTCCTAGCCTCCACGACGGCCAAAGAGCCACACCGATTGTCGCCTCCGTTGACCGCATCGGCTCCGGGCGGTTTAGCCTCACGGCCATGCGCGTGCTCCTGACAGGCTCTTCCGGCTGGCTTGGCCGCTACCTGGCGCCCCTGCTGCGGGCGGCCGGCCACGCCGTCACCGGCCTCGACGTCGCGCCGGGGGCGGACACCGAGGTGGTGGGATCGGTCGCCGACGGGGCGCTGGTCGAGCGGCTGTTCGACGAGGGCGGCTTCGATGGCGTGATCCACGCCGGCGGCCTGCACAAGCCCGACATCGCCCGCTTTCCGGCCCAGGCCTTCGTGGACGTCAACGTCACCGGGACGCTCAACCTGCTGCAGGCGGCCAGCCGGCACGGCGCTGGCCGGTTCGTCTTCACCTCGACCACCTCGCTGATGATCTCCCAGGCGATCCGGGACGAGACCCACGACCACGCCGTCTGGCTCGACGAGGCGGCCGGGCCGCTGGCGCCGCGCAACATCTACGGGGTGACCAAGCTGGCCGCCGAGGGGCTGTGCAGGCTGCAGGCCGGCGAGGCGGGCCTGGCCTGCGTCGTGCTGCGGACCTCACGCTTCTTCCCCGAGGACGACGACACCCACAACAGGCCCCCCGGCCCCAACCTGAAGGCCAACGAACTGCTGCACCGGCGCCTCACCGTCGAGGACGCGGCGCGGGCCCATCTGTTGGCCCTGGAGCGGGCGCCGGACCTGGGCTTCGACAGCTTCATCGTCTCGGCCCCGACGCCGTTTGCGCGGGCCGACGCGGACGAACTGGCGCGCGATGCGGCCGCGGTGATCGGCCGGTATTTCCCGGAGGCGGCGGCGCTCTACGATCGCCAGGGGTGGGCGCTGCCCGGCCGGATCGGGCGGGTCTACGATTCGGCCCGCTCGCAGTCGGTGCTGGGGCTTCGCTACGAGACCGACTTCGCCGCCGTGCTGGCGGCGCTGCGGGACGGCCGGCCGCTGCCCTTCGCCCACGATCCGGACTATGTTTCGCCGCAACTGTCCAGGCGCTGAGGTGGGCCCTCCTCCATGACCAGATCGACCCCGGCCGGCATCGCCATCGGCCTCTGTTTCCTGGCCGCCATGCTGGAGGGCTTCGACATCGCCTCCATGGGGGTGGCCGCCAAGACCATGATGCCGGATCTCGGCATCACCGACCCCGAAAAGATCGGCCAGGCGTTCAGCGCCAGCCTGCTGGGCCTGATGTTCGGGGCCGGGTTGTCGGGCCCGTCCGCCGATCGGCTGGGGCGCCGTCCGGTGCTGATCGCGGCGGTCGCGGTCTATGGGCTGTTCTCGCTGCTCACCGCCTGGACCCGTGGTTTCGAACTCCTGCTGCTGGTGCGGTTCCTGACCGGGCTGGGACTCGGCGGGGCGATGCCGATGCTGATCGCCATGACCTCGGAACTGTCGAGCCACAAGCGTCGCACCGCCGCGGTCGGGCTGATCACCGCCGGCATGCCGCTTGGCGGGGCCTTGGTGGGACTGCTGGCGCGGTCCGACTTCGCTGTCGGAAATTGGCAGGTCATCTTCCTGGTCGGGGGGATCGCGCCGCTGGTGCTGGCGGCGGTGCTCTGGCTGTTGCTGCCGGAGACCAAGACCAAGTCGGCGGCCGACGTGCTGACCGGCGACGCCCTGGCGGCCCTGTTCGGCCGTGACCGGCTGGCCACCACGGCGGCCCTGTGGATCGCCTTCGCGGCGGTCGCCCTGGTGCTGCACCTGTTCCTCAACTGGCTGCCGAGCCTGCTGGGCGACACGCCGAAGGCGGCGGCCGGGATCGCCCTGCTGTTCAACCTCGGCGGCGCGGCGGGCGGGGTGCTGGTCGGCCTGGCCATCGACAGGCTGGGGGTGCGCTGGCCGCTGGCCGTAGTGTTCGCGAGCCTCGTGGCGGTGCTGCTGGCCCTGGCCAGTCCCGGCCAGGGGATGACCGGCCTGCTGGCCTTCGGAGCCGGCTTCCTGGTGATGGCCGGCCAGTTCGGCCTCTATGGCGCCGCGCCGCACTACTATGCTGTCGGCGTGCGCGGCACAGGGGTGGCGGCGGCGGTCTCCGCCGGCCGGCTGGGGTCGGTGCTGGGACCGCTGGCGGCCGGCCAGCTGCTCGGCGCCGGCGCCTCACCGGGCCAGGTGGTGGTCGCCACTGTGCCGATCGTGGTGCTGGCCGGCGCGGCGGCCATGGCGCTGAGTATCTGGGGTAAGCGCGCCGACTAGAGTGGCGCGCTCAGCTCCTGAACTTCCTCGAAGGTCCGCAGGCCCGGCTTCTGGGCGCAGACGAGCACGGCCATGTTGCCCGGCGGGTGCTTGTTGGCCCGCATCTTCTCGTGGGCGTCGGGGATGGCGTCCCAGGTGAAGACCTCCGACAGGGCCGGGTCGACACGGCGGTCGATGACCAGCTGGTTGGCGGCGGAGGCCTGGGCGAGGTTGGCGAAGTGGCTGCCCTGGACTCGCTTCTGGCGCATCCACAGGAAGCGGGCGTCCATGGTCAGGTTGTAGCCGGTGGTGCCGGCGCAGATCACCACCATGCCGCCGCGCTTCACCAGGAAGACCGACACCGGGAAGGTCGCCTCGCCGGGGTGCTCGAACACCATGTCGACGTCGCGCTTGCCGGTGATGTTCCAGATCGCCTTCCCGAACTTGCGGCACTCCTTCATGTAGTCGTCGAACTCGGGGCCGTTCACCGTGGGCAGCTGGCCCCAGCAGTTGAAGTCGCTGCGGTTCAGCACCGCCTTGGCGCCCTGGCTCAGCACATAGTCGACCTTGTCCTCGCTGGAGACCACGCCGATGGCGTTGGCCCCGACGACCGCGGCCAGCTGGGTGGCGAAGACGCCGAGGCCCCCGGAGGCGCCCCAGACCAGGATGTTCTGGCCAGGCTTCAGTTCATGCGGCTTGTGGCCGAACAGCATGCGGTAGGCGGTGGCCAGGGTCAGGGTGTAGCAGGCGGCCTCCTCCCAGGTCAGGTGCCTGGGCCGGGGCATCAGCTGGCGCGACTGGACGCGGCAGAACTGGGCGAAGCTGCCGTCGGGGGTCTCGTAGCCCCAGATCCGCTGGCTGGAGGAGAACATCGGGTCGCCCCCGTTGCACTCCTCGTCGTCCCCGTCGTCCTGGTTGCAGTGGACGACCACCTCGTCGCCGACCTTCCAGCGCTTCACCTTGGCGCCGACCTTGTAGACGATGCCCGAGGCGTCGGAGCCGGCGATGTGGATGGAATTCTTGTGGCCGTCGAAGGGGCTGACCGGGGTGCCGAGCGCGGCCCAGACGCCGTTGTAGTTCACCCCGGCGGCCATCACGAGGACGAGGACCTCGTCCTCGCCGATCTCCCAGGTGGGCACCACCTCCACCTGCATGGCGCTGGACGGCGGGCCGTGGCGCTCCTTGCGGATGGCCCAGGCGTACATCTTCGCCGGGACGTGGCCGAGCGGCGGGATCTCGCCGATCTCATAGAGGTCCTTCAGCTCGGTCTTCTCGAGGGTGTCGGTGGTCATGCGCGAAACCTTGTGGCGTCCTGTTGCAATGCGGCAGTCCCCGCGCCTGTTCCCGGCGCGCCGCGCGGCGTTGCGGTCTCTCACCCAGGGTGATGGGCCGCTCGCCCCGTCGGATCGGCGTTTGGCGCAAGGTTATGCCCGCTGGAGGCCCGTTGGCGCCGCTACCGGGGCAGGATCGTGTGACAGGTCCGCGACTCTGGCAAGCGGAATCTTTGTGCGCCGCAACATGACGCTGAAGGCGGCTTGCATTCCGGGTCCAGGCCCCGACCAATGCGCCCATGCCTGTGCATCTCTCCCGTCCCGCCGCCGGCGTCGTCCTGCTGGAACTCGACCATCCGCCAGTCAACGCCCTTGGTTTGGCCATGCGGAGAGACCTGGACTCGGCGTTCGCCGAGGCCGACGCTGACCTTTCGGTGCGGGCCGTGGTGCTGACCGGCCGGGGCCAGGCCTTCTGCGCCGGCGACGACCTGATCGAGGCGTCGCAGCGGGGCGAGGCGGGGCTGGAGGCCATCTTCGGCTTCAACGCCCTGATGAACCGCATCGAGGCGGCCCGGCCGCCGGTGATCGCGGCGATCAACGGCTTCTGCCTCGGCGGCGGCCTGGAGCTCGCCCTTGCCTGCGACATCCGCCTGTCCAGCCCCTACGCCATCTTCACCGCCTCCGGGGTCAACGTCGGCCTGATGGCCTCGGTCCGCCGCCTGCCCCGGCTGATCGGCGAGGGGCCGGCCAAGGCCATGCTGCTGACCGGCGCCCCGGTCGACGCCGAGACGGCCCTGATCCGCGGCCTGGTCACCGGCCTGCACCGCAAGGCGCTCGACGAGGCGCTGAAGCTGGCCGACCGCATCGCCTCCCGCGCCCCGCTGTCGGTCGAGGCCGTCAAGCGGGTGGTCGGCCGCCCCTTCGACGAGCGCGCCGAACTGACGGCCCTGTTCCACAGCCAGGACCACCAGGCGGCGCTGGCGGCCTTTTCCCGCAAGCAGACGCCAAGCTTCACCCGCGGCTAGGACGATGGTGTTTTCCCGCCGCCTGGGTACAGTCCGCCCATGACCAGGACGCCCCTGATCCCCCTGCTGCTGGCGCTATTCGCCGCGGGCTGCGCCTCGGCGCCGCGCATCGAGGTGGCGCGGACCGGAGGGGTCGACCTGTCTCCCGGCGCCACCTACGCCCTGTCGGCGGACGAGCCGGTCGCCGGTGACCTGCGCCGGGCCCTGTCCCAGCTCGGCTGGCGCGAGGACCCGCAGGCGTCGGCCTGGCGGATCGAGGCGAGCTATGTGGTCCGGCCCGAAGAGGTCGGGGCCTACGCCGGCGAGGATCCGGCCGCTTCGGGCGCCGCCTGGCTGGACGCGCCGGGCCGGCGGCGCTGGTGGCGCGGCCCGCGGCAGGTCCGTCGGCTGACCCTCGTGCTGACCGACGGGCGCAGCGGCGCGACCGGCGGGACCCTCAGCGCCCGCCTGCTGGCCGGCCCGATGGACGACGCGGTCGCTGTCGAGGCCCTCGCCAAGGCGGCCCTGTCGCCGCCCTAGCGCTCGTCCGCCAGCGGCAGGCGAAGGACGAAGACCGCGCCGTCCTCGCCCCCCTCGTAGGCGATCGAGCCGCCATGCCGCTCGGCGACGGTGCGGACGAAAGCCAGGCCCAGCCCGGCGCCGGTCCGGTCCCCCGGCCCCCGCCGAAACGGCTCGTAGAGGTGGTCGAGGAGCTCCGCCGGCAGGCCCTGCCCCCGGTCGCGGATCGTGCAGGCGCCGCTCGCGCCCTCCGCCCCGACGATGCAGTCGACCTCCCCGCCGGCCGGGCCGTATTTGATCGCGTTGTCGATCAGGTTCATCAACGCCCGGGTCAGCATTGCCTGGTCGCCGTCGACCAGCAGTTCCGACGGCTCGGCCGGGGTGACGATCCGCACGCCCCGCGCCTCGGCCTGGGGCCACAGGATGTCGGCGGCGTCGAGCAGGGCCTGGGAAAGGTCGAACCGGCTCGTCGCCAGCCGGCGGGACTCGGCGCGGGCCAGCTGCACATAGCTTTCGGCGAGGGCCAGGGTGAGGCGGGCGCTGCCGGCGATGCGGCGCTCGAATTCCGGGTCGGCGCGGTCCTGGCGGCTCTGCAGCAGGGTGAGGATCGAGACCTGCGGCGCGCGCATGTCGTGGCTGAGCAGCTGCAGGGCCTCCTCCCGCTGGCGCACGGCCGTGCGGAAGGCGGCGAGGGCGGCCCGCAGGGTCTCGATCTGGCGGGAGACCACGTCGCCCGCCCCGCCCCGGACCTTCGGCAGGCCGGGACCGACCGTCTCGAAGGCCTCGATCTCGGTCTGCATGTAGGCCGAAGCCGCCGCCAGCCGCCGCCAGCTCCACAGGGGATAGGCCAGGGCCAGCCCCGCCACCGCCGCCAGCGGCGCGATCCAGAGGCCGGCGAAGAAGGCGGCGGCGCTGACGGCGAAGACCGCCAGGATCAGCCCCGCGCCGAGCGCCATGTTCAGCGCCGGCCGCAGCAGCAGGAAGCCGGCCATCAGCATCCACACCGGCGCCAGGGACAGCAGCGCCAGGCCTAGGCCGGCCAGCGGCCGGAGGGCGTCGCCGGCGATCAGCGTGTCGAGCAGGCTGGCCTGGACCTCGACCCCCGGGGTCAGTTCGCCGGCGCGGGAGGCAGGGGTGGCATAGCGGTCGCCCAGGCCATCGGCCGTCATCCCCACCAGCACGTAGCGGCCGGCCAGGAACTGCGGCGGCGTCTCGCCCCGCACCAGGTCGACGAAGGACACGGTGCGGAACTGGCCGGGCGGACCCCGATAGCTCAAGGGGACGGAGCCCAGTCCGGTCAGGCGAGCGGATCCGGACGGCGCGGGGCCCGCGCGGCCAGGCTCGAACAGGCGGACGATCATGTGCGGCCAGACCCGGTCGCCAGCCGCCAGCCAGAGCGGCAGCCGCCGCACGACGCCGTCGCCGTCCGCCGTCAGGTTGACATGGCCCACCCCGGCGGCGGCCCTGCCGAGGATCGGGATGGGCGGCACGACCTGCCAGGGCGCGCCGTTGTCGCCGACCGGGTCGATCATCAGCGGCAGATGGACGTTGCCGGCCCGGGTCAGGGCCTGGGCCAGGTCGTCATCGCCCGCCGCCGAGGGTTCGGTGAACAGCACGTCATAGGCGACGGCCCTGGCGCCGGCGGCGTGCAGCCGGTCGATCAACTGCCCGTGCAGCCGGCGTGGCCAGGGCCAGCGGCCGAGCGCGGCGATGCTGCGGTTGTCGATCGCCACGATGACGATCTGCTCGCTGGGCTGGCCGCCGCGCAGCCGCATCAGGCCATCGTAGACCAGGTTGTTCGGCCGCTGGATCGCCGAACCCCACGCCAGCCAGGCGACCACGGCGGAGGTGACCAGGCCGACCGCCAGCCATTCGATCAGGATGCGGCGGCCGGCCAGGGTCACGCCCTAGCGCCCGATCCGCAGCTGCTGGGGCGGCGACCAGGTCTCCAGGGTGCGGCCGAACGCCTGCCGCGTGGCCCGCACCCGCCATTCGTAGACGCCGGGCGGCAGGCCGGTGAGGGTGATCCTCGGCTCGGTGAGGCCGGCTTCGTCGATCATCGGCGGGCCGGTGGCGTCGGCCAGCCGGAGCTGGAAGCGGAAGCGGGCCTCGCCGGCCCCGGCCGCCTCCCAGCGGAACAGGTAGCGCCGATCCCGGCCCTGGCCGACGGCGGAGGATCCGAGGGCGCCCAGGCCGTTGCGAGCCCGGATGAAGCTGTAGACCGACGGCCGGCCCTCCACCCCGTCCGGAGCCACGGCCGTCAGCCGGACGAAATAGGCGCCGTCCGCCAGGTCCGCGAACACGACCGGCCCGCCGGCCGGGCTTTCCGTCTCGGCGAAGGCGTCGGTCATGCCGGCGTCGGTGGCCAACCGGGCCCGGTAGAGGGCCGCGCCGGGCGTCGGCGAGAGGTCGAAGCTGACGGTCTCGGCGCTCTGGACGTCGTCCGGCCGCCGGAGCTCCGGGGCGGGCAGCAAGGAGGTCAGGGCGGCCCCGGTCGCATCGACACTGACCGCCTCGGCGGCCCTGGCCAGGATCGCCTTGCCGCCGGCTTCGACCGCGACGGTCCCCTCGAGAACCTCCGTGGCCGAACGGTTGCCTTGAGGATCGTAGGCCACCCGGAACTCGGTGCCGCGCACGGCCGAGACCGACATCGGGGTTCCGATGGTGAAGCCCCCGGAGGGGGCGACCGGCGCCGCCTGGGTCTCCGTGCGCCCGGCCTCGACCTGGAAGGCCTGGTCGGTGGCGCCGGTCAGCAGGACGGTGCGCAGGCGGGCGATCCGCACGCGGCTGCGCGACGGCAGGCTAACATGGCCGCCGTCGGGCAGGGCCAGCCGGACGAAGGCGTTGGCCCCGGTCGCGACGACCGCGCCCTCGCCGACCTCCAGTCCGACGGCCGCCTCGACCGGCCGTCCGTTCCGGGTGACCGTCACCGCGCCGCGGAAGTTGACCACCCGCGCCACCGCCGGGCTGGTGCGCAGGAGCCGCACCGGAATGCGCAGCACCAGGCCGTGCGGCATCCTTCGAGGTTCGCGCACCGCGTTGAGGTCCTGGACGGCGCGATAGTCGGCGGGCCGCAGGAGATATCGGGTCGCCAGGCCGGACAGGGTGTCGCCGGGCCTGACAACATAGTCGATGGTGCGCGGATCAGGCTGGGCCGGGGCCGCGCCCGCGGCGCAGGCCGCCGCCGCCAGGGCGGCAAGGCCGATCCACAGGCCCCGCCGCGTCATTCCTCGCCGTCGAGGTGTCGCATCGGATCGTCGCCTCCCCCGAGCCGCTCCAGCCGGTAACCGTAGCTGTAAACGGGGGTCAGGCGAAAGCCGCTGGCGGGCCGCAGTTCGAGTTTGCTGCGGATCCTCGAGACGTGCATGTCCAGGGAGCGGCTGTTCAGTCCCGGCTCGCCGCCCCAGACCGCCTCGATCAGGTAGTTGCGCGACAGGGCGCGGTGCAGGTTCCGGAACAGCACCAGAGCCAGGGCGAACTCCTTGGCGGTGAGGACCACGGTGCGGTCCTCATGGGTGACCGAACAGCTGGCTGGATCGAAGGCGCGGCCGGCGTGGATTTCCCGCCCGCCGACCGAGCGGCCGCGATAGGCCCGGCGCAGCAGGGCCCCGACCCGAGCCTCCAACACCGCCGGCGAGACGGGCTTGGACAGATAGTCGTCGGCCCCGGCGTCCAGCCCGGCGACGATGTCGGCGTCCTCGGTGCGGCTGGTGACCAGCAGCATCGGCGGCGGCGGATCGACGTTGAGGCGCACCCAGCGGATGACGTCCAGCCCCGACCGGTCCGGCAGCGCCCAGTCGACGATCAGCAGGTCGAAGGTCTCGCGACGCAGGGCCGACAGCAGGGCGGCGGCGCGTGTGAACGCGACCGACCGGTAGCCGGCGCCGTCGATCACGGTGGTGATCGCCTCGACCTGAACCGGGTCGTCGTCCAGTACAGCGAGCTTCATCGAGTCTCCATCCTGCAAGCCTCCGACCCTTAGCGTCTCCGGCCGCCGTTGGGACGCTCGCGATCGGCGAACAACGTAAATTCTTGTAACTTCAGGGCCCTGGGGCTTTCCGGTATCGTCCGCCTTTGGCAGGTTCCGCCCGGTCGAAGGGGGCTTCAAGTCCGGCGCCGCGCCGGTCCGAGCCATGAGGGCGTGGTATGAAGATCATCTCCGCAATTTCCCGCAAGGGCGGCGCGGGCAAGACCACCATCGCCGTCAACCTGGCCCTCCAGGCCCACGCCCTGGGCCTCAAGGTGCTTCTGATCGACAGCGACCCGCAGGGGTCCACCACCCACAGCCTGCGCGCGCGCCAGGCGCCGGGCCCGCGGGTGATGGCGGCGGCGGCGGGCAAGCTGTTCCAGACGACGGTCACGGCCGGGCGCGAAGGCTACGACCTGGTGATCATCGACACCCCGGCCTATCCGGAGGCCGACGTGGCCCTGGCCGTCAACTGCGCCGACCTGTGCCTGGCGGTCTGCCGGCCGACCTTCCTGGACATCGCCTCCGTGGCCCAGTCCGCGGAAATGATCCGGCGGCTGCGGCGGACCGCGGCGGTGGTGCTGAACCAGACTCCGCCGGCCCGGGGCGACATCGAGGCCCCGGCGGTCCGCAAGGCGATCGAGGCCCTCGAGGTGATCGGCCTGCCGATGGCGGCCACGGTCGCCTCGCGCCTGGCCTATCAGCAGTCCCTGGCCAACGGCTGCTCGGCGGCCGAATGGGGTTCGGAAGCCAGCGATCGCGAGCTCGGCCGGCTGTGGCTGGCGGTGGAGCGGCTGATCGCCGCCCCTCCGACGGCCAGCGCCGACGCTGGCCCCGTCCGGTCGACCGCCCGGGCGCTCGAGGCCGCGCCGCAGCTGGCCCACGCCTGAGCGGCAATTCCTGCCCGTTCGGGGCGGTCTCAAGGTCGCCGCCAGCAAAATTGTTGCGCTGCACAACGCTCGTCGCCATGATCCGCGCCTGATGAGCGACCTTCCCTTCCAGCACGCCCCCGACGCCCCGTGGATCTTCCGCACCTATGCGGGCCATTCGACGGCGGCTAAGTCCAACGCCCTCTACCGGCGCAACCTGGCCGCCGGCCAGACCGGGCTGTCGGTGGCCTTCGACCTCCCGACCCAGACCGGCTACGACGCCGACCACGTCCTGGCGCGGGGCGAGGTGGGCAAGGTTGGCGTGCCGGTCGGCCACCTGGGCGACATGCGGACCCTGTTCGAGGCCATCCCGCTGGACCGGATGAACACCTCGATGACCATCAACGCCCCGGCCGCCTGGCTGCTGGCGATGTATGTCGCCCTGGCCGACGAGCAGGGGGCGGCGCGCGACAAGCTCCAGGGCACCACCCAGAACGACCTGATCAAGGAATACCTCTCCCGCGGCACCTATATCTTCCCGCCGGAGCCGAGCCTGCGGCTGATCGGCGACATGGTGGCCTGGTGCTATCGCGAGACGCCCAAGTGGAACCCGATCAACGTCTGCAGCTACCACCTGCAGGAGGCCGGGGCGACGCCGGAGCAGGAGCTGGCCTATGCGCTGGCGACCGCCATCTCGGTGCTCGACACGGTGCGGGCCGGGGGCCAGGTCCCGGAAGCCGACTTCGAGATCGTCGCCTCCCGGATCAGCTTCTTCGTCAACGCCGGGGTGCGGTTCGTCACCGAGCTCTGCAAGATGCGCAGCTTCACCCAGCTGTGGGACGAGATCCTCCGGGACCGCTACGGCGTCCAGGACCCCAAGGCCCGCCGCTTCCGCTACGGGGTGCAGGTCAACAGCCTGGGGCTGACCGAGCAGCAGCCGGAGAACAACGTCTACCGCATCCTGCTGGAGGCCCTGGCCGTCACCCTCTCCAAGGACGCCCGGGCGCGGGCCCTGCAGCTGCCGGCCTGGAACGAAGCCCTGGGCCTGCCTCGGCCCTGGGACCAGCAGTGGTCGCTGCGGATGCAGCAGGTGCTGGCCTACGAGACCGACCTCCTGGAATACGAGGACCTGTTCGCCGGCAGCCATGTGGTCGAGGCCAAGGTCGCCGAGCTGAAGGCCGGCGCCCTGGCCGAACTGGCGAAGATCGACGCCATGGGCGGGGCGGCGGCGGCCATCGGCTACATGAAGGAACAGCTGGTCGGCTCCAACGCCGAGCGGTTCCGCCACATCGAGACCGGCGAGATGACGGTGGTCGGGGTCAACCGCTGGACCGAGACCGCCGAGAGCCCGCTGTCGGCCGGCGAGGGCGCCATCGAGACGGTCGACCCCAAGCTGGAAGCCGAGGTGGTGGCCAAGCTGAAGGCCTGGCGGGCGCAGCGCGACCAGGGCGCCGCCGCCGCGGCCCTGGCCGAGCTGAAGGCCGCCGCCGCCGAGGGCCGCAACATCATGGAGCCGTCGATCGCCGCCGCGCGGGCCGGGGTG
>DASPLD010000180.1:0-8550 GCA_035627755.1 Caulobacter sp. | reverse complement strand
GTCGAGGCCTTGGCGGCTTCGGCGTCCGGCGCCTGGGCGCTGGCCCGCAGCGCCGCCCCCGCCGTCTCGTCGATCGGCCAGAGGGCCAGCCAGCCCTGGGTGACCGCCACGCTGAACACCGCGAACACCGCCAGGAACACCGCGAACAGTCCGATGGCCCTGGCCGCAAGCTTGCCGGTCGCCGCCGCGTCGGCCACCGAGGCGATGCCCAGCACCAGCAGGGTGAAGACCAGCGGCACGATGGTCATTCGAAGCGCGTTGAGCCAGAGCGTCCCCAGCGCCTCGACGATGACCGCCCCCTCCTGCAGCCGAGGCGGCGCCCAGACCTGCAACCCCGCCCCGACGAGCAGCCCGAGCACCAGGGCGATCAGCACGCGGACGGCGAGGGAGCGGAGCATGTGGAATCCTAGCGGCCGAAGGGGGCGAAAGTTGCCTGTTCACCCTTTCAGGTCAAACGCTCACTGCGCGCCGTTGGCGGCTTTCCGCGCCGGCGCCTTCTTCACATAGCGGTCCATCCACTCGGTCATCTCCCACAGGGTGTGCAGGGTCGATTCCCGGGCGCGGTAGCCGTGCGCCTCGTTGGGGAGAACCACATAGCGGGCCGTCGCGCCGGATCCCTTCAGGGCCGCGAAGAACCGCTCGGTCTGCACCGGGAAGGTGCCGCTGTTGTCGTCCGCCCCGCCGTGGATCAGCAGGATCGGCTCCTTGATCCGGGGCGCATAGGTGAAGGGGCTCATCTTGGTGTAGGTGTCGGTCGCCTCCCAGTAGGTGCGCTGCTCGGACTGGAAGCCGAACGGGGTGAGGGTGCGGTTGTAGGCCCCGGAGCGGGCGATGCCGGCGCGGAACAGGTCAGTGTGGGCCAGCAGGTTGGCGGTCATGAAGGCGCCGTAGCTGTGGCCGCCGATGGCGATCCGGTCGCGGTCGGCCACGCCCATCGCCACCACCGCGTCGACCGCGGCCTGGGCGTCGGCGGTCAGCTGTTCGATGTAGGTGTCGTTGGGCTCGGCGCCGTCGATTCCGACGATGGGCATCGAGGGGTTGTCGAAGATGGCGTAGCCCTGGGTCAGCAGGAAGAGGTGGCTGATGCCGCCCGGCCGGGTGAAGCGGTTCGACCGGTCGACCGTCTGGCCGGCGACTCCGGCGTCGGTGAATTCCGCAGGATAGGCCCACATCAGCATGGGCAGCGGCCCGCCGCGGTCCTTGTCGTAGCCGGCGGGCAGATAGAGGGTGCCCGACAGCTGCACCCCGTCGGCGCGCTTGTACTTCACCTCCTGCTTGGTAACCCCGGCGAACTGCGGGGCCGGGTCCGGGATGCGGGTCAGCTGGACCAGCCTGCCGTCCATTGCCGAGCGCAGGAAGAAGTTGGGATTGTCGGTGCGGCTCTCGCGCCGGGTCAGCATGGTCAGCCGGCCAGGGTCGATCAGGTCCAGCACCTCTTCGTAGTGACTGGCGCCGGAGGTCCACAGCCGCGCGGACTTCCCGTCCTTCAGCGACATCACCGACAGGAAGGGAAAGCCCCCCTTGGGCGTCTCGCCGTCGCCGGTCATGTAGACGCCCTGGCCGTCGGGCGTGAAGCGGATCACCTGCCGGCCGTTCGGCAGGGCGGTGGTCAGCACGTCGCCGGGGTCGTCGTAGCGGCCCTGGTAGTTTCGGCTGACCAGGACGCGGGGGGCGCCGGGCTGGGCCGGGTTCACCGCAAGCCGGGTCTCGTGGCGGGTGTCGAACCAGCGGCTGTAGACGATGGCCAGGTCGGACCGGCCCCAGTCGACGCCGGCGAAGCGCTCGGCAAGGTCGACCAGCACCGTCGGCGGCGCGACGAAGGGGGCCGCCTGCATCAGGACACGGTCGTGAATCTCGACCTTGTTGCGCGGGTCGCCGCCGTCCTGGGCCTCGGCCCAGTAGAGGGTCGCGGGCGCGTCGTCGCGCCAGCCGACGGCCCGCGGCCCGGTCACCACCGCGTCGAACGGGGGCGGCAGGTCGTCGGCCAGCGGGCGGTCGACCACGGTCTTCACCGTCCTGCCCTCCCAGTCGATGACCGCCACCTCGGTCGGGAACCGGCTCCAGGGCACGATGTAGCTGAAGGGCCGCTTGATCCGGTTGACCAGGATGTAGCGGCCGTCGGGTGAAACCTGGACGCCGCTGTAGAGGCCGGGTCGGCCCACCGGCTTCACGGCGCCCGAGGCCAGGTCGATGCGCGCCAGCTGGCTGGTGAAATAATGCTCGAACAGGATCTCGTCATGGGGCGAGGCCAGCAGGTCCTGGGCCGTGCGCACCGGGGCGGCGCGGCCGCTGCTCTCCTGCACCAGGGGCCCCGTCGGGGTCGTCGGGGTGGCCGGCGGCAGGCCCCGGCCAGGCGGGACGATACGGGCCAGGAAGCCGCTGCTGTCGGGCAGCCAGCCGTAGGCCGCGCCGAACGCGGCGTTCAGCTTGGCGTCGCCGACCCGGCGGCTTTCGCCGGTCCTGGCGTCCACGACCCACAGGTCCAGCCCGTCCTTCGCCTCAGCCATCATCGCCAGCCAACGCCCGTCGGGCGACCAGGAGACGCTCAGCGCCCGCATGCCCGCCGGCAACCGCCCCTTGATCTCCGGCCCGCCCGCCACGGAGATGACGCTCAGGGACCGCAGGTAGGTGGTGCGCTGCTCGATCGGGCCATTGGTCCGCGGATTCACCCGCGAGCCGGCCAGCCGCAGGATCGGCTCGGATACAGCCGCGATCGACGGCAGGTTCTCGCGGCCCATCACGGCGATCAGGCGGCGGTCGCGCGAGGGTACGATCACCGGGGTTGGTTCCGCGTCGATGATCTGCGGGATCGGGGCCGGCGGCAGGCGATAGCCCGCGGCGGCGGACGGCGCTTCCTGCGCGAGGGCTGCCGAGGCGAGGCCCAGGGACAGGGCGAGGACGGCGCTCAGAGCGGCGCGAAACGGCATGAAACCCCCGGGGCAGGCTGAAAGCTCTCGACGGATCGATATTCCCCGGCCCGCGTCATGGTGTCCACCTTCATCAATATGGGTCACTCGGTGCTTGAGTTGCCCCCAAATTGGTGCATCGTACCCACGGGTAGCTTCGGGCCGCCCTACATCATGACGCTGTCTTTGGGGGGACGAGCATGGTTCAACAGGCATTCAAGGCGACGGCGCATCCGGTCGCGGTCAACGACGAGGCGGCGCTCGACCAGAAGCGGCTGGTCGCGCGGATCGGCTCGCGCTGGTTCCTCAACGCGCTCGGCCTGGTGCGGGCGTTCGGGAATGGCGACATCCTCGACGGCCTGATCCTGCTGGCCATCACCGACGCCAACACCCGCCATATGAACGGGGCGGACAGCGGCTACCGCGCGGTCCAGGACATCCCGCCGGACGAGCACCGCCAGCCGGTCAGCGTCTATGTCATCGCCCGGGACCTCGGCCTCTCCTATGAGACAGCCCGCCGCCACGTGCAGCGGCTGATCAAGGCCGGCCGGGTCGAGCGGCTGGAGGATGGGGTCGTGGTGCCCGGCCGGGTGTTCGCCGAGCAGGAAACTATGAACCTGACCTCGCGGAACTACGCCAACACCCGCCGCTTCCTCGACCAGCTGCGGGAAGTCGGGGCCCTCTAGCGGCTCTTGCGGGGGAGAGGCGCTCCGGCCGACAATGGGCCCGTGTCAAACCTTTCCCTGATCATCGACTGCGATCCCGGCGTCGACGACGGCGTCGCCCTGCTGCTGGCCTTTGCCAGCCCGTCGCTGGACATCCTCGGCGTCACCACTGTGGCCGGCAACGTCAGCGCCGCCCTGACGGCGCGCAACGCCCGAATCATCCGGAAGATCGCCGGCCGGCCGGACGTGCCGGTCTTCGCCGGCTGCGCCCGGCCGATGGTCCGCGAGCCGGTCGAGGCCGGCCACTTCCACGGCGAATCGGGGCTGGGCGACCTGACGCTGCCGCCGGTCGCCGACGAGCCCGGCCCGCATGCCGTCGACTTCCTGGTCCGCACCCTGATGGAGCGGCCGGCGGGGACGGTCGACGTGGTCGTCACCGGCCCCTTCACCAACCTGGCCATGGCCATGGTCCTCGAACCGGCCATCGTCCGGCGCCTGCGCCGGGTGGTGGCGATGGGCGGGGCGCGGGCCGAGGGCGGCAACATCACCGCCTCGGCCGAGTACAACATCTACGCCGATCCTCATGCCGCCCATGTGGTGTTCAGCTCCGGGGCGCCGGTCATCGTCCACGGCCTGGACGCCACCCACCAGGTGAGGGCCACCGAGGCGCGGATCGCCGCCATCGAGGCGATCGGGTCGGACGCGGCGCGCGCCTGCGCGACCCTGTTGCGCTTCTCGCGCCATATCGAGGCGACCATCGTCCGGGGGGCGGACGCGCCGCTGCACGATCCCTGTCCGATTGCCTGGCTGCTGCGCCCGGACCTCTTCGAGACCGCACCCTGCGCCCTGACGGTGGAGACGGCCTCGCCGCTGACCCTCGGCCACACCGCCGTCGAGTTCCGGCTCGATGAGCCCTCCGCCGTCCAGTGGGTGACCCGGGCCGATGGCCAGGGGGTGTTCGACCTGCTGGCCGAGGCGCTATCCCGATGAGCGTCTCCCTCACGGTCGTCGGCTCCATCAACCTCGACTTCGTGGCCACCGCGGCCAGCCTGCCGGCGCCGGGCGAGACCGTCACCGGCGCGACCCTGGCCCGCCATCCGGGCGGCAAGGGCGCCAACCAGGCGCTTGCCGCCCGCCGGCTCGGCGCGGAGGTGCAGCTGATCGGAGCCACGGGCAGGGACGGCATGGCCGACGAGGCGCTTGGCCTCCTGCGCCGCGACGGCGTCGACCTGTGGGGGGTGGCGACGAGGCCGGGGGAGCCGAGCGGCGTCGCCCTGATCGCCGTCGCGGCAGGCGGGGAGAACCAGATCATCGTCGCCCCCGGCGCCAACGCCGCCGTCCAGCCCGGCGACCTGCCCAACACCCTGGAGGGCGCCGTCGTCCTGCAGCTGGAGTTGCCGATCCCCACCGTCGCGGCCGCCGCCGAACGCGCCACCGGCTTCGTGGCGGTCAACCTGGCGCCCGCCGCACGGGTTCCGGAGGCGTTGCTGGCCCGGGCGGACCTGATCGTGGTCAACGAGACCGAGGCCGCCTTCTACGGCGAGGCCGTCCACGCCGCCCGCGGACTGGTCGCCATCACCCTGGGGGCGGCCGGGGCCCGGCTGTTCGGCGACGGCGCGCAGATCGCCTCGGCCACGCCGCCGCCGGTTTCCGTGGTCGACACCACCGGCGCCGGGGACTGCTTCGTCGCCGCCCTGACCGTCGCCCTGCTGGAGGGGCAGGCGCCGGACCAGGCGCTGGCGTTCGCCTGCGCGGCCGGCGCCCTGGCGACCACCAGGCCCGGGGCCCAGCCGGCGCTGCCCTGGCGGGCCGAGGTCGACGCCGCCCTTGGCCGGCGGTAGAACCTTCGCCCAACCGGCGAGAGACCGACATGACCAAGCGCGTCCCCGAACTCAGCCTCAAGGCCTATACCCACGGCGACGCGGCCAGCCGCGCGGCCTTCTCCGAGGACCTGTTCCGGGGCCTGAAGGCGTACGGCTTCTTCACCCTGACCGACCACAACGTCTCGGCCGAGCTGCTCGAGCGGGCCTACGACCTCGCCGCCCGGCTGTTCGACCTGCCCGAGGCCGCCAAGCGCCGGTACGCCGCAGGCATGCGCGGCTACACCCCGTTCGGCGTCGAGCACGCCAAGGACAACGCCAAGCCGGACCTCAAGGAGTTCTGGCAGATCGGCCATGACCCCAGCCCCGAGGCGCCCGCGGACGAGCCCTTCCCTGAAAACGTCTGGCCGGCCGAGATCCCCGACTTCCAGGAAGTGTTCACCCGCCTGTTCGCCGCCCTCAACGAGACCGGCCAGATCCTGCTGCGCGCCCTGGCTCCCAACCTCGGCCTCCCGGAGACCTGGTTCGACGCCAAGGTGAAGTACGGCACCTCCCTGCTGCGGGTGCTGCACTATCCGCCGGTGGCGGGCGACGCGGATGGGGCCGTGCGCTCGGCGGCGCACGAGGACATCAACTTCATCACCATCCTGGTGGCGGCCAAGGGCGCAGGCCTGCAGCTGCTCGACCGCGACGGGACCTGGCTGCCGGTCGAGACGGCGCCGAGGAACCTGATCGTCGATTCCGGCGACATGCTGCAGCGGCTGACCAACGGGGTGATCCCCTCCACCACCCACCGGGTGGTCAACCCGGACGGCGCCGAGAACGTCAGTCGCTACTCCATGCCCTTCTTCATGCACCCGACCCTGGCGACGCCGCTGGACGTGCTGCCCAGCTGCCTGGGCGAGGGCAAGAAGTACCCCGACATCACCGCCGGCGAATTCCTGCACGAGCGGCTGAAGGCGATCGGGCTGGCGAAATAGGGAACGGCTGGCGGATCAGCGGATTCTATCTCCGCGAAGGAGATTTCCATGCCCCGTGAACTGATCGAACCCAACCCCGGCGACAAGCGCTATGTCCGCCGCGACGAGAACGGCCAATTCAAGGAACAGGTCGACGTCGGCAAGTCCCTGGCCGCGGACCAGCGCCAGAAGGCCAAGACCAAGGTCAAGCCCGGCGACGGCGACCGCGGCGATCGGCGCTAATTCCTTTCCGTCATCCCGGGCGAAGCGCGGCGTAGACCCGGGACCCAGGAGTGACAGGGCGGAGGATTGGCGGCGGCCAACAGCCTGCCCACCGCCCCCGGGTCCCGGCTCTCCGCGCTGCGCGCTGCGGCCGGGATGACGGGGTTGGTGGCTGAGCCGAAACGAAAAAGGGCCCGGGATCGCTCCCGGGCCCTGATCTCATGGGCGGTGTGAGCGCCTAGTGGCTCTCGTTGCGCCACACCCGGCGGTAGCTGGCATACAGCAGGGCCGAGAACAGCAGCAGGTAGATCATCACCGCGAAGCCGGTCTGGTTGCGTTCCTCCAGCTTGGGCTCGGCGGCCCACATCAGGAATGCCGCCACGTCGACCGCCTGCTGGTGCGCCGTCGAGGGGGTGTTGTCGTCGAAGGTCACCTTGCCGGGCGCGAGCTGCGGCGGCATGGCCACGAACCCGCCGGGCGGGACCGGGTCTTTGTCCTTCTCGTCCTTGCGGTCGGTTTGCCAGCCGGCCGACAGGTCGCCGGGGAAGTAGGCGTTGTAGTACTGGCCGGCCGGCACGGTGAGGCCCTTGGGCGGCGCCTCGTAGCCGGTCAGGAAGGCCGCCAGGTATTCCGGCCCGCCGGCCCGGCCCTTGGCGATCACCGACAGGTCCGGCGGCAGGGCGCCGCCATTGCTGGCGCGGGCGGCGTAGTCGTTCTTGAAGGGGCTGGGGAAGCGGTCGGCCGGCACGGCGGGACGGGTGATCTCGTCGCCGGTCTCGGTGTCGATGTCCGGCACCTGGATCTCGGCGGCCAGCGCCTTCACATAGGGGTTGTCGTTCGGGTTCTTGTACTTCTTGTCGTAGAAGGGACCGCCCTTGTCGCCGAGGTTCCGGAAGCTGAGCAGCTTCATGGAGTGGCAGGCGGCGCAGACCTCGCGGTAGACCTTGTAGCCGCGTTGCAGCTGGGCCTGGTCGAACTTCCCGAACGGGCCTTCGAAGCTGTAGGCGATGTCGTGCGGATGCTTAGCGCCGCCGGCGGCCAGGGCCGGGGCCGCGACCAGGGTGGTGAGCGCCGCCGCGATCAGGGTGAGTTTGCGCAGCATGGAGGCTCAGCCCTTCTTTTCGGCGTCGGCCACGGCGCCCGCGGGCGTGGTGGCGGGGTGGGACAGCGCCGGCGAGGCGATGGTTTCCGGGGTCGGCAACGGGGTCTCGATGAGGCCCAGCAGCGGCATGATCACCAGGAAGTAGGCGAAGTAGTAGAGGGTGGCGATGCGCGACAGCCAGACGAAGCTGTTGAGGTCGCTCTCCAGGATCTGGAAGGTGACCAGACCCGGGATGATCGGGTCGTCCGGCAGCTTGGCGCCGCAGTAGCCGAGGATGAGGCAGACGATGACCAGCACCACGAAGTAGAGCTTGGCCATCGGCCGGTAGCGCATCGAGCGGACCTTCGAGGTGTCCAGCCAGGGCAGGGCGAACAGCACGCCGATGGCGCCGAACATGGCCACCACGCCCATCACCTTGTCCGGCACGGCGCGCAGGATGGCGTAGAAGGGCAGGAAGTACCACTCGGGCACGATGTGCGCCGGGGTCACCAGCGGGTTGGCCTCGATGTAGTTGTCGGCATGGCCGAGCGCATTGGGCATGTAGAAGACGAACACCGCGAACAGCACCAGGAAGACGCTCATCGCGAAGCCGTCCTTCACCGTCGCGTACGGGGTGAAGGGCAGGGTGTCGGCCTTGGACTTGGGATCGATGCCCGTCGGGTTGTTCTGGCCGACCACATGCAGGGCCCAGATGTGCAGGACGACCACGCCCGCGATCATGAACGGCAGCAGGTAGTGCAGCGAGAAGAAGCGGTTCAGCGTGGGGTTGTCCACGGCGAACCCGCCCCACAGCCAGGTCGTGATGGACGGGCCCACCAGCGGGATGGCGCCGAACAGGTTGGTGATCACCACCGCGCCGTGGAAGCTCATCTGGCC
>DASPLD010000179.1:0-2455 GCA_035627755.1 Caulobacter sp. | reverse complement strand
AGGATCTGCTTGTCCTTGTAGTCGTAGTAGAAGACGGCGCCGTTGAGCTGCAGGGTCCCCTGGGCCAGGCCGGCCTTGAAGCCGGCCTCGTAGGCCCGCAGCTTTTCCTGGGTGGCCGGGCGCAGCTGGCTGAACGCCGAGGTGGCCACGGTGGGGAAGCTGCCGGACTTATAACCCTGGCTCACGTTGGCGTAGAGCAGGGTGTCCTCGGTGGGCCGATAGTTGGCGCTCACCCGCCAGGAGACGTTGTCCTCGTCCAACTCGTCGTTGAAGGGGATCGGATTGAACGTGGGCGGCGGGCCGGTCGTCGCGCAGCCGGTGGGGCCCACGTTGACGCCCATCGGCGGCAGGCCGTTCACGATGGCCAGGAAGTTCTGGATCTGCTGCGAGATCAGCGCCCAGGTGCCGTCGCCCCCGTCGGTGCCGCAGCCGAAGAAGTCCTTGCGGGTGTCGGTGTAGCGGACGCCGGCCTGGACGGCGAACTGGTCCGAGAGCGGGAACTCGGCGTTGGCGAACACCGCCACGGCCTTGGTGGTCTGGTCGTTCACCGGCCGCGTCGGCCCTAGCCGGATACCGAACACCGGCACCGCCGACGATCCGCCGTAGGTCTGCAGGAAATTGTCCCAGGTGTCGTCGTGCTGGTAGTTGCCGCCCACCAGCCAGTTGCCGCGGCCGCCGAAGCTGCCCGCCAGGCGGCCCTCGACGAACGTCGAGGCGATGTGCCCGCGCTGCAGCGACTCGTAGTCCTGGAAGATCATCCCGTCGCCCTCGATCGGCTGGAACCGGTCGAAGCGGGCGTGGCCCACCAGCGTGGTCAGGGTGAGGTCCTCGCTCACGTCGTAGTCCACCCGCAGGGTGCCCGAATAGAAGGTGTTGTCCTTCTGGAAGCCCGTGCAGATGGTCGAGTTGAGCGGCCGCGGCGGGTCGTACAGGAACGGCGCCGGGTGCTGGTCGAACGGCGGATCCAGCGGCGAGGTGTTGACGCACGCGCCCCAGTCCGCCGCGCGCGCCTTCCGCGGCGCCAGCGGATAGGCGAGGATCCGCGGGTCCACCCCATTGACCGGGTTCAGCGGCGCGAACCCGAACAGCTGGCCCATCTGGGTCTCGCCCCGGTCCTGCCAGGCGCTGACCTGCAGCAGGGCGCGGAAGCGTTCGGTCGGGGTCCAGAGCAGCGACGCACGGCCGTTGAGGAAGTCCTGCTCGCCGACGCTGTCGTTGCGGGTGTAGCTGCGCTGCCAGTCGCCGCTGCGGATCATCCGCAGCGCCAGGCGGGCCCGGAGCGTCTCGGTGATCGGCCCCGAGACGAAGCCCTGCAGGTCGACCGTGTTGAAACGGCCGTAGCTCGCGTCCAGGCCGGCCGTGAACGTCTCGGTCGGCTTGTTGGCGACGTAGTTGATGGCGCCGCCGGTGGCGTTCATCCCGAAGAGGGTGCCCTGCGGCCCCTTCAGCACCTCGACCCGCTCGAGGTCCAGGGTCGCGCCCTGGGTCATGATCGAATAGGGCAGCGGCGCTTCGTCCACGTAGACGCTCACCGTGGGGCTCGCCGCCAGCGAGGTGTCGAGGAAGCCCACGCCGCGGATCGAGAACACCGGCGTGCCGTAATACGAGGGCGTGTAGTTGAAGCCGGGAACGATCTTCACCAGCTGGCTGGTGTCGGTGATACCCAGCTCGTTCAAGGTCTCGCCCGTGGCGGCCGACACCGACATCGGCACGTCGTTGATGCTCTCCTCCCGCTTCTGGGCGGTGACGACGAGCTCCTGGACGGTCGCCGAGCTCTGGGCGTCGCGGCCGCGGGCGGCGGCGCTGTCGGCCAGGGGTGGCTGGGACTGGGCCTGTGCGGGCCCGGCGGCGAACACAACGGCGAATGCGGAAACACCGCAAAGCGCCAGCAACTGCCGGTTCATGCGTTTCCCTCCCCTCGCTGCGCTTGATCGCGCTCCTTCTTTGCGAAGTGGCAGGACGCTACCTCAGTTTTATAACGTGTTCAACAAAACCAAATAACAGTGTAACTTGAGATAACGCGTTACGCCGCTCCGGCCGCCCTGAGCGCAGATGCGCGCGCCGCGGCCATGTCGTAGGTGCGGTTCATCATGAAGCGTTGGGCGGTGAGCCCGCCCCCGGCCTGCAGGGCCACCACCAGGTTCCAGCCGCCGAAGCTGTCGGCGGTCAGGTCGCGGATCAGGTTGTAGACCCGCATGCGCGCCTCCACGTCGACGCTGGGCTTGGTGTAGAGGTACTTGCGCATGTAGTGGCCGGTCTCCTCGGCCCGCAGGTCCTTCTCCGACGGCAGGGTCAGCACCAGCCCGCCGCCCAGGTCGTGCAGCTTCTGCACCATCTGGTGGAAGTTGGCGGCGTAGTAGTACTTGGCGGTGTTGATCGCCAGGATGTTGGGGTGGACCATGCCCGAGGGCGTCCGCTCGAAGTTGCGGCAGGCGTATTCAAGGCCCATCCGCAG
>DASPLD010000178.1:0-3050 GCA_035627755.1 Caulobacter sp. | reverse complement strand
CCGCCCCCGCGCAGGCCGCCGCCGCGCCTGCGGCGGCTCCCGCGGCCGCCGCGCCGACGGAAGCCGCGCCGGTCCAGCGGTCGAAAGGCGACACCGTCAACTCGCCGATGGTCGGCACCGTCTACATGCAGCCGCAGCCGGAGGCGCCGCCCTTCGTGAAGGTGGGCGATACCGTCACGGCCGGCCAGACCCTGATGATCGTCGAGGCCATGAAGACCATGAACCCGATCCCCGCCCCACGCGCCGGCACGGTGGTCGAGATCCTGGTCGGCGACGCCCAGCCGGTCGAGTTCGGCCAGCCCCTGGTCGTCATCGAGTAGCGGCCGTGTTCGACAAGATCCTGATCGCCAACCGGGGCGAGATCGCCCTGCGCATCCACCGCGCCTGCAAGGAGATGGGCATCGCCACCGTGGCGGTCCATTCCGAGGCCGACGCCAGCGGCATGTGGGCCCGCCTGGCCGACGAAAGCGTCTGCATCGGCCCCGCCAGCGCGGCCAAGAGCTACCTCAACATCCCCTCGATCATCGCCGCCGCCGAGATCACCGGCGCCCAGGCCATCCACCCCGGTTACGGCTTCCTGTCCGAGAACGCCCGCTTCGCCGAAATCGTGAACAGCCACGGCTTCACCTTCATCGGGCCCAAGCCCGAGCACATCCGGATGATGGGCGACAAGATCACCGCCAAGCAGGCGGTGAAGGACGCCGGCATCCCGGTGGTCCCCGGCTCGGACGGCGCGGTCACCACCGAGGAGGAGGCCTTCGCGGCCGCCAAGGAGATCGGCTTCCCGGTGCTGATCAAGGCGGCCGCCGGCGGCGGCGGTCGCGGCATGAAGGTCGCCCAGACCCAGGAAGACCTCTACGAGGCCGTCTCCACCGCCCGCTCGGAGGCCCGCGCGGCCTTCGGCGACGACGCGGTCTATATGGAGCGCTACCTCCAGAAGCCCCGCCACATCGAGCTCCAGGTCGTGGCCGACAGCCACGGCAACGTCGTCCACCTGGGCGAGCGCGACTGCTCTCTCCAGCGCCGTCACCAGAAGGTGCTGGAAGAGGCGCCCTCCCCGGCCCTGGACGCGGCCCAGCGCAAGAAGATCGGCGAGGTGGTCGTCGAGGCGATCCGCGCCATCGGCTACCTCGGGGTCGGCACCATCGAGTTCCTGTGGGAGGACGGCGAGTTCTTCTTCATCGAGATGAACACCCGCCTGCAGGTCGAGCACCCGGTCACCGAGGCCATCACCGGCATCGACCTGGTCCGCGAACAGATCCGCGTCGCCGCCGGCCTGCCGCTCAGCTTCACCCAGGACGAGGTCGTCTTCGAGGGCCACGCCATCGAATGCCGCATCAACGCCGAGAACCCCCGCACCTTCACGCCGTCGCCGGGCAAGGTCACCGACTTCCACGCACCGGGCGGCCTGGGCGTGCGCCTCGATAGCGGCCTCTACGCCGGCTACTCGATCCCGCCCTACTACGACTCCCTGGTCGGCAAACTGATCGTCCACGGCCGCGACCGCGCCGAATGCATCGCCCGGACCCAGCGGTGCCTTGGCGAAATGGTGGTCAGCGGCATCGAGACGACGATTCCCCTGTTCCAGGACCTGCTCCAGAACGAGGACATCCGCGCCGGCGACTACAACATCCACTGGCTGGAAAAGTGGATCAAGGCGCAGGGGTAAGGCCCTGAACCCAAACACATTCCGTCATCCCGGAAGCCGCGTAGCGGCTATCCGGACCCAGGGGTGACGGAGCACGATGCACAATCTGCACGATCCGCCAATGACCGCCGCCCCTGGGTCCCGGCTCTCCGCGCGTCGCGCTCCGGCCGGGATGACGGGAAAGTTCGCGCAAGGCTAAGCTGACCGCGTGCAAGACGCCTTCACCCTCGAAGACCTCATCGCCTGCTACCGCCGCGGCGTCTTTCCGATGGCGGATTCCCGAGAGGACGAGGGCGTCTTCCTGATCGATCCGCAGCGCCGCGGCGTCCTGCCCCTCGACCGCTTTCGCCTCCCGGCCCGGCTGGCCCGCACGGTCAGGTCAGATCGCTATGAGGTCCGCATCGACACCGCCTTCGCCCAGGTCGTCGACCTCTGCGCCCAGTCCGCCCCCGGCCGCGAGGACACCTGGATCAATCCGGTGATCGAAGACCTCTATGGCCAGCTCCATCGCCGCGGCCAGGCCCACTCCATCGAATGCTGGCAGGACGGCGCCCTCGTCGGCGGCCTCTACGGTGTCTCGCTCGGCGGCGCCTTCTTCGGCGAAAGCATGTTCTCCCGCGCCCGCGACGCCAGCAAGGTGGCCCTGGTCCACCTCGTCGCCCGGCTGATCGTCGGCGGCTACCGCCTGCTCGACTGCCAGTTCGTCACCGACCACCTGAAACAGTTCGGCGTCGTCGAGATTCCCCGGGCCGAATACCACCGCCGCCTCGCGGTCGCCCTCGAGGCGCAAGCCGACTTCCACCGCTTCGAAGGCGGCGCTCAGCCCGCCTTGCAGGCGATCAGCCAGGCGTCATAGACCGGGTGCTGCAGGGGGTTCAGACCCGGCGAGGAGGCGAACATCCAGCCGCGGAACACCTGCCGAGTCGGCGGCGCGGGCCGTCCCGGTTGCGGCTTGGGCGAGGAGTCCACCTGGATATAGGCCGCCGATTCCGGAGCCTCCTCGTCCGGCGCGGCGGTCTCGCAGGCCCGCACCGTGAACACCAGCGACTTGTACCGCACCGACCCGTTGATCGGCACCTCGAACCGCAGGGTCTCGGCGGTCACCTTGTCCAGGGCCTGGATGATGGCTGAGCCCGAGCGGACCCGTTTGACCGGCTCGACCGGCCTGCTCTGGGCCGCCCGCGGCTTGGCCGCCGGCTTTTCCTCCGGGATCGGCTCGACCGGGACGGGGGTCGGCGCCGTGGTCACCGGCGGCGGCGGAGCGACGTCGGCGGGCGGCGGCTCCTCGGGGGCGGGCGCGGCCGGCGCGGCCGGCGGCGTCTTCGCCGCCGGCGGAGCCTTCGGTGGGGGACCCGACGTCTGTTGGGCGGCGGCCACCACGGCGAGCGCCATCGTCAGCCCG
>DASPLD010000177.1:0-9206 GCA_035627755.1 Caulobacter sp. | reverse complement strand
CACTCGAACGGCTGCGCCGGCTGCATCCCAAGCTGATCGACCTGTCGCTCGGCCGCATGCGCCGCCTGTGCGCCGCCCTGGGTGACCCCCAGCGCAAGCTCCCGCCCGTGATCCACGTCGCGGGCATGCCCGACCACACCTGCCCCTACGGGCTGCAAGCCCTCCACCTGCTGCGCAGCCGGGGCTATCACGTCGAGGACCATCCCCTGACCACCCGGGAGGAGACCGACGCCTTCAAGGCCGAGCACGGGGTGAAGACCACGCCCCAGGTGTTCATCGACGGCGCGCGGATCGGCGGCTACGACGACCTGCGCCGCCATTTCGGCCTCAAGGTCCGCGATCCCGAGGCGACGAGCTATACGCCGGTCATCGCGGTGTTCGCGGTCGCCACCCTGATGGCCCTGGCGGTCAGCCAGGCCGCCTTCGGCCAGGCCTTCAGCCTGCGGGCCGGCGAGTGGTTCATCAGCCTGTCGATGATGATCCTGGCCCTGCTCAAGCTGCAGGACCTCGACCGCTTCGCGAGCATGTTCCTGAACTACGACCTGCTGGCCCGGCGCTGGGTCCCCTACGGCCGGATCTATCCTTTCGCCGAGCTCGCCGCGGGGGTCCTGATGACGGCCGGGGTGCTGACCTGGCTGTCGGCGCCCATCGCCCTGGTGATCGGCGGCATCGGCGCGGTGTCGGTGTTCAAGGCCGTCTACATTGATCGGCGCGAGCTGAAATGCGCCTGCGTCGGGGGCGCCAGCAAGGTTCCCCTGGGCTTCGTCTCCCTGACCGAGAACCTGATGATGATCGCCATGGCGGTCTGGATGCTGGCCGCCCCGGCGGTTCACTAGGTCGGCCAGGTCTCCTGGCTCATCGCCAGCACCTCGCCGGCCAGGTAGAGCGAGCCGCAGATCATCAGCCGGGGCGCGCCGTCCGCCAGGGCGCGCTCCAGGCCGGCGGCGACATCCGGCGCGGCCTCGGCGGTCAGGCCCGCCGCCCGGGCGGCCGAGACCAGGCGTTCGGGCGGGCTGGCGGCGTCGGCCTCGAAGCCGACCGCGATCACCCGCGGCTTCAGCGCCTTGAAGGCGTCGAAGAACCCCTCCGCGTCCTTGTTGGCCAGGAGGCCGCAGATCAGCGCCGTCTCCCGCCCGTCGCGGCCCCTCAGGGCAGACAGGGCGTCGGCCAGGGCCCGCGCGGCGTGGGCGTTGTGGCCGCCGTCGAGCCAGAGGTCGGTCTCGGCGGCTCTGGCTCGGGCCGCCAGGGGTCCGGCGGTCAGCCGCTGCATCCGGGCCGGCCAGACGGCGGTCTCGACGCCACGGGCGATGGCGGCCTCGTCGATGCGAGGGCCCTGCATTGTCAGGGCGGCCACCGCGGCGACGCCGGCGTTGGCGAACTGGTGGGGTCCGGGCAGGGAGGGGGCCGGCAGGTCGAGCAGGCGGTCTTCCAGCTGCACCAGCAGCCGGCCGGCCTGGGCGTAGGCGTCGAAGTCGCGGCCCATCGCCGTCAGCGGCGCGCCGAGGGCGGCGGCGCGGCCCTCGATGACGGCGAAGGCCTCCTCCCCCTGCCAGCCGGTGACCACCGGCCGGCCGCGCTTGATGATCCCGGCCTTCTCGCCGGCGATGGCGGGCAGGGAGTCGCCGAGGAACTCCCGGTGGTCATGATCGACCGGGCAGATGACGCTGACCGCCGGCGCCTCCACGACGTTGGTGGCGTCCAGTGCGCCGCCGAGCCCGACCTCCAGCAGCACGAGGTCGGCGGGGACCTCGCTGAAGGCCTGGAGGGCCGCGGCGGTGGTGATCTCGAAGAAGGTGATCGGCTCGCCGCCGTTGGCCGCCTCGACCCGCTCCAGAACCTCCGCGAGGTGGTCCTCGGCGATCAGGGTCCCGGCCAGGCGGATGCGCTCGGCGAAACGGACCAGGTGGGGGGAGGTGAAGACATGGACCCTCAGGCCGGCCGCCTCGGCCATCGCCCGCAGGAAGGCGACCGTGGAGCCCTTGCCGTTGGTGCCCGCGACGTGGATCACGGGCGGGAGCTTGCGCTGGGGGTCACCCAGGGCGGCGCACAGGCGGCGCATGCGGCCGAGCGACAGGTCGATCAGCTTGGGATGCAGCCGGCGCAGCCGTTCGAGTGGGGCGTCGTAGGCGCGGAGGTGGTCGGTCATGGCCCGTCCCCTGACCCTTCTCTTTTCACGTCATCCCGGCCGTAGCGAAGCGGAGAGCCGGGACCCAGGGGAGACGACAACGCGCGGCCACCCCTGGGTCCCGGGTCGCCCTGCGGGCGCCCGGGATGACGGTCAAGGGGGAAGCCCTTCATCCATCGCCCTGCCGAGGCAGGGCGGTCAGGCCGCCTTCGAACGCGCCCGTCCCATCATCAGGGTGCCCATCAGGCTGCCCAGGATCGCCGGCAGCTCGTCGCGGCGGACGACACGGTCGACCATGCCCTTCTCGACCAGGTATTCCGAGCGCTGGAAGCCCGGCGGCAGGGTCTCGCGGATGGTCTGTTCGATCACTCGCGGCCCGGCAAAGCCGATCAGGGCGCCGGGCTCGGCCAGGTGGATGTCGCCCAGCATGGCGTAACTGGCGGTGACACCGCCCGTGGTCGGGTCGGTCAGCACCACGATGTAGGGCAGTCGGGCGGCCTTCAGCTCCTGGATGGCCAGGGTCGTGCGGGCCATCTGCATCAGGGAAAGCGTGCCTTCCTGCATCCGGGCGCCCCCGGCCGCCGTGAAGGCGACCAGCGGGCACTGGCGGTCGATGGCGGCCCGCGCGGCGGCGATGAACGCCTCGCCGGCGGCCATGCCGAGGCTGCCGCCCATGAAGGCGAAATCCTGCACCAGCACCACGGCCGGCACGTCGCGAATCCTGCCGTAGCCGATGGCCATGCAGTCGGGTTCGTTGGTCGCCTTGCGGGCGGCGGCCAGCCGGTCGGGATAGGGCTTGCCGTCGAAGAACTTCAGCGGGTCTTCCGGCACCGGCGGGGTCGGCAGGGCCTCGAAGGTCCCGCCGTCGAAGGTGTAGGCGAACCGCAGCTTGGGCCCGATCCGCATGTGGCGGCCGGCCGGGGTCACCCACAGGGCGGCCTCCAGGTCGGGCCGGTAGATCATCTCCCCGGTGTCGGGGCATTTGACCCACAGGTTCTCGGGCGTTTCGCGCTTGGAGAAGGCGCCGCGCACCCCAGGGGCGATCCGGGACAGCCAGCCGCCGCTGCGTTCCTTGCCGGAAACAGGAGGGCGGGTGGGCTTGTCGCCCTTGGATTCTGCCATAGCCATCGTCTTTAAAGCCTCAAGCCTGACCGACTCTCGCCGAACGCACAGCATTCGCCAATGCAGCGGCCTTGGAAAGAACGCTGTCGGTCACGTTTTCGTTCGTCCTGCCTTCCAGCGCGTCCTGCACCGCGTCGACGAAGGCGCTGCCGACCACCACCCCGTCGGCCACCCTGGCCACCGCCGCCGCCTGCTCCGGCGTGCGGATGCCGAAGCCAACCGCGACCGGCAGGCCCGAGGCCGCCCTCACCCGCGCCACCGCCGGGGCGACATCGACGGCGCTGGCGGACTTCACCCCGGTCACCCCGGCCACGGAGACGTAGTAGACGAAGCCCGAGGTCCGCTTGACCACCGTAGGCAGTCGCCTGTCGTCGGTGGTCGGGGCGGTCAGCCGGATCAGCGACAGGCCCTCCGCCTCCAGGGCGTCGGTCAGTTCGTCCGCCTCTTCCGGCGGGCAGTCGACACAGATCAGGCCATCGACCCCCGCCGCCGCCGCCCGGGCCGCAAAGGCCGCGTAGCCGGCGCTGAACAGCGGGTTAAGGTAGCCCATGAGCACGATAGGGGTTTCGTGGTCTCCCTTCCGGAAGTCGGCGATCAGCTCGAGCGTCCGGTTGAGGGTCATCCCGGCCTTCAGCGCCCGCAGGGCGGCTCGCTGGATCGACGGCCCCTCGGCCATAGGGTCGGAGAAGGCGAAGCCGACCTCGATCAGGTCGACTCCCGCGCCCGGCAGGCCCTTGAGGATATCGAGGGAGGTCGCATAGTCGGGATCACCGCCCATCACATAGGCGACGAACGCGGCGCGGCCCTCGGCCGCGTGGGCGGCGAAACGGCGGTCGATACGGTTGGTGCTCAAATCGTCCGCCCCAGGGCGCCGGCGACGGTGAAGATGTCCTTGTCGCCGCGGCCGCACATGTTCATCACGATGGCCCCGTCCTTGCCGAGCTCGCGGGCCAGGTCCGCGACGCGGGCCAGGGCGTGGGCCGGCTCCAGGGCGGGGATGATGCCCTCCTGCTCGGCGCAGAGCTGGAAGGCGGCCAGGGCCTCTTCATCGGTGGCGCTGACGTACTCGGCGCGGCCGGTCTCGTGCAGGAAGCTGTGCTCCGGCCCGATGCCCGGATAGTCGAGGCCGGCGCTGATCGAGTGGGCGTCGATGATCTGGCCGTCGTCATCCTGCAGCAGGTAGGTCTTGTTGCCGTGCAGGACACCCGGCCGGCCGCCGGTCAGCGAAGCGGCGTGCTGGCCGGTCTCGATGCCGTGACCGGCCGCCTCGACCCCGATCAGTCGCACGCCCTCGTCGGCCAGGAAGGGGTGGAACAGGCCGATGGCGTTCGACCCGCCGCCGATGCAGGCGACCACCGCGTCGGGCAGCCGCCCTTCCATCTCCAGGATCTGGGCGCGGGCCTCGGTCCCGATGATCGCCTGGAAGTCGCGGACCATGGCCGGATAGGGGTGGGGGCCGGCGGCGGTGCCGATCAGGTAGTAGGTGTCGGCGACGTTGGTCACCCAGTCGCGCATCGCCTCGTTCATGGCGTCCTTGAGGGTGCCGGTCCCGGAGGTGACGGGGCGGACTTCGGCGCCCAGCAGGTTCATGCGGAAGACGTTGGGCTTCTGCCGCTCCACATCGGTGGCGCCCATGTAGACCACGCAGGGCAGGCCGAAGCGGGCGCAGACGGTGGCGGTGGCCACCCCGTGCTGGCCCGCGCCGGTCTCGGCGATGATCCGGGTCTTGCCCATGCGGCGGGCCAGCAGGATCTGGCCCAGGGCGTTGTTGATCTTGTGGCTGCCGGTGTGATTGAGCTCGTCGCGCTTAAAATAGATCTTCGCCCCGCCGAAGTGGTCGGTCAGTCGCTCGGCGAAATAGAGCGGGCTCGGCCGGCCGGTGTAGTGGCGATGGAAGCGGGTCAGCTCGGCCTGGTAGTCCGGGTCCGCCTTGGCGGCGGCATAGGCCTCGCCGAGCTCCAGCACCAGCGGCATCAGGGTCTCGGCGACATAGAGGCCGCCGAACTCGCCGAACTTGCCGCGCGCGTCGGGAAGGGAGTTCCAGTCGTTCGGCTTTGCGGGGGCGTTCACGGACGGCTCACAGGCTGCGCACGGCGTCCAGGAAGGCCGTGATCAAGGCGCTGTCCTTTATCCCCGGCCCCCGCTCCACGCCAGAGGAAACGTCCGCCATCGGGGCGTTCGAGAGGGCGAGCGCCTCCCTGACGTTCCAGGGGTCCAGCCCGCCGGCCAGGAAGTGCGGCCGCTGGTAGCGGCGCCCGGCCAGCAGGGTCCAGTCGAACCGCGCGCCGGTCCCCCCGGGGCGGTCGCTGTCCTTGGGCGCCTTGGCGTCGAACATCAGGTGGTCGGCGACGCCATCCCATTTCTGGGCCTCGGCGATATCGTCCGCATCCGATACCGAGAACACCCTGATGATCCCGGCGCCAGTGCGGCCCCGGATGGCCTGAGCGCGGGCGGGGGTCTCCCTGCCGTGCAGCTGGATGAAGTCGGGCCGGAAGCCGGCGGAGATCTGGTCCAGCAGGGCGTCGTCGGCGTCCACCGTGACCGCCACCAGGGCAGGGGGGCAGCGAGGCCCCTCGCGCCGCGCCAGGGCTGCAAGGCGGCCGGCCTCGTCCGGGGTGAGGTTGCGCGGGCTCCGGTCGAAGAACATGAAGCCGAGGTAGGCCGCGCCGGCGGTCACGGCGGCCTCGACGGTCTCCGGGGTGGAGAGGCCGCAGATCTTGGCGTCAGCCATGCCCTTCTCCCGCTCGTCGGGAGAAGGTGGCCGCGAAGCGGACGGATGAGGGCGGCGCCGCTGGGCGGTGCGGACTCACGTTCTGGCGCGGCACGTTCAACCTGCTTCTTCGAACCTATCGAGGGCCGGCGCTGCCCTCATCCGACCCCCTACGGGGGCCACCTTCTCCCGACAAGCGGGAGAAGGATCAAGTCTTCTTCGGCGCGGCAGGCTTCTTCACCGCCGGCTTGCGGACCACGGCCTTGGCCGGAGCCGCCTCGACGGGGACCAGCTTCGCCGTCCCACCCGCCTGCTGCGCGGCCAGCAGGTCGCGGATCTCGATCAGCAGGGCTTCGCTCGGGGTCGGGGCCGGGGCCTCGGCCGGCTTCTCGGCCTCCTTGCGGCGGGCGGCGTTGACCAGCTTGACCAGCAGGAACACCGCGAAGGCGACGATGAGGAACTGGATGATGGTGTTGATGAAGGCGCCGTAGGCGATCGCCGCCTCGGCGGTCTTGGTGGCGGGGTCGGCCGGGATCAGCACCAGCTTGAGGTCGGAGAAGTCCACCTTGCCGAGGATCACCCCGATCGGCGGCATGATGACGCCGTCGACCAGGACGGTGACGATCTTGCCGAAGGCCGCCCCGATGATGACCCCGACGGCCAGGTCGATGACATTGCCGCGGGAGATGAACTGGCGGAACTCGCTGACGACGCTCATGACCGCTCCTGCTGGTTGGGCGGGCTCAGTCAGCGTTCAGCCGGGCCCGCAGTTCCTTGCCGCTCTTGAAGAACGGCACATGCTTGGCCCGCACGTCCACCGTCTCGCCGGTGCGCGGATTGCGGCCCGAGCGGGCGGGGCGCGAACGGACCGAGAAGGCCCCGAACCCGCGCAGTTCCACCCGGCCGCCCTGCTCCAACGCCACGATCATCTTCTCGAGGATGACGCCGACCACCCGCTCGACATCCTTCTGGGTCAGGTGCGGGTTCTCGGCCGCCAGGCTGGCGATCAATTCGGACTTGATCATTCTCTATCCCCGGGGAACCCCGCCTGTCGGCGCCGCGACCTTTGCCCAAGTCGCCCTGAGTCTTCAAGGGGTTGCATGGCGCCAAACAGCGCGGCGCCTGCAAAATCCGCATACGAAAACGGCGGCCCGGGTGACCGGGCCGCCGCATCGTCTCGAAGTGGAACAGAAAGGACCTAGTCCTTCTGGGCCTTCTCGCGCAGGGCCGCGCCGAGGATGTCGCCCAGCGAAGCGCCGGAGTCCGAGGACCCGTACTGCTCGATGGCGGCCTTCTCGTCCTGCATTTCCAGGGCCTTGATCGAGACGGACACCCGGCGGGCGGCCTTGTCGACGGCGGTCACCTGGGCGTCCACGCGGTCGCCGACGGCGAAGCGCTCCGAACGCTGCTCCTGACGGTCGCGCGACAGGTCCGACTTGCGGATGAAGGCGGTCATCGGGGCGTCTTCCTCGCCGAACTTCACCTCGATGCCACCGGTGGTGACCTCGGTGACGGTGCAGGTGACGGTCTGGCCGCGGCGGAAGGTGTCGCCGGCCAGCGGATCGCCCGCCAGCTGCTTGACGCCCAGGCTGATGCGCTCCTTCTCGACGTCCACGTCGAGGACGCGGGCCTTGACCACATCGCCCTTCTTGTACTTGGCCAGGGCTTCTTCGCCCGAGACGGCCCAGTCCAGGTCGCTGAGGTGGACCATGCCGTCGATCTCGCCGTCCAGGCCGATGAACAGGCCGAACTCGGTGGCGTTCTTGACTTCGCCCTCGACGGTCGAGCCGATCGGGTGATCCTGGAGGAACTTCTCCCACGGGTTGGCCGCGGCCTGCTTGAGGCCCAGGCTGACCCGGCGCTTGGAGCTGTCGACGTCCAGCACGATGACGTCCACTTCCTGCGAGGTGGAGACGATCTTGCCGGGGTGGACGTTCTTCTTGGTCCAGGACATTTCCGAGACGTGCACCAGGCCCTCGACGCCGGCTTCCAGCTCCACGAAGGCGCCGTAGTCGGTGATGTTGGTGATGCGGCCGGTGAACTTGGCGCCGACCGGGTACTTGGCTTCGACGCCGTCCCAGGGATCCGACTGCAGCTGCTTCATGCCGAGGCTGATGCGCTGGGTGTCGGGGTTGATCTTGACGATCTGGACTTTCACCGTGTCGCCGACCGCGAGCACCTGGCTCGGGTGGTTGACGCGCTTCCAGCTCATGTCGGTGACGTGCAGCAGGCCGTCGATGCCGCCCAGGTCCACGAAGGCGCCGTAGTCGGTGATGTTCTTGACCACGCCTTCGCGGATCTCGCCCTCTTGCAGCTGGCTGACCAGCTCGGTGCGCTGTTCGGCGCGGGCTTCTTCCAGGATGGCGCGACGCGACACGACGATGTTGCCGCGCGGACGGTCCATCTTCAGGATGGCGAAGGGCTGTTCCTTGCCCATCAGCGGGCCGACGTCGCGGACCGGACGGATGTCGACCTGCGAGCCCGGCAGGAAGGCGCTGGCGCCGCCCAGGTCGACGGTGAAGCCGCCCTTGACGCGGCCGACGATGGCGCCGTTGACCGGCTCGTTGCGGGCGAAGACCTCTTCCAGGCGGGTCCAGGCTTCTTCACGCTTGGCCTTTTCGCGGCTGATGACAGCCTGGCCCAGGGCGTTCTCGATGCGCTCCAGGAAGACCTCGACGGTGTCGCCGACCTTGACGGTGGCCTTGCCGTTTTCGTCGACGCCGAATTCCTTGATGTCGATCCGGCCTTCGGTCTTCAGACCGATGTCGATGATCGCTACGTCCTTTTCGATACCGACCACAAGGCCCTTGATCACGGTGCCTTCCGCGAAATCGGTGGCGCCGCCAAGGCTCTCGTCGAGCAGGGCCGCGAAGTCGTCGCGGGTCGGGTTGAAGTTCATGTCATCAGCCATGTGGCTACTTACGTCTCTGTTGGGGAACGGCGGACGGCGCAAAGCTTAGAGTCCGGGCGTTCGGTTCTGGAGGTGGGGTACTGAAGGGCCCGCGGTTCGGAGGTGCGGCGCGGTTGGATTAGCTCTGCTGAGCGCGCGCCGTCTCGACAATGCGGCGGGCCGCATCGAAGGCGCGGTCTATATCCATTTCGGTGGTGTCGAGCAAGACCGCACCCGGCGCGACGATCATCGGACTGTCAGACCGGCCGCTGTCCCGCTCGTCGCGGATGCGGATGTCGGCGAGGATGTCCTCGTAGCCGACGGCCTCGCCCTGGCCGGTCAGCTGCTTCCAGCGGCGC
>DASPLD010000176.1:0-20726 GCA_035627755.1 Caulobacter sp. | reverse complement strand
TCGGCGTCCGCCGGGCCAAGGAGCTGGTTCTCACCGGCCGGGCCTTCGCCGCGGCCGAGGCCGCCGACTGGGGTATGGTCAACCGGGTCTGGCCGGCCGCAGAGCTGGCCGCCGGGGTGCTGGAGACTGCCGACGCCATTGCCGCCGGCGGGCCGATCGCCGTGCGCCAAGCCAAGCGGGCCATGGGACTGGGGGTCGAGACCGACCTCAAGACCGGGCTTGCTCTGGAAGTCGAAGCCTACAACCGCACCGTCCCCACCGCCGACCGCCGCGAGGGGGTGGCCGCCTTCAACGAGAAGCGTCCTGCCCGGTTCACCGGCGCCTGAAGGAAAGCCCCAACTCTAATGCTCCCGGCCGCTCTTCCAGAAGGTCTGGAACAGGGGTTCGGTCAGGTACTGCAGGGCGCTGCGCTTGCGCAGCGGCACCACCACCTCGACCGGCAGGCCTGGGGTGATGGCGGTTCGGTTGCCGCGCACCCGGCGGATCTTGGCCATTTCGGCCTCCGGCACGGCGATCTCGGCGCGGAAGAACCGCTGGCCCGACTTCTCGTCCTCGAAGCTGTCGGCGGAAATCCTGGTCAGCTCGCCGCGCAGGATCGGCAGGCTGCGCTCGTGTAGCGAGGTAAAGCGGATCTGGGTCGTCTGGCCGGGCTTGAGGTCGTCGGCGTCGTTGGGATTGATGCTGGCCTGGATGATCAGCGCCTTGTCGCCGGGCACCACCTCCATCAGCACCTGGCCGGGCGAGACCACCCCGCCGACGGTGAAGATCGACAGTCCGACCACCTTGCCGCTGGCCGGGGCGCGGACGATGGCCCGGGCCAGCTGGTCGCGGACCGCCTTCTGCTTGGGCTGAAGCTCGTCCAGCTGAACCTGGACGTCGCGCAGCTGGCCGCTGACCTCCTCGATCATCTGCCGGTCGAGCGAGATCATCTGCAGCCGCGCCTCGCCGATCGCCTCCCTGGACCGGGCGATCTGGGCGACCAGGCTGCCCTCTTCGCCGACCAGCTGCGCCTGGGTGCGTTCCAGGGCCCGCACCCGGTTGAGGGGGGCGTAGCCCTGCTCGGCCAGGGACTTCATCCCGGCGGTCTCCTCGCCGATCAGCCGCTGCTGCTCGCGGTTGGCGACCAGCTGGCGCTCGGAGCCGACCACCTGCTCGTTGAGCTGGGCGATCCGCTGCTGCAGCACCCCCTTCTGGGTGGCGATCGACTGCGACCGGGCCTGGAACTGCCGCTGCTGCAGGTTCAGCACGTCGTCGGCGATGACCTTGTCCTCGGGCGGCAGGCCCACGAACTCCGGGGGCGGGATGACGTAGCTCTGGCCGTCGCGCTCGGCGACCAGCCGGGCGCGCTGGGCCAGCAGCGTCAGGACCTGGCCGGTCAGGCCGCGCTCTGTGGCGACCAGGTCGCCGGCTCCGATGACCACCAGGATCTGGCCCTTGACGACGTTGGCGCCCTCGGCGACGCGGATCTCGGTCACGACCCCGCCGTCGCGGTGCTGCACGGCCTGGCGGTTGCCCGAGACGGCCACCACGCCCATGGCATAGGCGCCGGCGTCGAGCGGCGTCAGGGCCGCCCAGCCCAGGAACACCACGAAGAAGGCGGCCGCGATGGCGGCGCCGATCATGATCTCGCGCTTGGGATTGTCGTCGACCTTCACCGCGGTCACGGTTTCGGTCTGCGGGGTCCCGCCGGGGGCGACGTCGAGGGCCATCTGTCCTAGCCCTTCATGTCCACGACATTGGCCGGCTGCTGCGCCGGCGCCTTGCCGGCCAGCTTGGCCAGCACCTCCTCGCGCGGCCCCAGCCGCTCGATGGCCCCGTCGCGCATCACCAGCAGCCGGTCGACCCCGGCCAGGATGCCGGTCCGGTGGGCGACGATCAGCACCGTCGCGCCCCGGGCCCTGGCCCCGTGGATGGCGCGGAGCAGCCCGGCCTCGCCCTCGGCGTCGAGGGCGGAGTTGGGTTCGTCGAGGATCAGCAGGGTCGGGTCGCCGAACAGGGCGCGGGCCAGGGCCACCCGCTGGGCCTGGCCGGCCGAGAGCCCGCGGCCCCCGGGGGCGAGGGGGGTGTCATAGCCCTTGGGCAGCTTGAGGATCAGGTCGTGGACCCCGGCCTTGGTCGCCGCGTCGACGGCCAGCTGGTCGACCTTCTCGGCGGGCATGCCGCGCCAGGCGGCGAAGCGGCTGATGTTGTCCTTCACCGTGCCCGACAGCAGCGAGGGGTCCTGCGGCAGGTAGCCGATGTATTCGGCCAGGGCGTCGGCGTCCCAGTCGCTGTAGTTGGCGCCGTCCATCCGCACCACGCCCTGGTCGGGGGCCAGGGCGCCGGCGATGATCCGGGCCAGGGTGGTCTTGCCCGCGCCGCTCGACCCGACGATCCCGAGGGACTCACCGGGCGCGATCTTCAGCGACACCGCCTTGAGGATCAGGTCATCGCGGCCGGGGGCGCGGACCACCACCCGGTCGAGCTCGACGGCGCCCATCGGGGTCGGCAGCTGGGTGCGTTCGACGTCGAGGGGCTTGGTCTTGTCGAACAGCTCGCCGAGGGTGTTGAGCGCGCCGCGCGCCTGAATCACCTGGGTCCAGCCGCCGACCAGCTGCTCCACCGGCTGCAGGGCGCGGCTCAGCAGGATCGAGGAGGCGATGATGGCGCCCGCCGAGATCTCCCCCTTGATCGCCAGCCAGGCGCCGAGGCCCAGGGCCGCCGACTGCAGGAACAGGCGGAAGAACTTGGTCATCGCCGAGAACTTGCCGCCCTTGAACTGGGCGTCGGTCTGCAGGCTCTGGCCGATGCTGCGCTCTTCCAGGTGGCGGGCGATGACCGAGCGGCGCATGCCCAGGGCCCGCACCACCTCGCCGTTGACCGCCGCCGACTCCTGGCTGGCGTAGGCGGCGGCGTTGGCCTGCTGGGCCTTCATCAGGGCCGGCTTCGTGGCCCGTTCGTTCAGCACCGCCAGGCCGAACAGCAGGATGCCGGCCACGACGGTCAGGACGCCCAGCGCCGGGTGGATCAGGAAGGCAACGATGACGTAGATCGGCGTCCAGGGGGCGTCCATGAAGGCCAGCGCCGCCGGGCCCGACAGGGCGGCGCGCAGGCCGTCGAACTCGCGCATCGCCTGGGCCGTGTTCATCGGCCGCGACTGGGCCATCAGCCGGCCGAGGATGTCGCTGGTCAGAAGCCGGTCGAGGCGGGCGGCCGCCAGCACCAGAAGGCGCGAGCGCACCGTCTCCAGCGCCGCCAGGACGCCCAGCGCCACGGCGATGATCGCGGTGAGAAACACCAGGGTCATCTCGCCCTGGGTCGGCACCACCCGGTCATAGACCTGCAACATGTAGATCGAGGGAGCCAGGTACAGCAGGTTGACGAGCGCGCTGAAGACGGCCGCCGAGCCGATGTGGCGTCGGCAGTCCTTGAACGCCGCTTCCAGCGGCGCAGGCAGTGTCCCTAAGAAAATCACGCGCGCGTCTAATCCGAACCGGAGTCCCCAGGAAGACCCCAGGCCCCCGGTCTCCACTTAACGGTCTTTTACGCTAAAGGTTGGTTGCCGTCGCGCGTCATCTTGGCGCCCTTGCGGTCAGCGGGGATCGACGGTCACCCGCCGCATGTGCCGCCGCTGGCCCGGATAGTCGTTCAGGGCGTAGTGCCAGACCTGGCGGTTGTCCCAGAAGGCCACCGACCCGTCGCGCCAGGAAAACCGGCAGGTGAAGGCCTCCTGGCGGCCGTGCTCGAACAGATAGTCGAGCAGCGGCTTGGATTCTCGCCGGGTCCAGCCCTCGAAGCGCAGGGTGAAGGCCGGATTGACGTACAGCGCCTTGCGGCCGGTTTCGGGGTGGACCTTGATGACCGGGTGGACGAACTCCCCCGCCAGGCCTTCTGCTTCGACCACCTGCATCGAGGCCCGCTTCTGGGCCGAGGCGCCCTTGGAGGAGTATTCCTTGCCGGCCGAATGCACGGCCCGCAGGTCTTCCAGCGTGGCTTTCAGTCCCTCCGACAGGGCGTCGTACGCGGCCGCCTGGCTGGCGAACAGGGTGTCGCCGCCGAAGGCGGGGGTCTCGACCGCATAGAGGATCGAGCCGATCGACGGCGTTTCCAGAAAGCTCATGTCGCTGTGCCAGCCGCCGCCGAAGTTGAGCTTGTCGGACGGCTCCTTGATGATCTCCATCACCTCCGGGTGCTCGGCCATGCCGGCGACGTAGGGGTGGATGTTCAGCGGCCCGAACCGCCGCCCGAAGGCGAGCTGCCGCTCCGGGCTCAGCGCCTGGTCGCGGAAGAAGATGACCTGGTGCTCGTTCAGCGCCGCGCGGATGGCGCCGATGGTCTCGTCGCTGAGCTCCCGGGACAGGTCGACGCCGCCGATTTCGGCCCCGAGCGCGCCCGCCACCTTGCGAACCGTGACCATCGCCGTCACCCCGTTTCCGCGACCTTGGGACCGTCCGGCAGTTCGACGAACTTCAGGTTCTGCTCGCGGAGCTTCGCCCCGGCCTCGTCATAGAGGAAGGGCAGGAAGGCGAACCGCTCGCCCTTGGTCACCGGCCGCGCCTCGTGCATCAGCGAGCAGGAGAACACCACGGCCCCGCCGGTCGGCGGCTTGTAGAGCCGGTTCCCGAATTCGGGGAAGCGCAGCTCGCCGCCCTCGTACTCGTCGGCGTTGAGGTTGATGGTCACCGCGAACTTCCGGTGCGCCGTGCCCTTGGTGGTGTTGTCGCGGTGCGGCCGGAACCAGCCCGCCCCGGCGATGTAGCTGGCCACCAGGTAGCGCTCGATGCGGGTCGCCTGGAACTGGAAGGCCTTGCGGATCTCCGGCACGAGCCGCCGGTTGATCTTTTCCCGGACGATGGCCTGCATGCCCTCGTCCTCGATGATGACGTCCTTGCGCTGCTTGTGGCGCGGGTCGGTCAGCAGCCTGGTCTTGCCGTCGACCTCGCGCATGAAGCCCGATTCCTGACCGCCGACATGGTTGTAGAAGGCGATCAGCTCGCGGCAGTAGTCCGGCTCGAACACCCGCGGCAGGATCAGCACCGGAGCGTTCAGCTCGACGCCCGCGTGGGTGGCCGGCGCCGGCATCTCGGCCAGCCGCCGCACCAGCGCTCCGACGTCCTCGATCTGGCCCCGGTCGAACACCCGCAGCTGCGGGTCGAGGATCAGCCAGCACGAGCCGGGCGCCCCATAGATCTTGGACAGGCCCCCCGAAGGATCGAAGAACCAGCGCGGTCCCAGGCTCGCATGGCCCGGATGCGCCTTGACCACCCCGAACACCGCCGCATGGCCCTCGTTGAGGTCCTGCTGCAGGTTGATCACCCGCGCCAGGCCCTCGGCCGTGGGCCCGTCTGGCGCGAACACCAGCCCCAGCCAGCGGCCGGCCAGGGTGGAGAAGTTGAACTGCGGGTTCTCCTCGGTCGGCGCCATGAACCAGGGCGCGGGATCACCGATGGTGAGGGGCATGTCGACGGCGTCTCATGTGCATAGCAACGCCTGCACTTTCGCCGACGCGGCCGGGCGGCGCAACCGGCGCTCAAGCCAGCCGCGGCCGATGTCCTGGCGCCCCTTATCGCGTCAGTCCCGATCCGGCGCTCCGAGCGGGAAGTGGGGGCGGAAGTAGCGCGCCTCTTCCACCGCACGGGAGAACGACGGCCGGGCCAGCAGGCGCTGGCGGTAGGCCCGCAGCACCGGCCAGTCGTCGGTGATCTCCAGCACCCAGTCGGCGTAGAACAACGACGGGGAGGCCGACGCGTCCGCCAGGCTGTAGGCCTCGCCGCAAGCCCAGGTCCTGCCGGCGAGGACGCCCTCCAGCCAACCGTAGGCGGTGCGCAGCCGCTGGTGAGCGAGGCCGAGGCCGTCCTCCGGCGTCATCGGGATTCGGCCGAGCTTGCTCGCCACCGCCACCTGCTGGGCGTCCATCACGTGAAGGTCGAAGAAGCGGTCCATGAACCGCACCTCCAGCGCCGCCATCGGGTCGTCGGGAATCAGCTTCACCGGCCCCGGATGGGCGATCTGCAGGTATTCGATGATGATGCTGGTCTCGACCACCTGCCGGTCCCCGTCGACCAGCATCGGGAACTTGGCCAGCGGCCATTTCTCCAGCCAGGCCGCGATATGCTGCGGCGTGTCCGGCCCGATCTCGCGGAACTCGAACGGCGTGGCGTTCTCGTAGAGGGCGATCAGCGCCTTCTGGGTGTAGGACGAGAAGGGATGGCCGTAGAGCGCCAGCGACATCGGTTCCTCCGGGGTCAAACTACTTGTGATCTGCAATGGGTTGCAAGCTAGTCCGACCGCTTGCATCTAGCAAGGGGTGAGCCCGGAACCCGACCATGGCGCAGACTGACCGCTCCGGCTGCCCGATCAACCTGACCCTCGAGGAGCTCGGCGACCGCTGGAGCCTGATCGTCATCCGCGACGTGATGTTCGGCAATCGCCGCACCTACGGCCAGCTGCTGTCGCAGAGCGAGGAGGGCATCGCCTCCAACATCCTCGCCGATCGCCTCAAGCGCCTGACCGCCTCGGGCCTGCTCAGCCGCGCTCCCGATCCCGGCCACAAGCAGAAGGGCCTCTACAACCTGACCGAGCCGGCCATCCAGCTCGTTCCATTGCTCGCCCAGATGGGCGCCTGGGGCCGGCGGTTCAAACGGCCGAGCGAAGCGCTGTCGGTCCGCGCCGAGATTCTCGAGGCCGGCGGTCCGCCCCTGTGGGAGGGTTTCATGGAAGAGCTGCGCCACCTGCACCTGGGCGCGCCCAAGCCGGCCCGCTCGGTCTTCGCCGAGCTGCAGGCGGCCTATGAGGCGGCGGTCGCCCGCAAGGCCTAGTCGAGCATCCGCTCCAGGGTCTCCAGCTCGTCCGCCTCCCGGGCGGGCTTGTCCCAGCGGATGCGGTTGATGCGGGGAAAGCGCATCGCCACCCCGCTCTTGTGGCGGCTGGAGCGCTGCAGCCCCTCGAAGGCCACCTCCAGCACCAGGCCGAAGTCGAGGTTGGCGCGGACCGAGCGCACCGGCCCGAAGCGTTCCACGGTGTTGTCGCGCACGAACTTGTCGAGCTGTTTCAGCTCCTCGTCGGTGAAGCCGAAGTAGGCCTTGCCCACCGGAGTCAGGGCGCGGGCGCCGGCCTCGTCCTCCCGCCAGACGCCGAAGGTGTAGTCGGAATAGAAGCTCGACCGCTTGCCGTGGCCGCGCTGGGCGTACATCAGCACCGCGTCGATCAGGTGGGGGTCGCGCTTCCACTTGAACCAGGGGCCCTTGGGGCGGCCGGCCTCGTAGAGGCTGTCCCAGCGCTTGAGCATCAAGCCCTCGGAGAGGGCCGGATCGCCCGCCGGCGGATCGGCGCGCAGCGCGGCCAGTTCCTCCCAGGTCTCGAACGGCTGCATCGGCGAGAGATCGATGCGCGGGGAGGCGGCCTTGGCCACGAGGGCCTCCAGCCGCTTGCGCCGGACTGCGAAGCACTTGTCCCGCAGATCGGTCTCGCCCTCCAGCAGCAGGTCGTAGGCGCGGATCGCCGCCGGATAGGCCGCCATGGTCTTGGCGTCGACGCTCTTGCGGTTCAGCCGCTGCTGCAGGTCGGCGAAGCTGGCCAGAGCCCCGTCGCGGATGACCAGGAGCTCGCCGTCGATGGCGCCCTCGAAGGTCATATGGGCCAGGACGTCCGGGAAGGTTTGGCTGATGTCGTCCCCGGTCCGGGTGTAGAGCCGCCGTTCGCCACGCTCGCTGACCGCCTGGATTCGGATACCGTCCCACTTCCACTCGGCGGCGTAGTCGGCGGGATCGAGTCTGGCGAAGTCGACCGCCTCGTCGATCGGGTGAGCCAGCATCACCGAGCGGAACCGGCCCGGATGATCGGCGGTCGGCGGCTCGGAACGGCCCTCCAGCCAGGCGAACAGGTCTTCGTAGGGCGGATCCAGAGCATGCCAGACCTCCTCGATGGCCGGCACGCCGATGTCCTGGCCGTTGGCGGCGGCGAGGTCGGCGCAGGCCTGCTTGGCCAGGCGGGCGGAGAAGCCGACCCGCAGGCCGCCGGTCAGCAGCTTGAGCAGGGCCCAGCGGCCGTCCGGCTCCAGGGCGTCGAGCCAGCGTTCGATCATCGGCTGGACTTCGCTGCGCCTGGCGGTGCGCAGGGCTTCGACCACCTCCGACAGCTCGGGTTCGCGGTTGGCGCCGCGCTCAGCCGGCCAGACCAGGGCGACGGTCTCGGCCAGGTCCCCGACGTAGTCGTGGCTCCAGCGGAACAGCATCGGGTCCATCCGCGCCTTCACGGCCTTGCGGATGGCGCCGGGCTTGGCGGCGGAGAATGACAGGTCGCCGGTAAGCGCCGCCAGGGCCCAGCCGCGGTCGGGGTCCGGCTGGCCATCCAGGAAGTCGCGCACCAGGGTCAGCTTCGCGTTGCGCGAGGCGGTGAGGCTGAGCCGGTCGAGCAGGCGGGCGAAGGCGCGCATGGAAGGGGAATGTAGCTTAGGCCTTCCGGTTCACGAGGGGGTGCTTGCGCCGGCTCCGGGCGTGGGGGAGCATCGGCCATGAACAGCGACTCCAGCAAGCGCTCGGCGGTCCAGTCGCAGGGCTCCTGCGTCTGCGGCGCGGTCCGGTTTGAGATCGACGTGCCGGCGGTGTGGGCCTGGCACGACCACTCGGCCCGCAGCCGCAAGGCCCAGGGCTGCGCCTACGCCACCTATGTCGGGACCTGGAAGAGCCGCTTCCGCTGGCTGGAGGGGGAGGAACACCTCAGCCGCTACGAGGACGAGGCGGCGCGCACCACCCGCAGCTTCTGCAGCCGGTGCGGTACGCCGGTGGCCTACGAGCGGGCCCGCTCGCCCCGGTTCATCAACCTGCCGCGCAGCCTGTTCGAGGCGCGGACCGGGCGCGAGCCGCGCTATCACATGAACCTGGATGAGCGGGCCGACTGGACCTACTGGGGCGAGCCCCTGGGGCCGCTCAAGGGCTATCCAGGGGTCATGCGCGAGCGGCCGCGCAGGAAGCGGCTCGATCCGATGGGGGAAGCCTGATGCGACTGGCGATCATTCTGGCGGGACTGGCGCTCTGCGGCTTCGCGGCGCCCAGGCTGGTGGACAGCTGGAACAACGGGCCCAAGACGCCCGCCTATCATCGGGTCCTGGCCGACTGCGAGACCCTGACCCACAGCCATGGCCGCAACGCCGTCAATGGTCGGTGGGTCATGCCGCTGTCCTCGGCGCAAATCGCGGTCGCCGACAAGCGGCTGACGGTGACCTGCCAGGATGGATCGGCCTGCATCAGGGCGGGCCGGATGAAGGACCTCCCCGGGCGGCTGGCCAGCCATGACATCCCCTTCGACAGCCCGGCAGACGCGGCGGCGATGGCGGCCGCGCTGGAGGCGCTGCAGCAGGCCTGCAAAGGCTAGCCGTGCGGATGGGCCGCCGAATAGGCGGCCAGCAGGCCGGCGGCGTCGACCGCGGTGTAGCGCTGGGTGGTCGACAGGCTGGCGTGGCCGAGCAGTTCCTGGATCGAGCGCAGGTCGGCGCCGGCGCCCAGCAGGTGGGTGGCGAAGCTGTGGCGCAGGGCGTGAGGGGTGGCGCGGTCGGGCAGGCCGAGGCGGCCCCGCAGCTTCTGCATGGCGGCCTGGACGTGGCGCGGCGACAGGGCCCCGCCGCGCTTGGCGAGGAACAGGGGATCGGTCCCCGCGGTGGGGTAGGGCAGGGCGGCGACATAGGCGTCCACCGCCGCGCGCACGGCCGGCAGCACCGGCACGATGCGGGTCTTGCCGCCCTTGCCGGTGATGCGGATCGAGACGCCCAGCGGCGCATCGGCCCGGGTCAGCGACAGGCCCTCGGAGATGCGCAGGCCGCAGCCCCATAGCAGGGTCAGCACCGCCTGGTCGCGCAGGGCCTCCCAAGCCTCGCGGCCGTCTCTGATATCGTTTTCTGGGCCGGCCTCCGCAATCAGGCCGATCGCCTGGTCCTCGCTGACCGGACGGGGCGCGCCGGGGCGGACCTTGGGGCCGCGAACCAGGGCGAGGCCGGGGGTGACGATCCCCATCCGTCGGTCGAGGAAGCCGTGGAAGCTGCGGACCGCGGACAGGGCCTGGGACAGGGAGCGGGCGGCCAGCTCCCTCTCGCCATGGCGCCCGCCGCGGCGATCAGCCAGCCAGGCGCGGACCTCAGCGGCGGTCACGGAGGCAAGGTCGCCGGCTGTCTGCGATCCCCCCCGATGCCGGGCAAGGAAGCCGAGATAGTGGGCCGCACCGGCGCGGTAGGCTTCCAGCGTCTTCGGGGAGGCGCGGCGCTCGGCGGCGAGATGGGTCAGCCAGGCTTCGAGCGCGGCCGTGGCTTCCGTCACAGGACCGGCCAGCGCTCGGCGGTGCGCTCGAACACCCGGGCCAGGAAGGCCACCAGCTCGTGGCCCATGTCCCGGGTGAAGCCCTTGGGGTCGGGCGAGCCGAAGGCCAGCACGCCCTGGCGGGCCGGCTCCCAGATGGCCATCCGGACCATGGCCATCGATTTCACCGTCTCGGCCCGGTCGCCGAACAGCGGGGCGGCCGGGGCGTGGAAGCCCATGCGCGCGAGCTTCTGGGGGCCGAGGATCAGATCGACCTGGCCCTCGACCAGGGCATACCAGCCGGCGGGGACCCGTTCGGGACCTTCCAGGGCGACCACCGCCCCGGCCAGGCCGAATCGCAGGGTGGCGACCTCGTCGACCCGGCGGGCGAGGTCGGCGTGGTTGCGGGCTTCCAGCAGGTCGATGACCGCCGCATGGGTCTGGGCCTGGGCCGCGAAGTTGGCGCGGGCGGTGGCCTCCAGCATCCGCCGGGCCTTGGATTCGCGCCTGGCCGTGGCCTCGACCCGGGCCAGGGCCGCGGGGCCGAAGTCGACCAGGTTGGCGGCGTCGAGGCGCAGGCCGAGATCGGCCAGGAGGTCCGGATCGTCGCGCAGCAGGGCGCCGTTCTCGCGGATCAGGTCCCGCAGCGCCGCCAGGTCGGGGGCCGCATCCAGTCTCTTGATCCGCGCCCCGTCCGACATGCCCCGTCCCGCTTCTAGAGGATGGACTGGCCCGTCTTGGCCCAGTCCGCGAGGAAGGCTTCTAGCCCCTTGTCGGTTAAGGGGTGCTTGAACAGGGCCTTGAACACGTCCGGCGGCAGGGTGGCGCAGTCGGCCCCGAACTCGGCGCAGCGCTTGACGTGGTCGGGGGTACGGATCGAGGCGGCCAGGATTTCGGTGTCGTAGCCGTAGTTGTCATAGACCGTGCGGATGTCGGCGATCAGGGCGCAGCCGTCCGCCCCGTGGTCGTCCAGCCGGCCGACAAAGGGCGAGACGTAGGTGGCCCCGGCCTTGGCGGCCAGCAGCGCCTGGGCCACCGAGAAGCAGAGGGTGACGTTGGTGGCGATGCCGTCGGCGGCGAACTGGGCGGTCGCGACCAGCCCCTCGCGGGTCAGCGGCAGCTTGACCACCACATTGCCGGCGATGTCGGCCAGCTTGCGGCCTTCCTTGATCATGGTGTCGGCATCGGTGGCCACGGCCTCGGCGCTCACCGGCCCCTCGACGAGGCCGCAAATCTCGGCGATGACCTCCGCCATGGGACGACCCGACTTGGCGATCAGCGTGGGATTGGTGGTGACCCCGTCCACGAGACCGGTCTTGGCCAGGTCCGCCAGGACGGCGGTGTCGGTGGTGTCGAGGAAGAGCTGCATCGGTGGGGCGTCCATCACGGTGGGCCGGCGGTTGTATACCGCATCCCTCTCCCCGTCATCCCGGCCGCAGCGAAGCGGAGAGCCGGGACCCAGGACCTCATGCAGGATGTCCGCCGCTGCGAGGCCGGCGCCCCGTCGCTCCTGGGTCCCGGCTCTCCGCGCTGCGCGCTGCGGCCGGGATGACGGGCCATGAGAATCGCCTCGGTCCTGCTGCCCATGCCGCTGCCGGAGGCGTTCGACTACGCCGAGCCGGAAGGGATGGACCTGGCCGTCGGCGACCAGGTGGCCGCGCCCCTGGGGCCGCGGCTGCTGCGGGGCGTGGTCACCGCCCTGAGGGCCGGAACCGGGGGCAACCGCCCGCTGAAGCCCATCGCCCACCGGATCGACGATCCGCCGCTGCCGCCCTCGACCATAGAGTTCGTCGAATGGGCCGCCCGCTATGCCGCCGACCAGCCGGGCTGGCCGCTGGCCATGGCCCTGCGCGGCCTGCGAGCGCCGAAGGTCAAGCCCGAGCGGGTGCTGGTCCCCACCGGATGCGATCCCAGGCGCGGCACGCCGGCGCGGGCCAGGGTGCTGGAGGCGGCCGCGCGGGAAGCCTTGACCGCCCCCCGGCTGGCCGAGGCGGCGGGGGTGTCCTCGGGGGTGGTGAAGGGGCTGGTCGAGGAAGGCTGCCTGGCCGTCGAGGAGCGGCTGCCGGCGCGGACCGCCCAGGCCCTCGATCTTGGCCCGCGCGACGGCGCGCTGAACCCCGGTCAGGCGGCCGCGGCCCGGGCGCTGAACACCAGCCTGGACGCCGGCGGCTTCTCCGCCACCCTGCTGGACGGCGTCACCGGCTCCGGCAAGACCGAGGTCTACCTGGAGGCCGCCGCCCACGCCCTGGCCGCTGATCCGGACGCCCAGGTCCTCATCCTGCTGCCGGAGATCGCCCTGACCCAGGCGGTGATCGCCCGGGTGGCCGACCGGTTCGGCGCGGCGCCCGGGGAGTGGCATTCGGCCGTGTCCCCGCCCCGCCGCCGCACCCTGTGGGAGGACGTCGCCGAGGGCCGGGCGCGGATCGTTGTCGGGGCCCGCTCGGCCCTGTTCCTGCCGTTCCGGAAGCTGGCCCTCATCGTGGTCGATGAGGAGCACGACGGCAGCTACAAGCAGGAGGAGGGTTTCATCTACCAGGGGCGGGACCTGGCCGTGGCCCGGGCCCACCTGGAGGGCTGCGCCGTGGTGCTGGCCTCGGCGACCCCCAGCCTCGAGACCCTGTGGAACGCCGAGCAGGGCCGCTACCGCTGGCTGCGGCTGGCCGCCCGGCACGGCGCGGCGGTGCTGCCGGAGGTCTCGCTGATCGACCTGCGCGAGACCCCGCCGGATCGCGACCACTGGCTCAGCCCGCCGCTGGTCCAGGCGATGGCGGAGACCTTCGGACGCGGCGAGCAGACCCTGCTGTTCCTCAACCGGCGCGGCTACGCCCCCGTCGTCCTCTGCCGCGCCTGCGGCGAGCGGCTTACGGCGCCCGACACCGACAGCTGGCTGGTCGAGCACCGCTACACCGGCCGCCTGGTCTGCCACCTGACCGGCTATTCGATCCCCAGGCCCGACCGGTGCCCCCACTGCGGGGCGAAGGACAGCCTGGTCTCGATCGGCCCCGGCGTGGAACGGGTCGAGGAGGAGGCGCGGCGGCTGTTCCCCGAGGCGCGCACCGCCATCTTCTCCTCCGACACGGTGATGCACGGCCCCTCGGCCCGCGAGCTGATCGAGGCCATGGAGCGGGGCGAGATCGACATCCTGGTGGCCACCCAGGCCGCCGCCAAGGGCCACAACTTCCCGAACCTCACCCTGGTGGGGGTGGTCGACGCCGACCTTGGCCTGCGCGGCGGCGACCTGCGGGCCGGGGAGCGGACCTTCCAGCTGCTGGCCCAGGCCTCGGGCCGGGCGGGTCGCGCCGAGCGGCCGGGCCGGGCCCTGCTGCAGTCCTACGCCCCGGAGCATCCGGTGATGCAGGCCCTCAGCCACGGCGACCGCGACAGCTTCGTCGAGGCGGAGATGGAGCTGCGCCGGCTCGAACGCCTGCCGCCCTTCGGCCGGCTGGCGGCGGCGATCCTGTCCGGGCCCGACGCGGCGGCGCTGGAGACCTTCGCCCGGGGGATGGCCAGCGTCGCCCCGAACACGGAAGGCGTGGAGATCTTCGGCCCCGCCGACGCCCCCCTCGGCCTGATCCGCGGCCGGCGGCGCAAGCGGTTCCTGGTGCGGGCCGAGCGCAGCGTCGACCTGTCGGCCTACATGGCCGCCTGGCGGGCGCGGGTGAAGCCGCCGGGCCAGATCCGGGTCGCCATCGACATCGATCCCTACAGCTTCCTGTAGGCCGTCCGCATAGCCGCTCCCAGGCATGTCGGTGTCGGAAAGGGCGAGCAGTCGGTCGCCGAACGGAGAGGGTCCGACGCCGGGCGGAATCGGCTGGGCGCGGGCCGCCGGGACCAGGACCGGACGAGCAGGGCGAGGGGCCGGCAGGGCGCAGGGGCTGGAGGCAATGGCGGCGGCCTACGCCCGGCTGCTCTGCGATCCGTCGACGCGGGGCTGATGCGGCTGGTGGTGGCCGGGACCGATCCGACCCTGACCCAGAGGTTCTATGAATCGGGCAAGGCGGCGACTAGCGACCTGCTTGCCGCCGCGGTCGCCCGCGAGGTCGCCGCAGGCCGGGCGCGGCCCGACGCCGACCCCGGCCAGCTGATGGGGTGATCGAGCATCCCACCCTGCTGCTCGGGCTGCTCGCCGGCGACCGCCGGCCGCCGGCCCGGCCTGCGGAGGTCATCGCGGCCGAGGCGCTCATGACCTGGCGCGGTTCGGCGCCTGACCACATTTCAGCCCGATCGCTCCGGCAGCGTTCCGGCGAGCGGACGCCGAAGGCCAAGTGGGGGACGACATGCGATTGCCGAGCCTTGTCCTGGCGGCCTTGGCCTGCCTTTCCCTCGCCGCCGAGGCGCCCGACCCGGGGCGGGAGGCGCAGGCCCTGCTGACCGCCGCGGCCGGAGCCAGCCCGGGCGCCGTGGTGCTGATCGCCCGCGGCGAGACGGTCGTCTATCGCGGAGCGGCCGGCCAGGCGCAACTGGAGCTGGGCGTGCCAATGACGGCGGACCAGGTGTTCAGCGTCGCCTCCGTCACCAAGATGTTCACCGCCGCCGCGGTGCTGAAGCTGCGGGATGCTGGAAAGCTGTCGCTCGACGATCCGCTGGCGGCCTATCTGCCGGACTTCCCCGCCGCCGCCGGGATCACCCTGCGCCAGCTGCTCCACCATTCGTCGGGCGTCTCGGACCGGATCGCCGCGCCGACGCCGGGCTTCTCGCGTCGAGAGCTCGACACGGCCACCCTGGTCGGGGAGATCGCCAAGCGGCCGGCGGACTTCCCGCCTGGAACTCGATGGGCCTATTCGAATGCCGGCTACATCCTGCTCGGCGCGGTGATCGAGAAGGCGACGGGCAAGCCCTGGCATGTCGCCGTGCATGACGAGGTCATCGCGCCGGTCGGCCTGACCCACACCGTCTACGGCGCCGCGGGGCCGCTGGTCCCAGGCCGGGCGGCCGGCTACTCGGGCGATCCGGCCGGCGGCTGGCGTAACGCCGCCTACATCAGCCTGTCCGCTCCCGCGGCGGCGGGAGGCTTCCTGTCGACGGCCGACGACCTGCGGCGCTGGATCCGGGCGTTGGCCACCGGCCGGCTGCTGAAGCCCCAATCCGTGCGGGAGATGATGGCGCCCGGACCCGAACTGCCGGGCGTCGCCCCCGGCGGCCGCTATGGCCTCGGCCTCTACCTGTGGACGGTTCGCGGTGCGCCGATGATCGGCCACACCGGCCAGATCAACGGCTTCGCCTCCATTGTCGGCTACCTGCCGGACCAGGACCTCACGGTTGTCGCCCTGTTCAACAGCGACGCCGCCGACGCCCGCACCGCCGGCCGGCGGCTGGCCGCCATCGCCCTGGGACAGCCCTACCCCCAGCCGGTCGCCGTCCGGCCGTCCGCAGCCGACCTCGCCGCCCTGGCGGGCGCCTATGGGGAGGGGGAGACGGCCCGCACCCTGTTCGCGAAGGACGGGCTGCTCTACGCCCAGCGGGCCGGGCGCGACCCCAACCCCCTGCAGCTGACGCCCGAGGGGCGGCTGCACTTCGTCCCCGACGAACTCAGCTACTTCCTGCCCGTGCGTGACGCCGGGGGGCGGGTAACGCGGCTGGACTATTACCCCGGCGGCGACGGCCCGCCTCAGGCGCTGGCGCGTCGGCCCTGACGCGTCAGTGCAGCGTCTCCTCGGGCGGCTTCTTGCGCTTCGCCGCCCGCGCCCGGCTCCACATGTTCAGCGCCTCGACCCCGGCCGAGAACGCCATGGCGGCGTAGATGTAGCCCTTGGGCACATGCATGCCGAAGCCGTCGGCGATCAGCACCATGCCGATCATCAAGAGGAAGCCGAGCGCCAGCATCACCACGGTCGGGTTCTTGTTGATGAAGTTGCCGAGCGGATCGGCGGCGACCAGCATCACCGTGACCGAGACCAGCACGGCGACCACCATGATCGGCAGGTGCTCGGTCATACCGATGGCGGTCAGGATGCTGTCCACCGAGAAGACGATGTCCAGCAGCACGATCTGGAACACCGCCGCGCCGACGTTGGAGATGACCACGTCGGTCTTGTCGAGCACGCCGCCGTTCTCGGGCGCCGGGTCGACGGTGTGGTGGATCTCCTTGGTCGCCTTCCAGACCAGGAACAGGCCGCCGCCGATCAGGATCAGGTCCTTCCAGCTGAACGAGTGGTCAAACAGGGTGATGGCCGGCTGGGTCAAGCCGACGATCCAGGCGATGGTCGACAGCAGCACCAGGCGCATGACCAGGGCCAGGCCGATGCCCAGCCGGCGGACCTTCTGGCGCGATTCCTCAGGCAGCTTGTTCGACAGGATGGAGATGAAGACCAGGTTGTCGATCCCGAGGACGACCTCCATGGCGATCAGGGTCACGAGCGCCGCCCAGGCGGCCGGATCGATCAACAACGCTGCAATGCCGTCCACGCCGGTCTCAAGCCTCCCTAAACCTTCGTCTGGCATATCTAGGGGTCCCTGCGACAAACGGAAGCATCTCTTCCGAAGAAGTCGTCGCCCCTTCGGATTCGCTGATGAACGACGCCGTCCACATCCGCCCGCTCACCGCCCTGCGCTTCTTCGCGGCGATGTGGGTGGTTCTGTTCCACTATTGGCCCAACCTGGCGGGCGCCGCGCCCCTGGCGGTGATCGACAAGGGCTACCTGGGCGTGGAGCTGTTCTTCGTCCTGTCGGGCTTCATCCTCTGCCATGTCTACCTGGAGAGCTTCGGCGACGGGCGGTTCCGCTATGGGTCCTTCCTGTGGAACCGGCTGGCGCGGGTCTATCCGCTGCACCTGGCCACGCTCGCCGGGGTCATCGCGCTCGGCCTGGCCGCGACCGTGGCCGGGTTCGGGATCGACGCCAGCATCCTCGACTGGGCCTCGCTGCCGGCCAACCTGGCCCTGGTCCAGGCCTGGGGCCTCGCGCCCCAGGCCGCCTTCAACCATCCCAGCTGGTCGATCTCGGCCGAATGGTTCGCCTATCTGACCTTCCCGGCCTTCGCCTGGGCCGCCTGGCGGCTGCGCGGCCGGCCCTGGCTGGGCGCCGCCCTGGCGCTCGGCTTCATGGCCGTCCTCTATCCGGCCTTCCAGGCCCTGACGGGCCGGCCGCTGACCCAGGCCACCATCCACTGGGGCGCCCTGCGGATCGTCCCCTGCTTCGCGCTCGGCTGCGCGATGCACGCCCTGTGGAGGGCGGGGGCGGTGCGGAACCGCCGCACGGCGGCGCTCGGCGCCGGTCTGATGGGCGCCGGCGCCCTGCTGGCGGCGATCGGCGGGGCGCCGGACCTGCTGGCGGTGGCGGCCTTCGGGGGGCTGATCCTCTGTCTGGCCGGGCTTGCGGAGCATGGATCCCGATTCGCCAGCGGATCAGGTTTCGTCTATCTCGGCGAGATCAGCTATTCGATCTATATGATCTGTGTTCCCTGGAAATTGCTGTTCGTGAATGCAGCAACAAAGCTGTTGAATACAGCAGACGGTCAGCTGCCCTGGTATGTCTGGCTGCTGTTCATCGCCTCGGTGGTTCCATTGGCGGCGGCCAGCTATCACCTGATCGAACGCCCTGCCCGCGCTCGCATGAAATTGATGCACGATTCCTGGGCGCAACGGCGATCTGTCGCGGCCGGGGCGTGAAAAGAGTCTTTTCATTCCCCTGTGAGATGACTATGCGTTACCGACTGTTTCGTCGGGGGAGACCTCCAGCATGCGTCAACGGACGCGGACCCTTCTCGGGTCCCTGACCGCCGCACTGATTATCAGCCTGGTTCCGGCTGTCTCGGCTGCAGAAACCTACTGGCAATGTGTGCCGTTCGCCCGCCTGCTGTCGGGCATCCAGATCTTCGGCGACGCCCACACCTGGTGGGGTCAGGCCGTCAAGAAGTACCAGACCGGCGGCGTGCCCCAGATGGGCGCGGTGCTCTGCTTCCAGCCGACCGCGCGCATGCGCCTCGGCCACGTCGCCGTGGTCAGCCGGGTCCTGACCGACCGGGTCATCCAGATCACCCACGCCAACTGGTCGAGCTTCGGCGGCCGCCGCGGCAAGGTGGAAACCGACGTGACCGTGGTCGACGTCTCCAGCGACGGCAGCTGGACCAAGGTCAAGGTCTGGTACGACCCGATCCGCGACCTCGGCACGACCGTCTACCCGGTCCATGGCTTCATCTATCCGGACGCCCAAGCCCGCAAGATGGCCCAGGCCAGCGGCAAGTTCGCGGTCGCCCAGGACACCGCCACCCTGGTGGCCAACTCCGCCGCCGGACATGTCCTGAGCGCGGTGCAGCCGGGCGGCTCGCCGTTCGACATCCTCGGCAAGGCCGCCGGCACCAGCGACAGCATCGCCGACCTGATCCAGCAGGCCACCGGCGGCGGCGACCGCAAGTAGCCTTCGCAAGTTGACGGCGCGCCCGCGCCACGCCATTCGTCCGGTCAGGCGAGGGGGTCGGCGCGTCCCATGATCAGGCTGCTCAGGCGCAACCAGCGCACGATCGAGGAGGCGACGCCCGGCGACGGCTGGCTGCTGCCCGAGGACGTGATCTGGATCGACCTGGTCGAGCCGACCCGCGAGGAGGAGATCCTCATCGAGACGCAGCTCAAGCTGCAGCTGCCGACCCGTGAGGACATGTCGGAGATCGAGGCCTCCTCCCGCCTCTACCGCGAGGGCCAGGCCACCTACCTGACCGTTGAGGTGATCACCGGCGCGGCCGCCGAGGCGCCCAAGCTGGACCCGGTGACCTTCGTGCTGATCAAGGACCGGCTGGTCACCATCCGCTACACCCACCCCCGCGCCTTCCTCCTGTTCCAGGGAAACCTGGCCGAGCGGGGCAGCGACTGCGGCGACGGCGAATCGGTCTTCCTGGGTCTGCTCGACGCCATCGTCGACCGCATCGCCGACATCCTGGAGACCGCCTCGGAACAGGTCGAGGCCCTGTCGCGCCACATCTTCGACCGGCCCCGCAAGACCGCCCGCTTCGAGGTCATCCTCGGCAAGCTCGGCCGCTGGCGCGGGATCACGGCGAAGGTGCGCAACAGCCTGATCAGCCTGTCGCGACTGCTGGTCTACGGCGCCGTCTCGCCGCACATCGCCGAGGGTGAGGCCCATGCCGCGCGGATCGGCTCCCTGCAGCAGGACGTCGGCTCCCTGGTCGACCACGCCGCCCACCTGTCCGGCGACATCACCTTCCTGCTGGACGCCACCCTCGGCCTGATCAACATCGAGCAGAACGGCATCATCAAGTTCTTCTCGATCGCCGCGGTGATCTTCCTGCCGCCGACCCTGGTGGCCAGCTATTTCGGCATGAACTTCAAGCACATGGCCGAGTTCGACCTGCCCTGGGGCGAGCCGATGGCGCTCGGGCTGATGGTCGTCGCCATCGTGCTGCCGATGCTGTGGTTCAAGCGCAAGGGCTGGCTGTAGGCCATACGGTTCCTTAAGGCCGCCGGACTCATGATCGCCGCCCGATGGCCAGCCAGCCCAGCCTCCTGCGCGCGCTCGAACACGCCAGCCTCAAGCAGACGCTGGAGGCCCACGCGCGTTTCCTGAGCGGACGACCGGGCGGCCGGCGCGCCAACCTGGCCCACGCCGACCTCAGCAACGTCATGCTCGAAGGGATCAACCTGTCGGAGGCCGAGCTGACCGGCGCGCGGCTCAACGGCGCCTGCCTGATGGGCGGCGACCTGTCGCGCGCCGTGCTCTTCGGGGCGGACCTGCGCGACGCCGACCTGCGCACCGCCAACCTGTCGAAGGCCGACCTGCGCGGCGTCTGCCTGCGGGGGGCCAACCTGGCCTACGCCAACCTGATCGGCGCCGACCTGCGCGAGGGCCGCATCGCCCTGCAGGACAGCATCCAGGGCTTCCGCATCCTCACTCACGAGCGCCAGCCCGGCGACCTCGACTATGCGATCATGGCGGGCGCCAATCTCGATGGCGTCCATGCCCCCGGCGAGACCCGCACCGCCGACCTGACCGACGCCATCCTGTCCGGCGCCCAGCTGGGCGGGGCGCGGATGGTCAAGGCCACCCTCGACGGCGCCGACCTCACAGGGGCCGAGGTGTTCAACACCGATCTGTCCGGGGCATCGCTCAGGCGGGCGGTGCTGACCGGCGTCGACACCTCGGCCGCGAACTTCGAGAAGGCCGACCTGACCGATGTGCTGCGGGCCCCGCCGCCGGTGGTCTACATCGACGACACCCCGCTGGGCGAGGTCCTGGCCGAGCACGAACGGTTCTGCACCAGCGGCGGGGCGGGCGGCGCGCCGGCCCGGATCAGCCGCGTCGACTTCCGGGGCCTGCGCCAGCTGCGCTGCCGGATGATGACCGGCATCCACGCCCCGGGCTCGGTGTTCTTCGGCATGGACATGGAACGGGTCGAGCTGCAGGGCAGCGACCTCTCCGGCGCCGACCTGCGCGGGGCCAACCTGCGCGGCGCCGACCTGCGGGGCGTGAAGTTCGTCGACGCCCGCCTCGACCGCGCCGACCTGCGCGGCGCCA
>DASPLD010000175.1:0-2594 GCA_035627755.1 Caulobacter sp. | reverse complement strand
AAACTGGCCTCGAAGGCCTCCGCCACCCGGCTCTTGGTCACGTCGGTGCAGCGCCAGTTGATCCGCCGGGCCGGGCCGGCGTTGGGGGGCGTCCCGCGGGCGCTGTCGTCGAAATAGAAGGCCGCCGCGGCCCCCTCCGGCCGTCGCGCGATCCGCACCCCGGCCCAGGCCGCGCTGGCCCAGGCCAGGTACCAGGGGCGGGGGGTGTCGGGGGCGAACCAGACGTCGGGACCGGGCCGGGTCAGCCGCATCCATGCGGCCTTCAGCCGCACGGGCAGGTAATAGACGAACCAGATCAGCCCCTCGGCCACCAGGGCGGCGTCCAGCGGGATGACGATCCCCGTCTTGTGGATTCGGATCCGTCCCCCCTCGAGAGAGAAGTCGGATCCCCAGAACCAACGCATTCCACCAAGCTCCGCCGCCCCCGGGGCGCCCGGGTCACTAACTAGGCCAATTCGCATCCCGCACAAACGCATTGCCCGCGAAGCGTGCGCCCCGGGAACGGGAAATGGCGGCCCGGATGTTGCGCAAGACCCGTCAAAACCGGTGGGAGTGCGTAGGTGATGGCCCTGGATGCGATGATTTTTGTCTCAAAACGGCTTCAGCGCGCGGCCTTCGCGCTGATCTGTCTCATGGCGGCGCAGCTGGTCCTGGCCTCCTGCGAGGCGGAACCCAGCGCCATGGCGGCGCGGGTCACCCTCGGGGGCCAGTAGGCGACTTGAGCGCGGGGGAAATTGGCCGTTAATGCCCCCATGGCCGACGCCGTCGAATCCCTGCTGCGCCAGGCGGCCGAGTTGCGCCGGGCCGGCAGGGTTGCGGAGGCGGTCTCCGCCTATGAGGCGCTGCTGGCCCTCAAGCCCGACCTTCCCGACAGCTGGTACAACCTCGCCCTGCTGCTCAGGCGCGCGCGCCGGTTCGAGGCGGCTCTGGACGCCTACGCCAAGGCCCTCGCCCATGGGCTGTCGGGGCCGGAGGAGGCGCACCTCAACCGAGGGGTCATCTATGCCGACGACCTGCGGCGGCCCGAGGACGCCGAGCGCGAACTGGCGGCGGCGCTCGCGCTGAACCCGCGCTACGGCCCGGCCCTGCTCAATCTCGGCAACCTGCATGAGGACCGGGGCCGGCGGCGGGAGGCGCGGGCCGCCTACGACCGGCTCCTGGCGCTCGAGCCCGGCCATCCGGAGGCCCTGGCCCGGTCCGCGGGCCTGCACGCCGTCACCGGGCCCGAAGATCCGATGATCGGCCGCCTCGAGGCGGCGCTGCGGGCGAACCTGGACCCCCTCGACCGCGCCGCGCTGTTGTTCGCCCTCGGCCGGCTGCTCGACGCGGCCGGAGCCTACGACCACGCCTTCGCCCGCTACCAGGCCGCCAACACCACCAGCCGGCAGGCCTCGCCGGGGCCCCGCTACGACCGCGCCGGCCACGAGCGGCTGGTCGACCGGCTGATCGCCGTCTTCCCGGCCGCCGAGCCGCTGGCGCCGGTGGCGGGAGCCCGGCCGCCGCCGGTCTTCATCGTCGGCATGTTCCGGTCCGGCTCGACCCTGGTCGAACAGGTGCTGGCCAGTCATCCCCGGGTGACGTCGGGCGGCGAGCTGGACCTGATCCCGGCCATGGTCCGCCGCGAGCTGTCGCCCTATCCGGACGCCCTGGACGGCGCCGACCGCGAACGACTGGCCAGGGGCTACCTCGCCGAGCTCGCCGGCCGCTTCCCGCAGGCCGACATCCTGACCGACAAGCGGCCCGACAACGTGCTCCACGTCGGCCTGATCAAGCGGCTATTCCCGGACGCCCGCATCGTCCACACCCGCCGCGACCCACTCGACAACGCCCTCAGCGTCTTCTTCCAGAACCTGTCGGGCGCCTTGCCCTACGCCACCGACCTGATGGACATCGGCCATTACCTCGCCCAGGAGCGCCGGCTGACCGCCCATTGGCGCTCGCTCTGGCCGGGCGATATCCTGGAGCTCGACTACGACGCCTTCGTCGGCGATCCCCGCCCCCATACGCAGGCCTTGCTGGCCCACTGCGGCCTGGCCTGGGACGAGGCCTGCCTGGCCTTCCACGAGGCGGACAGCAACGTCCGCACCGCCAGCGTCTGGCAGGTCAGGGAGCCGCTGTACCAGCGCTCGTCCGGGCGGTGGCGGAATTACGCGGGGGCGCTAGGCCCCCTGAAGGCCTGGTTCGAGGGCCAGGGGCTCTACGCCGGCAACACGCCCGACAGGTCATAGCCCGCCGCGGCGCCCTGATCGACGAGGGCCTCGCGGCTCTGCGCCCCAGCCAGGCGCTCGCCCACGCTCCAGGTGACGATCGAGCGAGTTCCCGACCGGCAGAAGGCCAGCACGGGGCCGGCGGCGGATTGCACCGCGGCGCGGTTCTGCTCGACCTGGTCGGGGGTCGGGCCGCCGACCACCGGGATGTGGACATAGTCGAGGCCGGCGGCGCGCGCGGCCTGTTCCATCTCCAGGCTGGTCGGCTGGCCGGGCGCCTCGCCGTCGGGGCGGTTGTTGATCACCAGCTTGAAGCCGCGCGAGGCGGCCTCCGCCATGTCGTCCGGCGCCAGCTGCGGGGCGACGGCGAAATCGGGGGTGACCTGG
>DASPLD010000174.1:0-5166 GCA_035627755.1 Caulobacter sp. | reverse complement strand
CGAGGACGCCATCCTGCCGCTCGTGGTGTTCGGGGTGTTCTTCGGATTCGCGGCCAGCCGCCTGTCCGACGACCTCAAGCAGCCCCTGCTGACCGTGTTCAGGGGCATCGCCGAGACCATGCTGACCGTCGTGCGCTGGGTCCTGTGGGTTGCGCCGATCGGCGTGTTCGCCCTGTCGCTCAGCGTCGGATTGCGTACGGGAATCGCCAGCGCCGCCACGCTTCTGCAGTACATTGTCATCGTTTCGTCGATCACCGCCAGCATCACGGTGATCATGATCGCCGTAGTGGTCGCCACCCGCGCCGCGCGGTTCACGGAGTTCCTGCGCGCCGCCGGACCAGTGCTCGCAGTGGCCTTCTCCACCCAATCCTCGCTGGCCAGCCTGCCGGCCATGCTGGAGCGGACCCGCGACAACCTTGGGGTCCCCGACCGGATCACCGGCCTGGTGCTGCCGCTGGCGGTGGCGGTCTTCCGCGCCACCAGCCCGGTCGCCAACCTCGCGGCGGCCCTGTTCGTCGCCAACCTCTACGGGGTCGAGCCGGGCCTGCCGCAGATCGCCGGGGCCATCCTGGTCTCCTTCGCGGTCGCCGTGGGTTCGGTCGGCCTGCCGGGCCAGATCAGCTTCTTCGCCAGCGTCGCCCCGATCTGCATCGCCCTGGGCGCCCCCATCGACCTCCTGCCCATCCTGCTGGCGGTCGAGGTGGTGCCCGACATCTTCCGCACCCTCGGAAACGTCACCGCCGACATGGGCGTGACCACCATCTTGGCGAAGGGCGAGCGGCAGCCGCGCAACACCGTCATCCCGGACAGCCCGCAGGGCTGATCCGGGACCCAGGGCGGCGCGCACGGGCGGCGGAAACAGCGAGGTTCCGCGCTCCTGGGTCCCGGCTTTTCGCTTCGCTACGGCCGGGATGACGGGTTTGGGAAGGCCGGCGCCTCGGCCCTGTCGGACCGCTGAGCGTCGCGCGCGCGCCGATAGCTGGGCAGGGTCTGGAGACGGCCCCAGTAGGCGGCGACGGCCGGCGGGAACTGGGCCTCCAGGCCGATACGGGTCGCCAGCAGCAGCGCGTAGCCGACGGAGATGTCGGCGCCGGTGAAACGACCGGCGCACAGCCAGTCATCACCCTGCAGAGCGCGGTCGATCGCCTTGAGGCGCGAGAGGAACCAGCGCTCGTAATCGTCGGCGGCCTGGGGGCAGCGGCCCGGCTCGAGGGTGCGGTAGCGCAGCACCAGGGTCTGGGGAAAGGTCAGGGTCGCCTCCCCGAAGTGCAGCCAGTTGAGCCAGGCGCCGTAGGCCGGGTCGCCCGGCGTCACGGCCAGCGCCGTGGGGCCCTCGCGGGTGGCCAGGTACTGCACGATGGCGGCCGACTCGGTCATCCGGACCTCGCCATCGAGCATCAACGGTATCGTGCCGAGCGGATTGACCGCGAGGTAGGTCGGCTCGCGGAACCTCGGCGGGAAGGGCATCAGCTTGAGGTCGTAGGGAATACCCAGTTCCTCCAGCGCCCATAGGGCGCGGAACGAGCGGGCGTCGACACAATGCCAGAGCTGGATCATCGCCCCTACCCCGCGCGAGGCGCGCTGTTGAAGCGGATGTTGCCGCGTTCCAGGCCTGCCTGGACCACCGACAGGCCGCCGGAGCGGATCATCCATTCCAGGCGATGATCGCGGTACTGGCGCTTGAACAGCCCCGCCTCGACCACCTGGGCGACGCCGGCCATGGCGGCCAGCGAGGCGCGGGCGGCCTCCAGGGCGGCGGCGACCGAGGGCCGCGCCATCGTCCGGCCGAACCAGGCCGACAGCTTGGGCCCGGGCGGGAAGCCGAAACCGATGGCGCCGCCGACGAACGGCGCGACGCAGAGGTCGCCCCAGCCGAAGGCCTCGCCATTGAACCACTCGCGGGCGCCGAGCTGGTCCTCCAGCCAGGTGTGGAGCTGGGCGAGCTCCTCGCCCGCCCTGGCCCGCATGGCCTCGGCCTGGTCGCCGGTGGCGCGCTTGAAGTTGACGATCTCCGAGAGACCCCAGGTGATGGCCTCGTAGTGGGTGTCGCACAGCTCCTCGATCATCCGCACCCTCGCCCGGTCGGCCGGGCTGGCCGGCAGCAGGGGCGGATCGGGAAATCGGTCCTCGATGAACTCCAGGATGATGGTGGAGTCGAAGATGGCCTGGCCCTCGATGAACAGCACCGGCACCTCGCCGCGCGGATTGGCGGCCTGGAACGCCTCCGAGGTCCGGCCCGAGCCGATCGCCGACGGGATGTTGGCGGTGAAGGCGACGCCCTTCTCGGCCAGGGCGATCTTCACCTTCTGGGCGTAGGGCGACAGGGGGTGTTCGAGCAGTTCGATCATGGCGGCGCTTCCCGTTTTGGGCAGGGTGACGCGCTTTCCGCCGCGTGCGTCAATGCAGCTTGAGCCGCCCTGACACCCGCTCCTGCAGCAGCCGCGCCAGGGCCAGCACGATGGTCTTGCCGGTTCCGAGAATAGCGCGGTGATGGGCCAGGTGGAGGCTCATGTAGATCCACTTGGCGACCATCCCTTCAATGAAGAAGTTGGGGCCGCCGAGGCCTCCCATCAGCGAGCCGACGCCGCGGCTTTCACCGAGCGACACCAGGGAGCCGAAGTCTCTGTACTGGAACGGGGCCTCGTGGCGGCGTTCGGCCAGCCGGGCGGTCAGCACCCTGGCCAGGTAGTCGGCCTGCTGGTGGGCGGCCTGGGCGCGGGCCGGGACGGTGCGGCCCTCCGTCCAGGGGGCGGCGGCGCAGTCACCCATCGCCCAGATGTCGGGCGCGGAGGTCTCCAGCCGGTCATTGACCACGAACTGGTTGAGGCGGTTGGTTTCGAGCCCGAGGCCTGCGTTGCCGTCGGCGGCCTTCACCCCGGCCGCCCAGACGATCAGGGCGGCGGGGATGTCGCCCTTGGAAGTGAGGACGCGGTCGGCCTCCACCGCCTGAACCCGGGCGCCGGTCAGCACCTTCACCCCCTTGCGCTCGAGGGCCAGTTCGGCCTGGGCGGAGATCTTCTCCGGCAGGGCGCCGAGGATCCGCTCCGCCGCCTCCAGGATGGTGATGTCGAGGCGGAAGCGCTGGTCCTTGGCGAGGCCGTCCAGGAACTCGGCGTGGGCTTCGATGAGTTCGGCGGAAAGCTCGACCCCGGTCGCCCCGCCCCCGACGATGGCGACCCCGAGCGCCCGTTCGGGCGCGAAGCTGGCGCGGGTGAAGGCGGTCAGCAGCCGGTGGTGGAAGTGCTCGGCGTCTGCGGTGTTCTCCAGCAGGTGGGCGCGTTCGGCGCCCGGCGTGCCGAACAGGTTGGCGCCGCCCCCGATCGCCAGCACCAGATGTGTGAAGGCGATGGTCCGCTCGGGCGCCAGTTCGCGGCCCTGCTCGTCGGCCATGGCGCGCAGGGTCAGGCGGCGGGCCGCGGCATCCAGGGCGGAGAGTTCGCCCAGGGTGAAGCTGAAGTGGTTGCGGCGGGCGAGAAGCGGATAGCTGAGCCCTTCCTGGTGGGTGTCGAGGGTGCCGGCGGCGACCTCGTGCAGGGTCGGCTTCCAGATGTGGAACACGGTGCGGTCTATGAGCAGGATCCGTTCGGTCCCCCGCCGCCGGCCGAGCTTGCGGCCAAGCTGGGCGGCGAGCTCGAGCCCGCCCGCGCCGCCGCCGACAATGACGATGTCGTAGTGCATGCGGCTATCCCCTTCCGCTGACTGGGATGGGGTTTAGGCCTGTTGGGGATGTGGGGGAAGCACGGCCTACGCCGCCCTCTTCCGACGCCCCTTCGCCCGCTCCTCGTCGAGGAAGGCGCGGATCAGCGGCGCGCTCTCGCCCGCCTTGGACACCAGGAACAGGTGGCCGCCGCCCTTGATCACCTCCAGCCGGGCGTTGGGGATCAGCCTGGCCAGGAAGCGGCCGTTGGCGAGGGGCACGATACGGTCGGCGTCGCCCATCATCACCAGGGTCGGCGCCTTCACGAACGGCAGGAAGGGTACGCTGGTCCAGCCGCTCATCGCCATCAGCTGGTAGAGGTAGCCCGTGCGGCTGGGCGGGGCGATGCGGCCGATGTGGCCATCGGCGCCAGAGGTCTCGCCGCCGTAGAGGGTCTCGAAGTTCTTCCGCATGAACTCCGGGTCCACATAACGCTTCGGGTCGGCCATCTTGCTGAGGGCCTTGAGGTCGCCGGGAACCATGATCACCCCGGCCGAGGTGGCCGCCAGCACCAGGCGCCCCGTGCGTCTGGGGTGCTGGAAGGCGAACTGCTGCGCCAGTCCCCCGCCCCAGGACACGCCCATGACGTCGACGACCTCGTAGCCCAGCTGATCGAGCAGCCGCGCCGCAGTCCAGGCCATGGTCCACGGCCGGTAGGGGGTCACAGGCTTGGGCGAGCCGCCGACGCCCGGCATGTCGAAGGTGATCAGGTCGCGATCGGGGAACCAGTCGGCCAGCGGGCTCATCAGCTCGATGTTGGCCCCGATGCCGTTGAAGAACAGCAGGGGCCGGGCCGGCGCCTGGCCCGTTGGCGGCCTCGCCTTCCACACCGCGACCCGCAGCATGCGGCCGCCCGCCCGCAGGACGGAGAACTCGGGCTTGGTCGCGCCCTGGCTGGCGGGCTTGGCGGTTCGGGTCACGCAGACATCCTTTTTTGTGCGGTGCACTATTCGAACGCATAGAGGCCGGGAGCGGCCTCCATCGGCTTGTGTTTTTTCGAGCCCAGGCCCTTGGGAGCAGGTTTCATGCCGCCGGCCCGCTCGCCCATCCACTCGACCCAGAAGGGCCACCAGCTGCCGGCCTTCTCCTCGGCCTGGCCGTTCATCCAGGCGTCGATCGAGGGGCCGGGACGCTCGGCGCTGTGGAAATACTTGGCCTTCGGGTTGCCAGGCGGGTTGAGCAGGGCCTGGATGTGGCCGGCCTGGCTGAGCACGAAGTCGACCTTCGGCGAGCCGATCAGCTGCGTCAGGCGATAGCAGGCCTTCCAGGGGGTGATGTGATCGGTGACCCCCGCGACCACGAAGACATCGTTCTTCACCGCCGACAGGTCGACCTTGTGGCCGGCGAGCTCGACCTCGCCGTGGTTGCGGAACGGCTGGTGCTCATAGACCGACAGGTAGTCGGAATGCAGGGCCGCGGTCAGGTTGGTGCTGTCGTTGTTCCAGTAGAGGACGTCGAACGGCGGCGGA
>DASPLD010000173.1:0-14920 GCA_035627755.1 Caulobacter sp. | reverse complement strand
ACGGATCGGCCCGCAGCTTGTCGTACTCGGCCGGGTTCTGGTTCAGCGCCAGGAGGCCGCCGCTGATCGAATTGCGGGTCGTGTCGTTGCCGCCGACGATCAGCAGGATGATGTTCCCCAGGTACTCCATGGGGTCCATGTTGCGGGTGTGCTCGCCGTGGGCCAGCATCGAGATCAGGTCGTTGCGGGGCGGGGCGTTGACCCGCTCGTTCCACAACCCGGTGAAGTACTCCAGGCATTCGCGCAGTTCGGCGCGGCGGGCGTCCTCGCTCTCGACGATCCCGTTGCCCGGGATGGCGGTGGCGACGTCGGACCAGCGGGTCAGCTTGCGGCGGTCCTCGAAGGGGAAGTCGAACAGGGTCGCCAGCATCTGGGTGGTCAATTCGATGCTGATCTTGTCGACCCAGTTGAATTCCTCGCCGATCGGCAGGGAGTCGAGCAGGGTGCAGGCCCGCTGGCGGATGATCGGCTCCAGCTGCATCAGGCTGGCCGGGCTGACCACCGGGCTGACGGTCTTGCGCTGCACGTCGTGCTTGGGCGGATCCATGGCGATGAACATCGGCAGCACGAAGTCGGGCTTGGGGTCGCGGATGGTGATCCCGCCCCGGAAGGCGTCGGAGCTGAAGGCCTGGTGGTTGGTGTCGACCGCGACGATGTCGTCGAACCGGGTGATCGACCAGTAGGGGCCCCACTCGCTGTCGGGCGTGAAGTGGACCGGGTCCTCCTTCCGCAGCCGTTCGAACACCGGCCAGAAGGTGTCGTCCCGGAAGCGGGCCGGGTCGCCGGGGTTGAGCAGCTCAAGGGGCGTTGACCAGGCCTCGGCGCGCGCCGCCGCCCGCTTGTCGAAGGATCCATCCGCCACGGCCGGGCCTCCCTTATCTTGTCGTTGTTCACATTGGGCCACGGAACAACGGATTTGGGAAGCCGGGACAGGCCTGCCGGCCAGTGGGCGGACGTCAGCTCGCCTGGGCGTAGACGGGGCGCAGCGGCACGGCGGCGCTGACCTTGAACCGGCGGATCAGGGCGCCGAGCTGCTCGGCCTCCTGGCGCATCAAGTGCGAGGCGGCGGTGGACTCCTCGACCATGGCCGCATTCTGCTGGGTCATCTGGTCCATGCGGTTGGCGGTCAGGGTGACCTCGCGCAGGCCAATCGACTGTTCGCGGACGGAGCCGGTGATCTCGGTCATCAGGGCGGTGACGTCGCCGACCCGCGAGACGATCCGGTCAAGCGCCGCCCCGGCCTGGCCGACCAGGTCGACGCCGGAGCTGATCTGCTGGCTGGAGGCGGCGATCAGGGCCTTGATCTCCTTGGCCGCCTCGGCAGAGCGCTGGGCCAGGGCCCGAACCTCCTGGGCCACCACGGCGAATCCGCGCCCGGAGTCCCCGGCCCGGGCCGCCTCGACCCCGGCGTTGAGGGCCAGCAGGTTGGTCTGGAAGGCGATCTCGTCGATCACCCCGATGATCTGGGTGACATGGCGCGAGCTCTCCTCGATGTCGGCCATGGCGGTGACGGCGCGGCGGACCACCTCGCCCGAGCCACGGGCGTCGGCGCCGGTCTCGGTCACGACCTTGTCGGCCTTGCCGGCGCCCTCGGCGGCGCGGGCGGCGGCGGCGCTGATCTGCTCCAGGGCCGAGGCGGTCTGCTGCAGGCTGGCGGCCTGGGCCTCGGTGCGGACCGACAGGTCGTCGGCGGCGGCGCTGGTCTCGCCCGACACCGATTCGATGGTCACAGCCCGTTCGGCGATGGTGCGGATCACCCCAGCCAGCTCGATGACCGTGTTGTTGAAGTCGTTGCGCAGTCCCTCGTAGGCCGGGGCGAACGGGGTGTTCAGCTGGAAGGTCAGGTCGCCCTGCGACAGGCGGCTGAGCCCCTCGGCCAGGCCCTCGACGACCTGGGCCTGCTCGCGGCTGGCCTGGGCGCGGCGGGCGTCGTCACCGGCGCGGGCCTCGTCCTGGGCGGCGGCCTGGGCCTCCTGCTGGGCCGCCAGTTCGGCGAGCCTCAGCTGGTTGTCGCGGAACACCACCAGCGAGCGCACCAGGGCGCCCAGCTCGTCGGCCCGCCGGAGCCCCTCCAGGTCGACACTGTTGTCGCCGCTGGCCAGGGTCTCGGTCGCGCTGGCGATGCCCATCACGTCCTTGCGGATGACCATAACCAGGACGAAGGCGATGCCCGCCACCGCCACCAGCGCCAGGCCCACCAGGGCGAAGGCGACGGTCCCCATCAGCTTGGCCTGGTTCACCGAGGCCTCGGCCCGGGCCACCGAAGCCGAGCTGACGCTGGCGGCCGCCTTGTCCAGGGTAGCGGTCATCTTCACATAGGCCTCCTCGAACGGCACCGTGAACTGGGCCGCCGTGGCGGTGTCGACCTCGAGCATCGACATGACGACGCCGACCGCGTCCTCATAGTCCTTGAGGTCCTTCTTCAGGCCGGCGAGACCGGCGCGTTCCTTGGAGCCGGCAGGATGCTTGTCATGGGCCCGGTCGACGGCCTTCTTGATCTGGGCGATCTCGCTGGTCAGGGCCTGCGCCCGGCCGGAGATGGTCGCCGGCTCGATCCCCGCCGACTGGCGGGTCAGCAGCAGGTAGAGCTCGCCGTGAGCCGAGCGGATCCGCTGGGAGATGGTCGCCAGCTCCAGGCTGGCGGGGGTGTCGACCTGCACGACATGGGTCAGCACCTCGCGCTGGTTGAGGTTCATCCACCAGGAGCCGCCGGCGATCACCGCCATGGCGACGATGGCCAGCATCGGCGCCAGGCCGATCTTGATGGCGAGCGGAGCGTCGGCGAGCCGTGGCATGCGCATGAGAAGTCCCCTGATCCCGAACTGCGGTCAAAGTCGACCAAGAGAGTAAGGTGTTGGTTAAGCTGCCGGTCCAATTTCCCGGCAGGGCCGTCTCCGGATATGGAAACGCGCGGAGGTCGCAGGACCTCCGCGCGTTCCCCGCCCCTGGAGGGGTGACTGGATTCAGGCGCCGGTGAAGCGCAGCGGCACGCGGATGGTGCCCGACTTGCCGCCCATCGGCAGCGCCCCGGCGACGCAGATGGCGGCGGCCTCGAAGCCCTTCGAGGGGACCTCGCTCTCGACCACCTTGCAGTTGGAGAGCTTGCCGGCGCTGGCGGTGCATTCGAGGGTGACCTTCGCCGCCTGGCGGGTATTGGCGTGCTTGGTGAGACACCGGGTCATCTCGCCCTGCAGGTCGCCGGCCGAGCCGGTCCCCGCGACGGACAGCATCCCAAGAGCCGCGACGGCCGAGACGATGATCTTTTTCATTTGGCTGTAGCCCCTTCTGAGCCGTTGGATCGATTGACGCTTCCGACCTAACCCGAGAGTCCTTAAGGCCCGCTTACGTCCGCGGGGCTCCCGCCTGCGGGGCTTGCCCAGAGGCGGCCGCGGTCCCATGTTCCGACCATGTTCATCCAGACCGAGACCACCCCGAACCCCGAGGTGATGAAGTTCCTGCCCGGCCGCGAAGTGCTCGGCGAAGGCAGCCGCGAACTGGCCTCTCCGGAAGAGGCGGCGGTCTCGCCCCTGGGGACCGCGCTGTTCGACCTCGGCGACGTCACCCGGGTGTTCCTGGGCCCCGACTTCCTGACAGTGACCCGCGCCGAGGGCGTCGACTGGGCCCACCTGAAGGCCCCGATCCTGGCCGCCATCATGGACCACTACACCTCCGGCCGGCCCGTGATCGTCGGCGAGGAAGCCGCCGACGAAATCGTCTATGAGGGCGAGACCGCCCAGATCGTCGCCGAGATCAAGGACCTGCTCGACAGCCGCGTGCGCCCGGCCGTGGCCCAGGACGGCGGCGACATCGTCTTCGCCCGCTTCGAGGCCGACACCGGGGTCGTCTACCTGCACATGCGCGGCGCCTGCGCCGGCTGCCCCTCCTCGACCGCCACCCTGAAGGCCGGGGTCGAGAACATGCTGCGACACTATGTGCCAGAAGTGACCCGGGTCGAGCAGACCCTCTGACATGGGCGCGCCCCTTCCAGACGCCTGCCTCGACCAGCTGTTCCGGAACGCCCGCACCCGCAACGGCTGGCATCCCGAACCCCTGCCCGAGACCCTGATCCGCGCCGTCTACGATCTCGCGCGGATGGGCCCGACCAGCGCCAACTGCAGCCCGGCCCGGTTCGTGTTCTGCGCCAGCCCCGAGGCGCGGGAGAAACTCGCCGCCCTGGCCTCGGCCACAAACGGGGCAAAGATCCGCCAGGCCCCCTGCACGGTGATCATCGGCCACGACCTGGAGTTCATGGACCGCATCCCCGAGCTGTTCCCGCACAATCCGGGCGCCAGGGACTGGTTTCCCAAGGGCTCGGACCTGGCCGAACGCACCGCCTTCCGGAACGGGACCCTGCAAGGCGCCTACCTGATGATGGCCGCCCGCTCGCTCGGCCTCGACTGCGGGCCGATGAGCGGCTTCTCCAACGCCAAGGTCGACGAGGCCTTCTTCGCCGGGACGACGGTGAAGTCGAACTTCATCTGCTCGATCGGCTACGGTACGGACGCCGACCTGTTCCCGCGCGGGCCGCGCCTGAGCTTCGAGGAAGCCTGCACGGTCGCCTGACCCGCCGGCCCGGGTGGACGGTGACAGGGGACGCGCCCGGGCCTACCCTTCCGCAGGACACCGCTCGGGGAGGGCGCCATGAAGCTGCTGGGCAGGATCCTGCTGGGCCTCGTCGCCCTCATCCTTGTCGTCGGGACCATCGGCTGGCTGAGCCTGCGCCGGCCGGACATTCCCTGGGCCACGCTGGAGGCCAGGTACGCCAACCCCGAGAGCCAGTGGGTCGACCTGCCGGGCGGGCTCAAGGTCCACTACCGCGACCAGGGCAACCCGGCCGGGCCGGTGCTGGTCATGGTCCACGGCTTCGCGGCCAATCTTGAAACCTGGGAGCCCTGGGTCCGGCGGCTGGGCAAGGACTACCGGATCGTCAGCCTCGACCTGCCGGGCTTCGGATTGACCCGGGCGCCCAACGGCTATCGGCTCACGGACACGGCCTTCGACGACACGGTCGAGGGGGTGGCCGACCACCTGAAGCTTGGAAAGTTCGCCATCGTCGGCAACTCCATGGGCGGGGCGGTGGCCTGGCGGTACGCCCTCAGGCATCCCGACCGGCTCGACGGCCTGGTGCTGGTCAACGCCGCGGGCTGGCCGGAGAAGGCGGCCCAGGAAGGCTCCCCGATCATCTTCAGGATCCTCGCCAACCCCATTGGCCGGGCCCTGCTCAGGGATCTCGACTCCTCCCACCTTACCCGACAGGGTCTGCGCTCGGCCTTTGAGCCGACGCCGGACATGGCCACCGACGCGATGGTCGCCCGGTACGTCGAGATGGCCCGGGCGCCCGGCCACAGGGACATCATCCTCGGCATGATGTCGGGGCCGGACGGTCGGGTGTTCGCCACCTCCGAGCGGCTGTCGAAGATCGCCGTCCCCACCCTGGTGATCCACGGCGACACCGACCGCCTGATCGACGTCTCGGCGGCCGACAAGTTCGGCAAGGCCATCCCCGGCGCCAAGGTCATCGTCTACGAGAAGGTCGGCCACATCCCCATGGAGCAGATCGCCGACCGCTCCGCTGCGGACCTCGACGCGTGGCTGAAGGCCAGGCCCAAGGCCCCGTAGCCGCCGCGCCTATCGCTTCGGCCCGAGGTGCTTGTCGACGAAGTCGAGCATCTCCTTGAGCGCCTTGATCTCCTCCTCGCGAGCCCAGCCGCCGTGGCCCTGGCCCTCGTAGCGGCTGAAGATAACCGGCCGGCCGGCCTTCTTCAGGGCCTTCTCCATGATCTCCGACTGCTCGATGGGCACGGTCCAGTCCTGGTCGCCGTGGATCAGCAGGACGGGCGGGCCGTAGCCGGCCGCATAGGTCGCCGGCGAGGCCGCCTTCAGTCGCGCCTCGTCGGTCTTCGGATCGCCGACCGACTTCAGCCAGTATCTGTAGCGCGGCGAGTCCGCATCCAAGGTCTCCCTCTCCCACTTCTGGCTGCGGACCAGGTCCGACAGCCCGGCGCGGGAGACGACGCATTTGAACAGTTCGGGATTGCGCGCCCCGCCCTGCAGGGCGACGTAGCCGCCGTAGCTGGCGCCGACGATGCAGATGCGGTTCGGATCGACCTTGCCCTGCTTGATCAGCTCGGCCACTCCGTCGAGCACATCGTCCTGCATCCGCAGGCCCCACTGGCCATAGCCCTGCTCGGCGAAGCTGGCGCCGAACCCGCCGGAGCCGCGGAAATTGGGCTGGAACACCAGGTAGCCGCGGGTGGCGAAGGCCTGGCCCCAGCGGTCGAAGGTGAAATTGTCCCGCACCTCCGGCCCCCCGTGCGGCATGACGATCAGCGGCAGCGGCCCGGCCGTCTTCATCGCGGGCGGCGGGGCGGTCAGGTAGCCGCCGATCTCGACCCCGTCCCGCGTCGTCCAGCGCCAGGGCGTCATCACCCCCAGCCGGTCGGGTGCCAGTTTCGGCCACTGGGCGCCTAGCAGTTCGACCTTTCCTGCCTTGCGGTTGAACAGGTAGAGCGAGCCCGGCTCGTCCGGCCCGCTGACCGACAGGATCTGGACCGCTCCATCCCGCGATCGCGACACCGGCACGATGTTGCGCTCGCCCTCGAAGAACTTGTCGACCGCCTCGGCCTCAGCTTGCCGCGCCTTGTCGAGGTAGTCGCAGCGGTAGGTCTCGGCCCAGTAGCAGACCGCCGCCAGGCCGCCGTCCTCGTACTGGACGACGTCGTCGATGTCGTACCGGGGGTGGGCGAACAGCCGCTCGCCCATGGTCTTGGTCACGAAGTCATAGAGCCGCAGCTCGCGGGTGTCGCCCTGGCTGCGGTCCTTGGCGGGGGCCGAGACGAACAGGGTTCCGGGTTTGTCCGTGGCGCCGAGGATTTCGAGGTCCTGGACGATGGGCAGGTCGCGCTCACGGATGGTGAACAGTTCGCGCCAGGCAGTCTCGCCCTCGGTCCGGCCCATGACCCGCAGGCCGCCACGGCGGCCGTAGATGTCATAGCGCAGGATGGCCTTGCCCTTGCGGTCGATAACCCAGCCGCGGGTGCGGTCCTCGCCAGTCTCGACGATCGTCGCCTCGCCAGTGGTCAGGTTGACCTTCTGCAGGTGCAACGGCCGGGGAAAGGGGCTGAAGGTGCTGCCGCCGAGGGGCCGGCCCTCGACCATCAGCATATGGTCCGGATCGTCGACCAGCGGATCGAGCACGACGTGGGTGCCGATGCCCTGCGTCGACATGCCGTAGCCTTCCAGCGGCCGGATCGGCGACTTGGTCGGGATGCGCACCGGCTCGCCGCCCGTGCGGGGAACGACATAGAGGACGCGGCTCTCGCCGGCGGTGATTTTCCCGGACCGCTGGCCATCTTTCTCCGTGACCGCCAGCTGGCCGGCCTTGTCGCGCATGATCCGCCGGCCGGTGTGCATGAAGACCAGGCGTTCGTCTCCCTTCCAATGGACCGAACTGATCGTCGAAAGGTCGAAAGTGGGGGAATTGAAAACTTCGGTCCGAACTCGCGCCTCCAGGTCGATGACGACCAGCCGGTCCTTGTCGCCCACCCGCTGGACCAGGGCGAGATAGCGGCCCGAAGGCGAGACCTCGGCCGACAGTCGGCGAGCGCCGAACAGCTCCTCTGCGGCGAGCGGGCCGACGGGCGGCGTCTGGGCCGGGGCGGCGGGGGCCAAGCCGCAAAGCAGAAGGCCCAAGGCCAGGGCGTTGTACAAACTCCTCACTTCAAAGCCCCCTCCAGGAACCCGATCGCCTTGCTCAGCACCGTCATCGACTGCTGCGGGGTCCAGCCGCCGTGGGCCATGTCCTTGACCTCCAGGTAGTCGACGCTCTTCTTCGCCCCGCGCAGGGCGTCGCGCATGATCTTCGACTGCCGGGGATCGACCACCTGGTCCTTGTCGCCGCAGATCAGCAGGACCGGGCAGGCGATCTCCGCCGCCCGCCGGGCCGGGGAGGCGGCGACCAGCTTCGCCCCGTCGGTGGCCGGGTCGCCCATCAGCAGCTTCCAGTATTCGTAGGAGGGCGAGCCCTCGCCCTCGCGCTCCCGCTCGAAGGCCAGGCTGGCGACCAGGTCCGTGTCGCCGTTGATCGAAACGGCGCCCCGGTAGAGGTCCGGCCGCAGCACCGCCCCCATGAGGGCCGCATAGCCGCCGTAGGAGGCGCCGAGGATGGCTGCCCGCTTCGGGTCGGCCCGGCCCGTGGCCAGGACGTGGGCGACGCAGTCCTCGACATCCTGCTGCATCAGGTCGCCCCAGCGCTTGCGCCCGGCCTGGCGGAAGGCCTCCCCGTAGCCGTCCGAGCCCCGGAAGTTGGGCTGCAGCACCATCCAGCCCCTGGCGGCCAGGGCCTGGGCCCAGTCGTTCCAGGCATAGTGGTCGCGCACCTCCGGCCCGCCGTGCGGCATCACCACCAGCGGCCGGGGGCCTGTGGCCAGCGGCACGGTGAGGTAGGCCGTGAGGGCCTGGCCGTCCCGGGCCTTGAGCTTCAGGGGCTCGACCTTCGCCAGCCGTTCGGCGGTCAGCCAGGGCCGGGTGGCCCCCAGCGGCTCCAGCTTCTGGGCGGACTTGTCGTAGAAGAAGAAGGCGCCGGGCTCGCGCGGCCCGTCGGCCCGGAAGATCATCCGGTTGCGCACCTTGTCGAGGTCGTGCAGGGCGACGTTGCACTCCTTCTCAAGGAAGCCCTCCACCGCCCGATGATGGGGTTTGAGCCCCGCCTCGGCGAAGTCGTAGCCCAGCCGGTCGTCGATGTAGGCCGCGGCCACCATCCGGCCGGAGGCGTCGGTCACCACCGTCTCGACGTCGTGGCTCGGCCGGCGCACCGCCTCGGCCCCGAACTGCCGGGTCTTCAGGTCGAAGGGCCGCACGGTCACCGTGGCGTCTCCCTCGAGGCGCGCCGCCACCAGGATGACTCCGGGCGCCGAGCCCACCGCCACCGGCGCGAAGTCGCGCAGCCGCCCGCGCTCGTCGCGCCGCACCCGCCGCAACAGGCTCCAATCGGCCTCGCCCGGCGCCCGGGAGAAGATCGAGGTCACCGTGCCGCGGGCGTTGCTGTCGTAGCGCAGCACCGGGACCCCGTCCTGGCTGAACCAGCCCTCGGTATGGTCGCCGCCAAGCTCGATCCGCTCGGAGGCGCCCGAATAGACGTCGACCCGGTAGAGGGCCCAGACCCCGCGGCTGAAGTCCGGGACCTGCATCAGCACCCGGCGCGGATCGGCCGGCATGAAGTCGACGACCGAGCCCAGGTAGGGGTTGCCCTTGAACGCCCGCTTGTCGTCGCTCAGCAGCGGCACGGCGGACGAGCCGTCGAGGGCCATCGACACGACCCGCCGGGCGATCATCGAGCCGTCGCCGCGCCCGGCCGGCCCGCTGACCATGATCCTGACCTCCTTCTTCACCCAGACCAGCAGCCGGTCGTCCTTGGCGAAGGCGATGGCCTCGATGTCCACGTCCCCCAGGTCCAGCCGCCGCTGCGTCCCGGCCGGATCGTCGCCCTTCAGCAGGCTGAGATAGGTGGTCCGGGCGTCGTTCTCCCCGATCCGCTCGCCGAGCACGGCGATGTCGCCGCCCGACGGCGACAGGGCCGCATCGAGGATCTCCGGCTCCTTGAGGATCTCGTAGAGGCTGGGCGGCCCGGCGCCCTGGGCGGAGGCGCGGGCGGCGGACAGGACGATGGGCGCGGCGAGGCCGGCGGCCAGCAGTCGACGACGCGTGACAGTCACTTGAACCCCCAGAACAACCCCAGGGCGACCCTGCCCTATGGCCACGCCGACCGTCAATCCCTCCGGATTACAGTCGTGCTACTCCGCGTCGAACGCTGCGCTGATGAACCGAATGCAGGCCCGCAACACCCTTATGGAGTTTGCCTCGGACCAGCCGTTGTGCCCCTCGCCGTCCAACTCGATGTGTTCGTACACCTTACCGGCCTTCTTGAGCGTCTTGGCCATCTCGCGGGACTGCAGCGGCGAGACGACCTTGTCCTCGGCCCCATGGATCATCATCACGGGAGCCTGGATTTCGGCCGCCCTGTAGCGGGGCGAATGAGACTTGAGCAGCGCCGCGTCCGTGCGCGGATCGCCCATGCTGGCCATCCAGTAGGCATAGGATTCCGAATCCACCCCGTCTTCCCGGCGGGAAATTTCCAGCGATTTGATTAGGTCGAAATCGCCGGCGATGGCCACGGCGCAGCGGTAGAGTCTTGGCTGGCGCACTACACCCATCATCGCCGCATAGCCGCCGTAGGAGGCCCCCATGATCGCCAGCCGCTTGGGATCGGCCGCCCCCGAGGCCACCACTTGGGCAACCGCATCCTCGACGTCGGCCTGCATCCGGTCGCCCCATTGTTTGCGGCCGGCATCGCCAAAGCTCCTTCCGTAGCCGCCCGAGCCGCGGAAATTGGGCTGAAGGACCAGCCAGCCTCTGGCGCAGAGCGCCTGGACCCAGGGGTGATAGTCGTAGTGGTCGCGCGCTTCCGGCCCGCCGTGAGGCATGACCACCATCGGCGCCGGCTTGTTGGCGTTGATGGGGTGGGACAGGTAGGCGGTGATTTTCGCCCCGTCCCGCGTCGTGACGTCGAGGACCTCCATTCGCGCGAGGCGATCCTTAGTCAGGTGCTCAAACTGGTCGCCGAGCGGATGCATCCGCTGGCTATCGACGTCGTAATAGACGAATTGACCCGGCAACCGCGGACCGATCACGTGAAATATGAAGTGCCTGTGGTCGAGGCTGACGTCATAGAGGCGGATGTTGGCCTCGCCCTCATAGCGCTTCGCCAGGGCCTTGTAGTTCTCGGCCAAGCTGGGATTCTCGAACACGTAGTCCTGAAGGTCTCGCTTGAACCCCACCCCGACCAGCCTTTCAGCTTCGTCCATGACGACATCGTCGGCGTCGGCCCCGTCGATGGACTTGAGCACCTCGCCTATCGCCAGCGTTCGAAGGTCGAACTCCTTAATGGAGGCGAACTCCTCGCTGTCTGTCCGGTGACTGATCAGGATCACGCCCGGCTTCGGGGTAACGCCGACGACATCGAAGCGCGCGAATCGCTTCAGTTCCGTCCTTCTGGTCTTCCGGATCAGCCTCCATTCCGTCTGGCCCGGCGCGCGGCCAAAGACGCTGAAACTGGTCTGGCGGGAGTTGGAGTCAAACCTGAGAACGGCCTGACCGTCCTGAACGAACCAGCCGTCCGTCGCCTTTTCCCCGAGTTCGATCAACGTCGCCTGGCCGTCCCGAACATCGACCTTGTAGAGCCCGAAGCAGGTGTGCTCGAGAACCCATCGCTGCATGAGGATGAAGTGCTCGTCCTTCGGAAGTCGGTCGACCACGTTGCCCAGGTTGAAATCAAGGAATGACAGGCTGGCGCGGGTCCCGAACAGCACAACGGGGTTCGAGCCGTCCGGATTAACCGCGAGCACGCGACGCTCCGGCATCGGATAGAAGCGGGAACCGACCCGAAGCCCCACGGGTGTTCCATCCGGGTGCTTTGCCTTGCGAACCCAGATAAGCAGGCGCTCGTTGTTGGCCCATTCGATCTGTTCGACTTCGTAGCGCCCCACCCCGACGAGCGCCGGCCTTGCCTCCAGATTGTTGGACGCGTGCAGGGCCACATAGGCGGTATGGCGCTCGCCCTCCCAACTGAACTCAGGAGAGTCGCGCTTGATTCGCAGGACCGCGACACGACTTCCGTCGGGCGACAGCGCCGCGTCCATGCGATCCGGCTTCTGATAGAGCTCCTCGAGCGTCGGGGCCGTCAAGGTCGCCGCGCGACTGACCCTGGGCCAGCCCGCAACCGGCAGGACGAACCCGGCCCCGGCCAGGATGGACGCGAGCTGACGACGTGTAATCGGCACCTGAACCCCCCAGGACAACCCCCGAGCGACCTTGCCTCATGGCCGGGCCGACCGTCAATTCAGCGGATTACAGCTGTGCTATCTCTAGCCGAACGCCTTGGCGATGAAGCGGATGGACTCGCTCAGCACCTTCTTGCGGTTCTCCTCCGACCAGGCCGAATGGCCTTCTCCGGCCAGTTCGATGTGTTCGTACAGCTTGCCGGCCTTCTTCAGGGTCTTGGCCATGTCGCGCGACTGCTGGGGCGAGACGATGGTGTCCTCGGTCCCGTGGATCAGCATCACCGGGGCCTGGATCTCGGCCGCCCGCTCCCGCGGCGAATGGGCCTTGAGCAGGGCCTGGTCGGTCTTGGGGTCGCCCATGCTGGCCACCCAGTAGGCGTAGGCCTCGGAGTCCGCCCCATCCTCCTTGCGGGAGAAGGCCAGGGAGTCGATCAGGTCGAAGTCGCCGGCGATGGCCACCGCGCAGCGGTAGAGGGCCGGCTGGCGCACCACCCCCATCACCGCCGCGTAACCGCCGTAGGAGGCGCCCATGATGGCCAGCTTCCCCGGATCGGCGACGCCCGAGGCCACCACCTGGGCGACCGCGTCCTCGACGTCGGCCTGCATCCGGTCGCCCCACTGCTTGCGGCCCGCCTCCCCGAAGCTCTTGCCGTAGCCGCCCGACCCCCGGAAGTTGGGCTGCAGCACCAGCCAGCCCCTGGCGCACAGCGCCTGGACCCAGACATTGTAGTCGTAGTAGTCGCGCACCTCCGGGCCGCCGTGCGGCAACACCACCATCGGCCGCGGCCTTGCTTCGCCGAGCGGATGCGACAGGAAGGCGGTGATCTTCGCCCCGTCGCGGCACTTGATCTCCAGCGTTTCCATGCGGGCCAGGCGCTCGGGGGTCAGGTGCTCGAACTGGTCGCCAAGCACGTCCAGGTGCTTGGCCATCAGGTTGTAGTAGACGAACTGTCCCGGCTGACGCGGGCCGGTCACCTGGAACAGGAAATGATTGTGGTCGAGGCTGACGTCGTAGAGGGCGACGTTGCACTCGTCCTTGTAGAAGCGGTTGAGCGCCCGGTAGTGCCGCGCCAACTCGGGGTTCTCGAACCCATACTCCTGGCGGTCACGCTTGTAGGCCACCCCGATCAGCCGGTCGGCCTCGTCCATGGCCACGGCCGTGACGTCCGCGCCCTCGATCGATTTGAAGGCCTTGCCCATGCTCAGCGTGCGGACGTCGAACAGCTTGATCGAGGAGAATTCCTCGTTGTCCGCCCGGTGCGAGACCAGCAACACGCCCGGCTCCTGCGTCGAGCCGACCACGTCGATGTCGGTGTAGCGCTGCATCTCGTTGCGGCGGGTCTTGCGGATCAGTTTCCAGCGCTCCTCGCCGGGCGCGCGGCCATAGACGCTGAAGCTGGTGCCCCGGGCGTTGGAATCGAACCGCAGCACCGGATTGCCGTCCTGGATGTACCAGCCGTCGGTGGCCCGCTCGCCCAGCTCGGCGAGCTGGGCCTCGCCGGTGACCACATTGACCCGGTAGAGGCCGTAGCAGTCGCGCGACGACTCCCACTTCTGCATGAGGACGTAGTCGTCCTCCTTGGGCAGCCTGTCGACGACATTGCCGAGGTCGAATTCCCGCTTCACCGCCTTGGGCTGGTTGCCGAACAGCACCACCGGCGAGGCGCCGTCGACGCCCACCGACAGCACCCGGCGCACCGGGAAGGGATAGAAGACGTCGCCGTACTGCATGCCGAACAGGTTGCCCTTGGCGTCGGCCCTGAGATTGACCCAGATCAGCAGCCGGCTGTCGCTGGCCCATTCGACCTGCTCGACCTCGAATTCCCCGACCCGCACATAGGTGGGCTTGGCGCCGAGGTCGGCGGAACGGTTGAGCACCACGAAGGCGGTGCTCTTGGTGATCGTCTTCGGCTGGCCCCGGACCTTGACGGGGTTGGGGACTTCCTCGCGCACCACCCGCAGGCAGGCGATCTGGGCCCCGTCCGGCGACAGCGCCGTGTCGAGCAGCCCTGCGGGCTTGAACAGTTCGTCCAGGCTGGGCGGCGCCGCGGGCTTCGGCGCGGGGGCCGCGGGGGGCTCAGCCGCCCGCACGCCCTCCAGGCTGAGGGTGGGAATGACGAAGCCTGCGCCGAGGATCCCGGCCGCAAGCTGGCGGCGAGTGGGCTGCACGAGACGCTCCCGAAACCCGAGAAACGAACATTGCAGTTCCGTAATGTGCCGCGTCAAGCGGGACCGTCGGGTAAGCCGGCCCTAGAGCATTGATGGGATTACCCGGTCCGGGGGGCGGTGGCCGTCCATGAAGGTCTTGATGTTGACGATGACCTTCTCGCCCATGTCGATCCGGCCCTCGACCGTGGCCGAGCCCATGTGCGGCAGCAGCACCACGTTGGGCAGCTTCATGAGCTTGGGATTGATCGCCGGCTCGTGCTCGTAGACGTCCAGCCCGGCTCCGGCGATCTCGCCCCGGGCCAGCATGTTGGCCAGGGCGCCCTCGTCGATCACCTCGCCCCGCGCCGTGTTGACCACGATGGCGTGGGCTTGCAGCAGCTTGAGCCGCCGGGCCGACAGCAGGTGGTAGGTGGCGGGCGTGTGCGGGCAGTTGACCGAGACCACGTCCATGCGCGCCAGCATCTGGTCCAGGCTCTCCCAATAGGTGGCCTCCAGCGCCGCCTCGACATCGGGATAGACGCGCTTGCGGTTGTGGTAGTGGATCGACAGGCCGAAGGCGCGGGCGCGGCGGGCGACCGCCTGGCCGATGCGGCCCATGCCGACGATGCCGAGGCGCTTGCCGGTCAGCCGCATGCCCAGCATCGAGGTCGGCGACCAGCCCTGCCACGTGCCCGAGCGCGCCAGCGTCTCGCCGGCATTGATGCGGCGGGCGACGGTCAGTATCAGCGCCATGGCCATGTCGGCGGTGTCGTCGGTCAGCACGCCCGGCGTGTTGGTGACGATGATGTCGCGGCCCTGAGCGGCGGCGAGGTCGATGTGATCGACGCCGGTGCCGAAGGCGGCGATCAGCTTCAGCTGCGCGCCGGCGCCCTCGATCAGCGCCTTGTCGATGCGGTCGGTCACGGTCGGCACCA
>DASPLD010000172.1:0-15841 GCA_035627755.1 Caulobacter sp. | reverse complement strand
CGCGGCTCCGCTGGCCCTGGCCCATGCCGTCGCGGATCACCTTGCCGCCGCCGAACTTCACCTCCTCGCCATAGGTGGTGAAGTCCCGCTCGACCTCGACGAACAGCTCGGTGTCAGCCAGCCGCACCCGGTCGCCGACGGTGGGGCCGAACATGTCGGCGTAGGCGGCGCGGGCGATGCGGGCCATCTAAAGCTCCCCCATCACGGCCTGGCGGAAGCCGTAGATGCGCCGGGCGCCGCCGACGGGGACCAGCGCCACCTCCCTCGTCTGGCCCGGCTCGAAGCGCACAGCGGTGCCGGCGGCGATGTCCAGGCGCCAGCCGCGGGCCGCTTCGCGGTCGAAGGCCAGGGCCGGGTTGGTCTCGAAGAAATGGTAGTGGCTGCCGACCTGGATCGGCCGGTCGCCGGTGTTGGCGACCTCCAGCATCAGGCGCGGCGCTCCGGCGTTGAGCTCGATGTCGCCCTCGGCAGCCAGGATCTCGCCGGGGATCATCGGCGGCGCCGGACCAGCCGGGCGACACAGGGGACGCCCCACACAAGCGCGGCGCCGACGAACAAAAGGCCGGCGAGATGCTCCCCGCTGAAACCGTGCGCCAGCCCGGGCAGGCCGTGGCCCTCGTGGGCGGCGGCGGGAGCGGCCAGAGCGGCCAGCAGCAGGGCGGGGAGCAGCGGTCTCATCGGCGGGCCCTCAGCGGATCGGGTGGTGGACGGTGACCAGCTTGGTCCCGTCCGGGAAGGTCGCCTCGACCTGGACGTCGGGGATCATCTCGGCGATGCCCTCCATGACCTGGTCGCGGGTGATGACGTGGGCCCCGGCCTCCATCAGCTCGGCCACCGGGCGGCCGTCGCGGGCCCCCTCGACGACGAAGTCGCTGATCAGGGCGGTGGCCTCGGGGTGGTTGAGCTTCACCCCCCGTTCCAGCCGCCGGCGCGCCACCACGGCGGCCATGGCGATCAGCAGCTTGTCCTTCTCGCGGGGGGTGAGGTTCATGTCACAGGGCCCAGACGGCGGGCGGGGCCGCTCCCAGCGCGGCGATCGCCGGGACCAGGGCGCGGCGCAGGGCCAGCCCGCCCGGCGCGATCAGCCGGCAGGCCAGCTTGCCGTCGAAGGCGCTGGCGCCGCCCAGACCGCCAAGGGCGTGGCGCATCGCGTCCAGCCGGGTTTCGGCGTCGTCGGCCACCAGCAGCAGCGTGGCGAAGGCGCCGGCCCCGCCCAGCAGGGCCCGGCCGGCGGTCAAGGCCGGGATGTCGCCGTCCAGCCGGATATCGTCGGCGAACACCAGCCGTCCTTCGCGCCGGATCCGCCAGCGGTCATGGAACAGCCCGCGGGTGAACCTCTCGCCCATGGCGTGGCGGCCCAGGACGACCGCCTCGCAGGCCAGCAGCCGGGCCCCGGGGCCCAACTCCGCCTCGATCCGCCGCGACAGGGCCGAGCCCTCGAACAGGATGGTCTCCTGGGGCAGCCAGTCGATGCGCGCGCCCTCATGGGCCGTCAGCCGGGTCCGCACCCGGGCGACATCGCCGCCGGCCCGATAGACCCGCTCGCAGGCCTGGGTGGTCAGGGCCACGTGGGCGCCGGGACCGGCCTCGACCTCCCAGTCGAAGCGGTCGCCGCCGGTCATGCCGCCGGCCGAGTTGATCATCACCGCCTCCAGGACGCCGGTCCGGGTGCGCGGCAGCCGCAGCTTGGCCGCCCCGTCCTGGTAGAGGCGGGCCAGCCGGGTAGCCCCGCCCGCCTGGCGCACCGCCAGCCGGGCGCGGCCCATCGCCCGCTGGGCGGGCGGGGCCTGAGGCCGGTCAGGAGCGGGGACGTCGAACGCCATGTCCCCAGCATCCGGCTGGCGCGGCCGCCCTCAAGGCCGCCGGGCCCTCGGTGGGCGGAATCGTCGAGGGCGCCTAATTTCCAGGCGCCCGGACTCGGAGACCTACTTGGCGGCCGGTTCTTCCGCCTTGGCGGCATCCTCTGCGGGCGGAGCCGCCCCGGGGGCGGCGGCCTCGGGATCGCCGGCGGTGTCGGCCGTGGCCTGCTCGCGGGCCGTGGCGGCGGCGGCCTGGTCGGCGGCGGTCGGGGCTGCGACCTCCACCGGCTCACCCTTGCGGGCCGCGCGTTCGCGGTCGCAGGCGGCCGCCGTGAGGGCGAGACCGGCGGCGGCGGCGGTCACGGCGAGACGAGCGAGAGTCATGGGGACTGTCCTTCCTTGGCAAAGGCCTCGGCGGCAATAGACCACGATCCGGCGGCCGGCTTCAAATCCCTGGCGGGCGCCGTCATCCCTGCGCGCCCTGCTACTTGCCATGCCCCGCCGGCGGGCGCCTACTGGCGGAAAAACGGGAGCCGCCATGAAGGTCACCCCCCGCGCCGACGGGTTCGGCGCCTGCATCGAGGACATCGATCTTCGCCGCCCGCTGGCGCCCGACGCCCTGGCCGCGGTCAGGGCCGCCTGGGCGCGCCATTCGGTGGTCTGGTTCCCGGACCAGCCGCTCGACCTCGACCAGCTGGAGGCCTTTACCCTGCAGCTGGGACCGTTCGGGGTCGATCCCTTCATCAAGCCGATGCCGGGGCGGCCCAACGTGCTGGAACTGCGCCGCGAGCCGGACGAGACGGCGACCAACTTCGGGGCCGGCTGGCATTCCGACTGGAGCTTCCAGCCCGAGCCGCCGGCCGGGACGATCCTGCATGCCGAGGTCGTGCCGCCGGTCGGCGGCGACACCCTCTATGCCGACTGCTACCGGGCCTACGAGACCCTGTCCGACGCCATGAAGGCCATGCTGGCGCCCCTGCGCGCGGTGCACAGCGCCCGCCAGGCCTACGGACCCTCGGGGGTGTTCGCTAAGGAAACCGGCAAGCGGACGATGCAGATCGTCGTCAGCGAGGAGGCGGAGCAGACCGTCGCCCACCCGTTGGTCGTCACCCACCCGGTCAGCGGCCGCAAGGCGCTGTTCTGCAGCCCGGTCTATACGGTAGGCATCGAGGGAATGACGCGGGCCGAGGGCATGGCCATCCTGCGTTTCCTGTTCGAGCACATCGTCCAGGACGAATTCGTCTATCGCCATCGCTGGGCCCGCCACATGCTGACGCTGTGGGATAATCGAAGCACCCTGCACTTCGCCGACGGCGGCTATGACGGCCACCTGAGGGTGATGCACCGGACCACCGTGGCGGGCGACCGGCCAAAAGCCTGAGACACTCTTGTCGCTGGGGGCATTTGCCTTGACCGGACGGCGGCCTAACTCCTACCGTCGAGGACCGGTGTTCCACCGATGTCTTGGCGCGAGGGGGCGCTTGTTCGTGGCCGATCGGTATCGCAGCCTGCTTGCTCCGTCCCTTGCCGCCCTGTCCCTCGCGCTTGCGGGCGGGACCGGCGCCGCCGCCCAGGACTTCGAGGCCGTGATGGCCGCTCCGGACGATGTCGAGCTCAACCTTGCCTACGCCCGGGACCAGGCGCGCCAGGGCAACCTGTCGGCGGCCGCCTCGGCGCTGGAGCGGGTTCTGATCCAGGAACCGAACCGGCACGGGGACCGGCTGTTCTACGCCGTGGTGCTCTACCGGCTGGGCGACCTGCAGGGCGCCAAGAGCCAGCTGGAGCGGCTGAAGGGCGCCAACCTCAGCCCCCTGCAGCGGGCCGAGGCGGACCGTTACCTGGAGCGCATCGAGGACCGAAGCGCCGACAGCTCCATCTCCGGCCGGATCACGGTCGGCGCGGTCTATGAGGAGGACGCCGCGGGCGCCTACTTCACCAACTTCGACATCTTCGGCGCCCCGCCAAAGGAGGACGGAACCTCGAGCGAACTGTCCCTGGCTCTCAATGGCCGGGTCAGCCTGGGCGCGACCAAGAGCTGGGAGATCTATGGGGCCGGCCTGGCCTACGACCGCAGCGAGCTGTCCGGGGCGGCGGTGGATTTCCAGCGTTTCGAGCTGGAGGGAGGCGTTGGCCATCGCGCGCGGCTGACCAGCATCCGCGTCGGCCTGATCTCGCGCCATGTGCGGCTGCAGGGCGATCCCCAGCTCACCGAGCTAGGCTTGCGCGCGGTCGGCAGCTGGCGGGTGACCAACCGCACCACCCTCGGCTTCCGCGCCGAGGGGGTGAGCCAGGACTATGACGAGCCGGCCATCGACACGGTCTCCAGCCTCATCGGCGGCACCCGGGATGGCGAGCGCTACCTGGTCGGAGCGAGCGTGACCCACCGGCTGGCGGCCCGCACGGCGGTGACCCTGGGCCTGGAATACGAGGTCAAGACCGCCGAGTACGAACCCTTCGGCTATTTGGGCCCACGGGTCTCGGTCGCCCTCGACCAGAGGTTCCGGCGCGGCGCCTACATCCTGGCCAGCGGATCGGTCCGCTGGCTGGAGTATGACGAGCCGGACCCCTTCTTCCTGCTTGGGAACCAGCGTGAGGACACCCGCGGCTACGCTCGCCTGGCGGTCGGCGCGCCGCTCAGCGCCTTCAGCTCGCGCGGTGTCACGGGCGATGTGCGCGAGGACCTCGTGCTCGAGGGCGCGCTGACCTACGGCAGCCGGGAGTCCACTTCGCCGCTCGCCGATTTCGAGGGCTGGGGAGCCGAGCTGCGGCTGATCTGGCGCTTCGGCGCCCGTAACTGAGCGGGATGCGAAAAAGTGGAAACCGGGCTTTTCGCGCCAATCCCGCTCCAACTGACGACGTCAGGAACACCGATGCGACCGCTATCCGTCCTGATTCCCGCCCTGGCCGTGCTGGCCTTGGCCGTTCCCGCCCAGGCCCAGGAGCAGGTCGGGGTCAACGCCGCCGTCCGCAACCAGGTCCAGCAGCGCAGCGGCGGGGCCGTCCGGCCAGCCCAGGTCCGGGGCCAGGTGCGGCTGGGGGACCAGTACACCACCGGTCCGGCCAGCCAGGTGCAGGTGCTGCTGCGCGACCGCTCGACCTTCACCGTCGGGGCCAACGCCCGGATGACCGTCGACCGTTTCGTGGCCGCCGCGCCGCGCACGCCGGGCGGGGTGACCGCTTCGGTGACCAAGGGCGCCTTCCGCTTCGCCTCGGGCAAGACCGGCCGTGGGCCCTCGCGCCAGGCTATCACCACCCCGGTGGCCTCGATCGGCGTGCGCGGCACCATCGTCGAAGGCCTGGTCGGCCCCGACGCCCTGGCCCTGTTGCAGCAGCAGCCGGGCGTACCCGCCTTCACCGGCGATCCTGAGACCATGCTGCTGGTGGTGCTGCGCGGACCGGTGGGCTCGGCCGACACCTTCGACACTCCCGGCGCCATCGACGTCGACTACAATGGCGTCCTCTACAGCCTCGACCAGCCCGGCCAGACGCTGATCGTCACCAGCGAGGGCGTGTTTGGCCCCTTCCTACTCGGCGACGAGGCCTCTGCCCAGCTGATCGCCCTGCTGCTGCCGCCGCCGACGTCTCCGGACGACAGCGGCTCCAGCGGCGAGGTCGAGCCGGCCTCGGTGGCCTCCGGCGATACGGCCGACGGCGCCGACGTCCTTCCGCCGCAGGACGGCGCCGAGGACTTCGAGCCGACGCCCAATGTCGGCGACAATCCCGATGGCGAGGGCGAATTCCCGCTGTTCCCGCCGGGCGGCGGTCCCACCCCCTGAGGGGTATTCCCTTCTCCCGCGTCAGTCCGTCGTTGAGCGGGCCCGATAGCTGGTTCCCGCCAGTCCGAACGCTCTCTAGAACAGCCAGCCCGGGTCGGGCCGTTCACCGATGTCGCCGATGGGCGGAGGGGCGAAGGCCGGCGCGTCGAGGGGTTCGCCGTCGCCCTTGGGCGGCAGGATGAGCACCTCGTTCTCGTCCTCGATCTCGATCAGCAGGGTCTGGGTGTCCTGGCCGCCGCGCTGGTCGGTGGCCGCGACGGTCACCTCGTAGACGTTGTCGGCGTCGGCGTCGGTCGGGACCTCGTAGTCGACCGGGGAGACGAACTCCAGCTCGCCGGTGCTGGCGTTGATGGTGAAGAAGCCGGCGTCCGCCCCGCCGACGATGCTGTAGGTGATGATGTCATTGACCTGCGGGTCGGTGGCCGTGACGGTGGTGACCGAAAAGGTGTTCTCCAGCCGGAACAGGGTCTCGGTCTCGCCGCCGCCGTCCGAAGTGATCACCGGCGGGTCGTTGCCGACATCGATCGTGCCGTCGCTGAACTCCAGGAACTCGACATTGACCAGGGTGTCGATGTCGAACCCGTCGTTGACGATGACCTCGCCATTGGTCCCGAAGCTGATCGTGTAGCTTCCGACCGATCCGGCGAAGACGGCCGTGTCGATCTCCGCGCCGCCGTCGATGAAGTCGCTGCCGCTGCCCCCGAAAATGCGGTCGGCGCCGCCATCGCCGGCGATGCTGTCCTCGCCGCCGCCGCCATCGATGGTGTCGTCGTCCTGGCCGCCGTCGAGGGTGTCGTTGTTCTCGCCGCCGAACAGGCTGTCGGCGCCGATGCCGCCGTGGAGGCTGTCGTCTCCAACCCCGCCGATCAGGGTGTCACCGCCGTCGAAGCCGCTGATATCGTCGTTGCCGGCCCGGCCATCGAGGGTGTCGGAGTCCGCGGTGCCGAGCAGGACGTTGGCGATGAAATCGATGGGCACGCTCTGTGGCCCCGTGCTGTCGCCGTTGCCGTTGGTGATGGTGATCGTCAGGCTGTAGGCCGAGATGACGTCTTCCTCGTTCGACCGGAACTGCAGGGCGCGGACGAGGGCCTCGATCGCCTCGGCGGTGGCGTTGGAGTTGAAATTGACCACCAGCCCGACCACCGGGGCCCGCGTACCGATGGTGACCCCCTCATAGCGGATTTCCTGCGGGGTGCTGCCGAACAGGCTGATCTGGCCCTGCCCGATCCCCTGGTTCTGGATGGTGACGCTGTCGGCGTCGGCGAGGCCGCCGATCACCAGCTGGCCGCCATTGAAGGTCGTGCCGAAGGGATCGGTAAAATTCGCGTCGGGGGCGATCAGCTTGAACGGCCCGGCTTCGTTGAAGGTCAGGCTGGGCGGCAGGTCGGCGAGCACCAGGCTGTCGGGTTCGTCGCTGACGCTGACCGAGATGGCCTGGCTGTCGGCATTGCCGCCCCCGTCGGTCGCCACCACCACGACCTCGTAGACGTTGTCGGCGTCGGCGTCGGCCGGCGCCTCGAAGTCGGGCGGGGAGACGAAGGACAGCAGCCCGGTCGAGGAGTCGATGCTGAACAGGGCCGCGTCCGCCCCGCCCCCCAGGCTGTAGGTGATCGTGGTGTTCTCGGGATCGTCGGCCACGACGATGGTCACGTCGGTCTCGCCTTCGGCCACGGCGACGCCGGCCGTGGCGTCGCCGCCGTCCGAGATGATCACCAGCGCCTCGTCGACGTCGGTGACTTCGATGCTGAGATCCTGGGTGTCGACGAGGGTTCCGTCGCTGGCCTGGACGGTGACCTCGTAGATGCTGTCGCTGTTGCTGTCGTCGGCGGATTCGAAGCTTGGGGGGGTCGTGAACGTCAGGGCGCCGGTGCTGGAATCGATGGTGAAGAAGCCGGCGTCGACGCCGCCGACGATGCTGTAGGTGATGGTCGCCCCTTCGGGATCGAAGGCGGTGACCACGGTGACCCCCGCCTCGTTCTCCTGGACGCTGGCCGCCCCGGTCGCGCCGCCGCCGTTGGACGTGATGGCGGGCGCCTCGTTGAGGTCGGTCACCGTGACGGCGATGGCCTGGGTGTCGGTATTGGTCCCGTCGGAGACCTGGACCACCACGTCATAGACGCCGTTTGCGCCCACGTCGGTCGGAGATTCGAAGTTGCGCCCGCCGACGAAGGCCAGGGCGCCGGTGGCGGCGTTGATGGTGAACAGCGCCTGGTCTGCGCCGCCGACGATGCTGAAGCTGAGCGGAGCGGCGACCCCATCCGGATCGACGGCGGTGATGGCGGTCACGCTCGCGCCGTTCTCGGCGACGTTGACCGCGGCGGTCGGGCCGGCCCCGTTCGAGGTGATGGCCGGGGCTTCGTTGACGTTGGTCACTGTCACCGCGATGGCCTGGGTGTCGGTCAGGGTCCCGTCGGAAACCTGGACCACGACGTTGTAGACGTTGTTGGTCCCCGAATCGGTCGGCGCCTCGAAGTTCCGGCCACTGACGAAGGCCAGGGCGCCGGTCGTCGCGTTGATCGTGAACAGGGTCTGATCGACACCGCCGACAATGCTGTAGGTCAGGCCGGGCCCGTCAGGGTCGGAGGAGGTGACCGTCGTCACCGCGGTGGTGTTCTCGGCCACATTGATGCTGGCGCTAGGTCCGCCGCCGTTCGAGGTGATGGCGGGGGCCTCGTTGACGTTGGTCACCGTCACCGCGATGGCCTGGGTGTCGGTCAGGCTTCCGTCGGAAACCTGGACCACCAGGTCGTAGACATTGTCGCCGCCGGCGTCGGCCGGGGCCTCGAAGTCCCGTACGCTGGCGAACTGCAGGACGCCGGTCGCGCTGTTGATGATGAAATGGCCCTGATCGGCGCCGCCGACGATGCTGTAGGTGAAGGTGGTCCCGGCGTCGGGGTCGAAGGCGGTGAGGATGGTGACGTCGGCCGGGTTCATGTTCTCGGAGACGCCGTAGGCGGCGGTCGGTCCGGCCCCGCCCGAGGTGATCGCCGGCGCCTCGTTGGCGTCGGTGACGGTCACGGCGATGGCCTGGGTGTCGACGTTGGTCCCGTCCGAGGCCTGGACGATGACGTCGTACACATTGTCGAGGCCGGAATCCGTCGGGCTCTCGAAGTCCCGTCCGCTTACGAAGGCCAGAGCGCCGGTGGTGGCGTTGATGGTGAACAGGCCCTGATCGATGCCGCCGACGATGCTGTAGGTGGTGGCCGGGCCGTCGGCATCGGTGGCGGTTACGGTGGTGACCGCGGCGGTGTTCTCCGAGACGCTGATCGCCGCGGTCGGGCCGCCGCCGTTGGAGGTGATCACCGGCGGCGCGGGGGCGACCTCGCCGACGTTGGTGACGAAGACGTGGATGCTCTGGACGTCGGTCAGCTGGCCGTCGGAGACGCGGACCGTCACGATGTATCGGTTGTCGCCGTTGCTGTCGGTCGGCGCCTCGAAGTCCGGCGTGGCGACGAAGCGCAGCTCGCCGGTCGTGGCGTTGATGGTGAACTGGGCGGCGTCGGCGCCGCCCGAGATCGAATAGGTCGCCGTCGCGCCGGCGTCCACGTCGCTGCTGGTCACCGTGGTGACGAAGGTCGAGCCGTTCTCCGGCCGGAAGATGTCGGCGCTGGCCCCGCCCCCGTTCGAGGTGATCACCGGGGCTTCGTTGCGGTTGGTCACGGCGACATCGATCACCTGGGTGTCGGCGTTGGTCCCGTCGGAGACCCGGACCACGACGTTGTAGATGTTGTCGCCGTTGGAATCGGTCGGTGTCTCGAAGTCGCGGCCGCTGACGAAGGCCAGGGCGCCGGTGGCGCTGTTGATGGTGAACAGCGCCTGGTCGGTCCCGCCGATGATCGAATAGCTCAGGGTCGCGCCGGCGTCCGGATCGGCGGCGGTCACCGTGGTGACGGCGGTGGTGTTCTCCTGGATGTTGCGGCTCGCCGAGGGGCCGCCGCCGTTGGAGGTGATGGCCGGGGCCTCGTTCTGGTTGATGACCGTCAGGTTGAGGGTCTGGGTGTCGGTCAGGGTTCCGTCGGAGGCCTGGACAATGACCGCGTAGACGTTGTCGGCGTTGGCGTCGGCCGGGTTCTCGAAGTCGGGGCTGGCGACCAGCTGCAGCACGCCCGTGGCGGCGTTGATGGTGAACCGGGCCGCATCTGCGCCGCCGACGATGCTGTAGGCCAGGGTCGCGCCGGCGTCGGGGTCGGCGGCCGTGACGGTGTTCGGGCCAAGAGTGTTCTCGAAGATGGTGTAGCCGCCCACCGCCCCGCCCCCGTTGGAGGTGATCGCCGGCGTCTCATTGAGGTTCTGGACAGTGACGCTGATCGTCTGGCTGTCGGTGGCCGCCCCGTCGGAGGCCTGGACGACGACCTGATAGAGGTTGTTGCCGTCGGAGTCCGCCGGACCCTCGAAGTTGGGCGCCGCGACGAAGGACAGCACGCCCGTGGCGCTGTTGATCGTGAACAGCCCGGCGTCCAGGCCTCCGATGATGCTGTAAGTGACCGCAAGGGCGCTGGTCGCGGTGATCGTGGTGACGGCCACGCCGTTCTCGTTGCGCGCCAGGGCGGCGGTCGGCCCGCCGCCGTCGGAGGTGATGACCGGACCCTCGGCGACATCGTCGATTGTCACCGCAATGGCCTGGGTGTCGGTATTTGTCCCGTCGGAGACCTGGACGGTGACGTCGTAGACATTGTTGCCGCCGGCGTCGGCGGGCGCCTCGAAGTCGCGGGCGCTGGCGAAGGCCAGCTGGCCCGTGGCGCTGTTGATGGTGAAGAAGGCGGCGTCAGCCCCGCCGGCGATGCTGTAGCTCAGCGTCGCGCCGGCGTCCGGGTCGCTGGCCGTGACCGTGGTCACCGCGGTCTGGTTCTCGGCGACGCTGACCGCGGCCGCCGCCCCGCCGCCGTTGGAGGTGATGGTCGGGGGCGCATTGGCGTCCAGGATGCGGACGGTGATGGCCTGGGTGTCGATCCTGGAGCCGTCCGAGACCTGGACGATCACCTGGTAGCTGTTGTTGGCGCCCTGGTCGGCGGGAGCGGAGAAGTCGGGCGGGTTGGCGAAACGCAACTCGCCGGTGCTGGAATTGAGCAGGAAGTGGCCGGCGTCGACGCCGCCGACGATGCTGTAGGTCAGGGTCGAGCCGGCATCGGGATCGGCCGCCGTCACGGTGGTGACCGGGGCGACGCCCTCGATGCGGTCCAGGGTCACCTGGGCGCCGGCGCCGTCGGAGGTGATGGCCGGCGCCTCGTTGACGTTGGTCAGGGTGACGGCCAGGGCCTGGGTGTCGACGTTGGTCCCGTCGGAGACCTGGACGATCACGTCATAGACATTGTTGGCCCCGGCGTCGGCCGGCGCTTCGAAGTTCTGCGGGTTGGCGAAGCGCAGCGCCCCGGTGGAAGAATCGATCAGGAACAGGGCGGAGTCGGCCCCGCCGACGATGGACCAGGCCAGGGTGGTTCCGGCGTCCTGGTCGACAGCCAGGTAGGTGAGGACGGCGGTCTGGTTCTCGCCCACGCTCCGGGCCGCGGACGCCGCGCCGGCGTGGGAGGTGATGACCGGAGCCTCCGCGGCATTGGTCACCGTGATGGCCAGGGCCTGGGTGTCGCTCAGGGTTCCGTCGGAGGCGCGGACGATCACCTCGTAGACGTTGTTGGCCCCGGCGTCGGTTGGGGTCTCGAAGTTGGGAGCGACCTTGAATTCCAGCAGGCCGGTGACCGCGTTGATCTTGAATTTCACCGCGTCCGCGCCGCCGGCGATCGACCAGGCCGGGGTGGTCCCGTCCGGATCGATGGCGCCGACGGTGACCACCGCCGCGCTGTTCTCGGTCGTGGAATAGGCGGCGGTCGCGCCGCCCCCGCCCGAGGTGATGATTGGCGCTTCGGCGACGTTGGTGACCGTGATGTTCAGGGTCTGGGTATCGGTCAGCAGGCCGTCGGAAACCTGGACGATGACGTTGTAGAGGTTGTCGCCGTTGGAATCGGCCGGGGCCTCGAAGTCGGGGCCCGAGACCAGGCTGAGGACGCCAGTGGTCGGGTTGATCGCGAAGTCGGCCGCATCCGTCCCCCCGACGATGCTGTAGGTCAGCATGGCGCCGGCGTCAGGATCGGCGGCTGTGACCGTGGCGGCGGTGGCCTGATTCTCCGCCAGGCTGATGGCGGCCGAGACGCCGCCGCCGTTGGAGGTGATGGCCGGCGCCTCGCCGAGGTTGGTCACCGTGACGGCGATGGCCTGGGTGTCGATGGCGGTCCCGTCGGAGGCCTGGACGATCACGTCGTAGATGTTGTTGCCGCCGGCGTCGGTCGGGGCCTCGAAATTGGCGGCCGAGACGAAGGCCAGGGCCCCGGTGGCCGGATTGATCGTGAACCGGGCGGCGTCGGCGCCGCCCGCGATGCCGTAGGTGATCGTCGCGCCGCTATCGATGTCGACGGCCTGGACGGTGGTGATGACCGCGGTGCTGTTCTCGGTGATCGTCGTGGCGGCGACGGCGCCCCCGCCGTTGGAGGAGATGACGGGCGCGTCGTTGGTCCCGGTGATGGTGACGGTAACGGTGACCGGGCTGGTCAGGCGGCTGACGTTGGCGGCGCCGTAGAGCACGTAGGACACCCCGGCGTCGGTGCGGCCGCTGGGGTCGGCGTTGGGCGAGCCGATGATCAGGTCGTCGATGCCATCGTTGTTGACGTCGCCCGCCGCCGACACCGCCTGGCCGCTGAAGCCGCCCAGGGCTCCGCCGCCGACCGCGAAGCCGGTGACGCCGTCGAGGCTGGAGAGGTCGACGCTGGCGCCGAAGCCGCCCGCCCGGCCGAACAGGACATAGCTCTCCCCGGCGTCGGTCCCGCCGCCGGCCGGATCGGCGTAGAGGGCGCCGATCAGCAGGTCGTCGATGCCGTCGGCGTTGACGTCGCCGGCCGAGGTCACCCGGTGGCCGGCCAGACCCCCGGCGCCGGCGCCGTTGATCGTGAAGCCCGTGGCGGCGGTGAGGCCGGACAGGTTGAGGCTGGTCCCGAAGCCGCCGGTGCGGCCGTAGAGCACGTAGACCTCGCCGGCGTTGGCGCGGCCGCCCGGGTCGCCGTAGAGGGCCCCGATGGCGACGTCGTCGATTCCGTCGGCGTTGAGGTCGCCGGCCGAGGCGACCGACCATCCGGCCGTGTCGCCGGCGTCGATGCCATGGATGGTGAAGCCGTTGGTCCCGTTGAGGGCCGAGAGGTTGATGTTGGTCCCGAAGCCGCCGGTCTTGCCGAACAGCACATAGGCCGCGCCGGCATTGGCGCGGCCGCCCGGATCGGCGCCGCCGGCCCCGACGATCAGGTCGGCGATGCCGTCGTTGTTGAGGTCGCCGGCCGCGGCGATGGACAGGCCGCTGGCGTCGCCCGCGGCGGCGCCGCTGAGGGTGAAGCCGTTGGTCCCGTTGATCGCGCCAACGTCGATCGAGGCGCTGAAGGCGCTGGTCTTGCCGAACAGGACGTAGGTCTTGCCGGCCCCCGACAGGCCGCTGGGGTCGGCGTCGCGGGCGCTGACCACCAGGTCGGCGACGCCGTCGTTATTGAGGTCGCCCGCCGCCGAGACGGCGAAGCCGAGCCCGTCGCTGGCCGCCCCGCCGCGCACCACGAAGCCGTTGGAGCCGTTGAGGCTGGAGAGGTCGAGGTTGGCCCCGAAACCACCGGAGCGGCCGAACACCACATAGGCGGCGCCGGCATTGGCCCCGCCGGCGCTGTCGGCCCAGGGCGCGCCGATCACGAAGTCGGCGCGGCCGTCCCCGTTGACGTCGCCGACGCCGCGGACCGAGGTCCCGCTGTAGTCGAGGGCAGCGACGCCGCGGACGGAAAAGCCATTGGTCCCGTTGAGGGCGGAAAGGTCGATGGGCGAGCCGTAGCCGCCGGTGCGGCCGAAGATGACGTAGCTGGTCCCGGCGTTGGCCCGGCCGCCTGGATCCGCCTGCAACGCGCCGACCAGCACATCGTCGATGCCGTCATTGTTGACGTCGCCGATCCCGGCGACCGAGTAGCCGGAGAGGTCGCCGGCCGCGGCGCCGTTGATCACGAAGCCGGTGGCGGCGCCGATGGACCCGGCGTTGAACACCCCGTCGGGCGCGAAGGGCGAGCCGCCGGAGTCGGCGGCGACATAGGTGAAGGTCTCGGTGGCGGTCTGGCCGGCCGCGAGGTTCTGATAGGCGCCGCCCACCAGGACGCTGAGCGTGCCGTTGGCGTTGACCAGGATCTGGACGCCGGAGGCCAGGGTGACCACCTGGCCGGGGACCACCGCCGCGCCGTTGATCTGGGCCACCCGGACCACGCCGGTGTCGTTGCCGAGCACGGCGGCGACGACCGGGCCTCCGTCCTCTGCGGCGGCGACAGCGTCGGCGGCGGCGGCGACCACCCGAGGGGCGGCGAGGGGGTCGGTGTCGGTCTCGACGAGCGCCGAGAGCGCGTCGCGCGGAGCGGTAGGCGTGGCCACTTGGTGTTTCCCCCTGAAATGCTTCGCCTCGACGGCGAGGAACACCGCCGCGCCCCGGCCCCAACCGGCGACGGAACGGTGTTTTCAACATACGGACCTTCCTCGGGTTTGGATTGAAGGTCAATTTGACCGCGCGTCGCGGGCGCCCCGCGACGGCGCCGGATCGACGGGCTCACCGGCCGCTTGCATTCGATTTGGCAGGTCGGTGAATGGTGATATCGTCCTGCGCGGGGATGCATCGAAGGTCTTCGGGGTGCATGTCAGCTGACCAAGGGGGCCGAGTGGCGCTGCTGCGCGCGATCATCGGGAAAGCGTCGGCGGGGCGGTTGGGCGGGATTCTGGGCCTTGCGGCGCTGGCGTTCGCCGCCGCCCTTCCGACGGTTGCGGGCGCCCAGCCGGCGCACAACGGCGTGGCCAGCTGCGCCGGGTCGACCTGCCATGGGCGCGGCGCCGGCGACGGCGCGGTCGTGCGCCAGAACGAGCTGGTGGTCTGGCAGGACTACACCAGCGCCGCGGGGGCCCACAGCAAGGCCTGGCGCACCCTGCAGGGACCCTGGGCGCAGAAGATCGCCGACCGGCTGGGCCTCGGCCACGCGGCCTCCGAGCCGAGCTGCCTGGGCTGTCACGCCGACCCGGCGCCGCGCCGGGGACCGAATTTCCAGGTCTCCGACGGGGTGGGCTGCGAATCCTGCCACGGCGGTTCGGAGCGCTGGCTCGCCAGCCACTACGCGGCCGGGGCCAGCCGGGCCGACAACCTGTCGCGCGGGATGAAGGCGCTGGACGACCCGCAGGTGCTGGCTTCGACCTGCCTGGACTGCCACTTCGGCAGCGACAAGCCCGGGCAATTCGTCAGCCACCGGATGATGGCGGCCGGACATCCGCGTCTGTCGTTCGAGCTTGACCTGTTCAACAGCTTCCAGCGCCACCATACGGTCGACGCCGACTACCTGGCCCGCAAGCGCAGCCCCGGCGGGGTGACCAGCTGGGCGGTGGGTCAGGCGATGGCGCTGGACCGGTCGCTGACCCTGTTCGCCCTGCCGCGCGGCCAGGACGGGGTGTTCCCGGAGTTCTACTTCTTCGACTGCCACAGCTGTCACCGGGCGATCAGCGACGATCCCAACCCGGCGGTGCGGTTCGGGACCAACCCGGCCCGGCCAATCGCCTGGGGGGCGCCGCCCTACAACGACGAGAACATGATCCTGCTGACCGCCGCCGCCAGGGTGGCGGCGCCGGAGCTGGCGGAACGGTTCGCGGCCGACAGCGCCGCCTTCCACCAGGCGATGGGCGGGGACCGGGCGTCGGCGATAGCGGCGGCGCGGCGGCTGTCGGCGACGACCCGGCAGCTGTCGGCGAGGTTCGCTTCGCGGGGCTTCAGCCCAGCCGACACCAAGGCCATCCTGCGGCTGGTGCTCGGGGACGCCCTGAGCGTCCGCTACACCGACTATTCGGGCGGGGTGCAGGCAGTGATGGCCGTCGACACCCTCCTGACCGCCCTGGTCAACCAGGGCGCGGTGAGCGCCGGCACGGCGTCCGGCATGCGCCGTGACATCGAGGCGGCCTACGCCGCTGTCCGCGACCCCAACAGCTATCGGCCGACCGAGTTCCGGGCGGCCCTGGGCCGTGTCCGCACGACCCTGGAGCGGGTGATATGATCCGTATGCGTCCCCTCGTCTCGGCCGTGATGGCCGCCTCCCTGGTCCTCGCCGGTTGCGGCGGGGGCGGTGGTGGAGGCGGCGGCGGCGGTGGGGGCGGAGGCGGCGGAGGCGGCGGCGGCGGCGGGGGAGCCGGCAACGTCTATCCGCCCCTGGGCCTGGCCTCGCTGAGCGTCGCGGACGT
>DASPLD010000171.1:0-9156 GCA_035627755.1 Caulobacter sp. | reverse complement strand
GCCAGCGTGGGCACCATCATCGAGACCAGGCCGGCGGCGGGCAGGAAGATGATGTAGACCTCCGGGTGGCCGAAGAACCAGAACAGGTGCTGCCACAGCACCGGGTCGCCGCCGCGCTCGGGCACGAAGAACGGCCAGTCGAAGGCGCGCTCCAGCTCGAGCAGCGCGGTGCCGGCGATCACCGCCGGAAAGGCCAGCACGATCATCACGCCCACCACCAGCATGGCCAGCACCACCAGCCGGTGGCCGACCAGGGGGGTGCGGGCTACGGCCGGCACGATGGTCGACATGGCCCCCGCGGCGGGCAGGAAGATGATGTAGACCTCCGGGTGGCCGAAGAACCAGAACAGGTGCTGCCACAGCATCGGATCGCCGCCCTTGGCCGGGTCGAAGAAGGGCCAGCCGAGGGCCCGCTCCAGCTCCATCAGCGTGGTTGCAAGGATGATCGACGGGAAGGCGATGATGATCATCCCGGCGAAGATCAGCATCGCCCAGGCGAAGACCGGCAGCTTGTCCAGGCTCATTCCCGGCGCGCGGGTGCGCAGCACCCCGACGATGATCTCGATGGCGCCGGCGATGGCCGAGATCTCGATGAAGCCGATGCCCAGCAGCCAGAAGTCTGCGTTGATCCCAGGCGAATAGGTGCTGCTGGTCAGCGGCGGGTACATGAACCAGCCGCCGTTGGGCGCAAGGCCGAAGAACAGCGAGCAGAAGAAGGCCAGCCCGCCGATCAGGTATGCCCAGAAGGCGTAGGCCGACAGCCGCGGGAACGGCAGATCGCGGGCCCCCAGCATCTGGGGCAGCAGCAGGACGCCGAGCGCCTCGACGGCGGGCACGGCGAACAGGAACATCATGGTCGTGCCATGGACGGTGAAGATCTGGTTGTAGGTCTCCTGGGGCAGGAAGCCGTTCAGCGGCAGCGCCAGCTGGGTGCGCATCAGCACCGCCAGGATGCCCGCCAGGACGAAGAACAGCATGGCCGCGCCGACGTAGTAGACGCCGACGAAGTTGTTGTTGATGGCGCTGATCCACTGCCAGCCCTTGGGGCCGCACCAGATCTCCTCCAGCTCGCGAAGTTCGCCCTCTGGCCGCCGGCCCCTGGTCGGGAACCGCCGGTAGAGCTCGGGGTCGAAGCCGGTCTCGGACCTCATCGGCGGCTTTCGAGGTAGGCCGCGACCGCCCGCAGCTCCTCGCCCGACAGCACCGGGTAGGCCGGCATCCGGTTGCCCGGCTTGATGGCCTGGCTGTCGGCGATCCAGCCGGCCATGGTCCCGGCGTTGTTGGGCAGGATGCCGGCGCCGAGCGTGCGGCGCGACCCCACGAAGGTGAGGTCCGGTCCGGCCTGGCCGTTGGCCGCCGTGCCGCCGACGGCGTGGCAGGCGCCGCAGCCGGAGGCGGCGAAGAGCTCCGCCCCTCGCACGGCCATGGGGTCCGTAGGCGGCGCGGGCGGACGGCCCCGCGCCGCGCGCCAAGCCTCGAACCCGGCGGGGGCGTGTGCGATGACCGCCAAGCCCATCAGGGCGTGAGGACCGCCGCAGAACTCGGCGCACTGGGCGCCGTAGGTTCCCGGGGCGTCGGCCTGCAGGCGCAGGATGTTCCGACGGCCGGGGATCATGTCCTTCTTGCCGCCCAACCGCGGAATCCAGAGGCTGTGGATGACGTCGGCCGACTCCAGTTCCAGCACGACCGGCCGACCGACCGGGATGTGGATCTCGTTGGCGTCCCGCAGGGCGGGGCGTCCCTGGGCGTCGAGGTAGTCGACCCGCCACCACCACATCTCCCCGGTGACCCGGATGCGCAGTTCACCGGGGCGGGGATCATCCGTCAGGTGGCTAGTTAGGCCGAGGCCGTAGATCAGCAGGGCGCTGAGCACCACCACCGGAAAAGCCAGCCCCCCGGCCCAGACCAGGGTTGGGCCCCCGAGACGCCGCCGCCAGCTTCGAGGACCGAACAGGGCCAGGCCGAGGGCGGCAAGGACGACCAGCAGGACCGCGACGCCGACGCCGAACAGCACCCAGGACAGGATGTTCACCGGCCCGGCGAAGGGTCCAGCCGGGTCCAGCACCGGCGGCGGCCAACCAGCCATGCCCTCGGTGGCGCCGGGCTCAACGGTCATCGAGGCTGTAAAGGTAGGCCGCGACATCGCGGGCTTCGGCGTCCGTCACCGGCATGGCCGGCATGGCCGTGGCTGGGGACAGGGAGGGCGCATCGCGGATCCATTGCGCCAGCACGCGCGGCTGGTTGGGAAAGCGGCCGGCGATCAGCGGCCGGGCGCCCAGACCCTCCAGCGAACCGCCGACCACGCCACGCGGCCAGGCGACGCCTGGAACCTTGTGGCAGGCCGCGCAGCCGGTGCGCCGGACGACCTCCAGCCCGCGCGCCGGGTCGGCTCCCGCCAGCTGGCGCGGCGGCGCGCCCTGCTCGGCGCAGGCGCAGAGCAGCACCGCCGCGCTGGCCAGAAGCGGTCTCACCGTTTGACATGCCGACTGGATGGACTGTCCATCGCGCCTCCCGGACCCGTGGCGGTAACCCGCGTTCCGTCCTTCGGGTTCCCGAGGCGGAACCCCTGGGATCGACCGGTGTTGCCTGAAGCGTGCGCGCCGCCCTTCCCTGTCTGATGCTGATCGGCCTGATCGCCTGCGCCCCGGCGACCAACCGGACGGGAGAGGCCTTCACGGCCAGCGGCGAACTCATCGCCTACAGCGGGGGCGAAGGCGGGGCGGCCAACGCCTGCTTCCGTTGCCACGGGCTCCAGGGCCAGGGCGACGGCGCCAGCTCGCCGCGCCTGGCGGGCCTTGATGCCGGCTACCTGCAGAAGCAGCTGGACGACTACGCCGGCGGCCTGCGTGACGACAAGGTGATGGGCCCGATCGCCCACTGGCTGGACAACGACGACCGCCGGGCAGTGGCCGCCCACTACGCCGCCCTGCCCTCGCCCGCGCTCTCGCCCTCGCCAGGCGGCGCCGCGCCGCCTGGCATCTATTCCTCCGGGGATCCGGGACGCCGGTTGCCGGCCTGCGCGGCCTGCCATGGCGCCGCCGGACAGGGTGTGGGGCCCGCGAACCCGGCCCTGGCCGGCCAGCCGGCCGCCTACACCCTCGATCAGCTGGCGCGCTGGGCGCGGGCCGAGCGCCGCAACGACCCGCAAGGGGTCATGACGGCCGCGGTCGCCGGGCTGACGGAAGCGGAAATGCGCGCCATAGCCGCCTGGCTAGAGCGCCAACCCGCTGCTCCACGGCCCGATACCGCCGCTGCCAGCCTGTCCGCCGCCGAGGCGGCTTGGGCACGATTGGCAGCATCCCGTGGAACACGTCGTCCCGGTCGATGACCTGGTGCTTGAGCGCGCCGAGCACATGGATCGGGATCATCGCCAGCAGGGAGACGATCAGGCCCCAGTGCATCCACTCGCCGACACCCTCCACCGCCCAGCGCTGCGGCGGGCTGAGGTCGGCCAGCGGGATGAGCGGCCAGGGGATGAACCCCAGCAGGCTGAGGTTCTCTTCGCGCGCCGTGGCGGAAACCATCAGCCAGCCGGACAGCGGCAGGCCGAACAGGCAGGCATAGAAGACGCCGTGGGTGATCCGCGCGGCGGTGCTTTCCCATCCCGGCTTGTCGGCGTCGTTGATCGGCCCGGGGGCCAGCAACCGCCAGCCCCCTCGCCCCAGGGCCAGCACCAGCATCAGGACGCCGATCGCGAAATGCAGGTCGTAGGCGGCGACCTTGTTCCCGCCGACGGGCAAGCGGCCCATCCACCAACCCCAGCCGAGCTGGAAGACCACCAGGGCGGCCATGGTCCAGTGGAACAGGATGGCGACGGGCGAATAGCGGCCCTCGTCGTGATGCCCGGCGGCCCATTCGAGGATGTTGACGATCAGCCGGTCGATCATGCCGGCCGGGCCCGCGGCGCGATCATCCGGCCGAGGACGACCAGGGCGGCGGCCATGTAGAGCGCGGCCGCTGGCGCCCACATGATTAGGCCGGCCGCCTGCTGGTCCTCGAGCGGGGTCAGTCCCCACGCGGCGGTGGTCGCCAGGTGCGGCGCATAGAGCGGCTGGCCGGCGAAGGTGACCAGGGCGCCGAGCAGCCCCATGGCGACCATGGCGACCAGCAGGGCGGCGATGGCGGCCGGCGGGCGGGCGGCCCGGATGGCGGCCCAGAACCAGGCGGCGGATGCCAGCAGGCTGGCCTGCATGAGCCAGTAGAGGAGATCATGGGAGAGCGCCGCCCCATAGGCCGACGGCGCGTGCCACGTCCAGAAGACGCCTGCCTGGACCCCTGTGACGGCCGCGAGGCCGCCCACCTTGAACCGCGGCGCGCTCCAGACCAGCAAGGGCGCCGCAAACGCGACCAGCAGCAGATGATGGACCGTGCGGGCCGAGAACAGGGCGGAGCTGAGCGCGCAGAGCGGCGAGACGAAGCCGACCAGCAGGACGGCGACAGCGGCCAGGGCGAACGGCCGGCGGGCCGGGTCTCCGCGCAGCCAAAGCAGCGCCAGGCCGAGGGTCAGGCCGGCCAGGAGGAGCGGATCGAGGTTCCACCGGCCCCACAGGTCCGCCGGCGAAGGCCCGGGTCCGCAGTAGGGTGTCCAGGTCATCTCTGCGGCAGGGCGTAGGCGATCACATAGTCGCCGTTCGGGGTTTCCATGAAATGGTGGCCGCCGGCCATGATCACCAGGTATTGGCGCCCGTCCTGTTCATAGACGATCGGGGTGGCCTGGCCGCCGGCCGGCAACGGGTCGGACCAGAGCACCTTGCCGGTCTCCAGGTCGATGGCCCGGATCAGGTCGTCGGTGGCGGCGGCGATGAACACCAGCCCGCCGGCCGTCACGACCGCGCCGCCATTGTTGGGCGTTCCGATGGTCAGGGGCAGCATGGAGGGGATGCCGAACGGTCCATTCCTGCGCGCCGTGCCCAGCGGCCGGTCCCAGAGCGTGGCGCCGGTGCGGATGTCGATCGCCCGGATGCCGCCGTAGGGCGGGCGCTTGCACATCAGCTTGGTGAACGGCATCCGCCAGCCCGCATTGACGTCGATGGCGTAGGGAACGCCCGCCTGCGGATCGCCGGCGCCCTCCGCCCCGGCCCTTTCCTCCTGGCGGCGGGGATCGCCCTTGGCGAACCAGCCCTTGGCGTCGGCCTCGGCGCGGGGGACCAGCCGGTTGTGGTTGGGCATGTCGTTGTAGTTTGCGACGATCACGCCGCGGGCCGGATCGACCGCGATGCCGCCCCAGTCGGAGCCGCCATTGTACCCCGGGTACTGAATCCAGGGACGGTCCGAGGTCGGCGGGGTGTAGAAGCCCTCGTAGTGGGACCGCCGAAATCCAATCCGACAGATTAGATGGTCGATCGGCGACATGCCCCACATGTCCCGCTCGGTCAGGTCGGGTTTGCGCAGGGTGTGGAACAGCGAGAAGGGCTGGGTCCTGGTGCGCTGGGCCGGCTCGACGCCGCCGCCGGGCACGGGACGCTCTTCGACGAGGGTCAGGGGCGCGCCGGTGCGCCGGTCGAAGATATAGAGGTCGCCCTGCTTGCTGGGGAGGACCAGCGCCGGGACGGGACCGGCGGGGGTGGGATAGTCGATCAGCGTCGCTTGCGACCCCAGGTCATAGTCCCAGACGTCCTTGTGAACGGACTGGAACGACCAGGCGGGCTTGCCCGTCGTCACGTCGAGGGCGACGAGGGAGGTCGCATAGCGGTTCTCCGCCTCGGTGCGGTCGCTGCTGTAGTAGTCGGACGCCGAGTTGCCCATCGGCAGGTAGACCAGGCCCAGCTGCTCGTCGCCGGTGGCCGTCGTCCACATGTTGGGCGTGCCGCGAGTGTAGGTCTGGCCTTCGGGCGGCCGGCCGGTCAGGTCGGGCCGGGTCATGTCCCAGGCCCAGCGCAGCTGGCCGGTGACCCCGTCGAAGCCCTGGATCACGCCCGAGGGAGCGGTGTTGCTCTGGCCGTCGAGCACCTGGTGGCCGGTGACGATCACCCCGCGCACGATGGTCGGCGGCGAGGTGATCGAAACCATGCTGGGGAAGACCTCGCCCATGCCGACCTTGATATCGACCGCCCCGCCGACCCCGAATCCCTCGCAAGGCCGGCCGGTGCGGGCGTCGACGGCGATCAGCCGCCCGTCGAGCGTGCCCTCGATGATCCGGGCCGCGCAGGCAGCGGTCGGATCGGCCGCCTGGCCGGGCGCGGCGGCGACCTCGTGATAGGCCACCCCGCGGCAGGCGGCGGTGTAGGGAATCCAGGCGTCGGAGACCTTGGGGTCGTAGCGCCACCGCTGGGCGCCGGTGCGGGCGTCGAGGGCGAACAGGATGTTGCGGCCTGAACAGAGATAGACGGTGTCGCCGACCTTCAGCGGCGTGGTCTCGGCCCCCCATTTCTCCTTGGCGAGGTCGCCGGTTCGGAACGTCCAGGCGCGCTCCAGGCTTGCGACGTTGCTGCGGTTGATCTGGGCCTGCGGTGAATAGCGCCGGGCGCTGTAGGTTCCGCCATAGGCCGGCCAGTCTCTGCCGACCGCCTTCGGTGCGGGATCGGCCATGCCGCCCGCGATCGGGGCCGGTATCGCCCGCGCGGGCGGAGGCCCATTGGCGGCGGCGACCACCGCCCCGCCGCCCACCGCCAGCAGGGCAAATCCGATCAGGCCGAACAGCAGTTGGCGTCCGCCCCGCTCGGGCTGGACCACCGGCAGGCAGAGAATCGCGGCCAGCAGAAGCACGATCGGCGCGACCAGCCGGGGAACCAGCGCCCAGCCGTCCAGCCCCACCTCCCACAGCGCCCAGACCAGGGTGAGCAGGAACAGGCCGACATAGATCCAGACCCCCGAACTCCGCAGCCGGAACAGCTGGACGGCCGCCACGATCAGCAGCAGGCCGGCCGGCAGGTAGTAGAAGGAGCCGCCGAGCGCCATCAGCCAGGCGCCGCCGACGGCCAGCACCAGCCCAGTCGCCAGGAACAGCAGGGCCAGCGCCCTGACTGCGAGCCCCCCGGGACCACGCGAGCCAGCCGAACGCGCCATGGGCTTCCACTCCCCGCCAGGATGACCTGTAACCGCTTCGGACGGCCAGGGGTTCCAGGCGGAGCGGACGCCGCCCGCAGCAGGAAGCCGCTGGCGGCTTTCGCCGGGATGAGCCGATTGTTGAGGACGCCGGAAACCGCAGAGCGTCCCGGCCCCTCATTCGCCGCCCAGCACCGCCTCGAGCCTGGCGTAGACCTCGTCCATGCCATCGTTGAAGCCGGCGGCGATGGCGGCGGCGCGGGCCTCGGCGCTGGCGTAGCGGCGGACCTGGGTCATGCGGGTTCCCGTCCCGTGCGGGGCGAGGTCGGTGGTCAGGGTGGGGCTGGCGGTCGTGTCGCCGTTGAAATGCTCGACGAAGACCAGGCGGCGCGGCGGATCGGCGGCGAGGACCGGGCCCGAGAAGTGGAACGCCTTCCATTCGAAATGGAAGCTGCCGCCAGTGCGGGCGTCCATCTCGCAGCGGAGCAGGTCGTTCGAGCCCAGCCATTGGCGGATCAGCGCCGGCTCGGTCAGCGCCCGCCAGACCCGGGCGGGCGGATGGGTGAAGTCCCGCCGGACAATGACGTCGGTGTCGCCCTCCAGGGAGACGAGCGGGTCGAGGTTGAGGGTCATGGATCGCGCCTTTCGGGATCGCCGCCGGCGACGGGGCCGGCCTCGTCGGCCAGGGTGTCGAGCACCGCGTCCAGCCGACGGAACTGGGCGTCCCAGAGGGCGCGGTACTGGCCGAGCCAGTCCCAGAGCGCGGCGACGGCGTCGGGCCTGAGGCGGCGCGGACGGGCCGTGCCGTCGATGCGGGTCTCGATCAGCCCCGCCTCCTCCAGCACCTTCAGGTGCCGACTGATGGCGGGCTGGCTGATGGAAAACGGGCGGGCGAGATCCTGCACCGTCGCCTCGCCCTGGGCGAGCCGGGCGATGATGGCGCGGCGGGTGGGGTCGGCCAGGGCGGCGAAGGACTGGTCGAGGACGGGCATGGGGTCTCGCTATCTAACTTATTGGTTATATAACGACTCCATGATATAGACAAGGCGGCTCCGCGAGCCATGATCGGCTCGGCCGGGAATCCTGCCAGGGGCGCCCGAACGCGGCCGTTCAGCGGACGGTTTCTTTTTCCTTGGGCGCGGAGACGCGGCGCGTCCGGGCCTGGGCCTTCGGCTTGGGCAGCAGCCGGAAGCGGGTCCGGCACCAGGCGAAGTCAACGCCGACGTCCAGCAGGGCGTCGGAACGCCCGCACGGGCAGGCAAAGTCCATGACCTCGATGACGCGGTAGGTTTCGCCGGCCACCAGGGGCACCGGCTGGCCCGTCACATGGTTCGGGGCGGCGTTGACGCACAGAACCAGGTCGCCGGGGCCAACTGCGTCGCTCATGGGTTCCATCCACTCAGGCGCGGGGAGATTAGACCCTGGGCGGGCGGGGGCAAGGACCGGATTGGTTCGGCGCTCCGGCGATCCTGGCCGGCTCGAGCGCTTCCGATCGCGTGTCACGGTGGGCTTGGACAATCACACCCGCAGAGGCGACCAAGGGCGGCCCCACCCTACCCGAGACGTTAGGACGGTCTGCTTGTTGGCGTCCGCTGATCAACCGGTTCAGTCTTTGACGAAGTCCGTTTCAGGACCGGCGTTAGGGACGGAAGGCGACCCGGTGCGGGCAATTGGCTGTGGCTCATTGCAAAGCGGCTGACCAAGTCAGGACGCCGCGACCGAATTCCAGGACAAATCGAATAACGCCGCGAGAACCACGCCAGCTACTTCTGCACCGAGCGAACATGAGGTGCGGACGGATGAAAGAGTTGGCAGCCAATCCATACCTTCAGGGAAATTTCGCGCCGCTGCGGCAGGAGATCGACTGCGCGGCAGAAGTCGTCGGGGAAGCGCCCCCTTCCCTGCGCGGCCGGCTTCTGAGAATCGGACCGAACCCGCAGTTTGATCCGCTGGCGCCCTATCATTGGTTCACTGGCGACGGCATGGTGCACGCCTTCACCTTCGCGGAAGGGGCGGTCACCTATTCAAACCGCTACGTTAAGACGCCGAAGTGGCGGCTCGAGAACCAAGCCGGCCGCGCGCTGTTTGCGAGCTTCGACCCGGCTGCAAGCGATCCCCTTGCCCATGGCCACAACGGGGGCGTAGCCAACACCAGCATTGTGCAGCATGCCG
>DASPLD010000170.1:0-14481 GCA_035627755.1 Caulobacter sp. | reverse complement strand
ATCTGGGGCTGCGGCCAGGGCATCGGAGCGGTGAAGGAAATTCCTACCGCCGGCGAGATGGTGGCGAGGCTGTCGGCCGAGTACGAGGCGGCCAAGGTCGAGCTGGCGGCCAAGACCGCGCTGACCGCCGGGGCGGCGATGGCCCTGGCGGCGGAGTAGCTGAACGCCCTTGGCCCGCCGGCGCGTCGCTCTAGGTTCCGCCGGGAGCAGGAGCCGAAGATGCTGAAGTACGTCGCCGCCTACATCGCTTCTGGCGTGGTGTTCATCGCCCTGGACTTCGTCTGGCTGGCCGTGATCGCCCAGAAGCTCTACCAGCGGGAGATCGGGCCGCTGCTGCTCGAGAAGCCCAACATGGCGGCGGCCGCGCCCTTCTACCTGCTGTACCTGGGGGCCACGGTGTTCTTCGCCGTTCGGCCGGCGCTCGCCGCCGGATCCTGGACGACGGCCCTGGTCCACGGGGCTATCTTCGGCTTCGCCGCCTACGCCACCTACGACCTGACCAACATGGCCACCCTGAAGGGGTTCAGCTGGGCCGTGGTTGCGGCGGACCTGGCCTGGGGCGCCTTCGTCACGGCGGCCGTCGCCACGGCCGGGTATTTCGGAGCTTCGCTCATCAAGGCATGATCGGCCTATGATCAAGATCACCTTCTGCCTGACCCGCCTGCCGCATCTGACGCGGGAGGCGTTCCAGACCTATTGGCGCGAAGTTCATGCGCCACTGGTCGCCGAGCGGGCCGAACTGCTGCGTATCCGCCGCTATGTCCAGGCGCATACCCTTCCGGACGAGGCCTTCGCCGCCCTGGCCGCCAGCCGGGCCGGCCCGCCGGCCTACGACGGGGTGGCTCAACTGTGGTGGGATCGGATCGAGGACCTGGCCAACGACGATCCGGCAGCACGCAAGGCCGGCCTGGAACTGCTCGAGGACGAGAAGCGGTTCATCGATCTGGCGAAGTCGCCGCTGTTCCTGGTCGAGGAGCGGGAGATCGTCGCCCGCTGAGCGCCGCCCCTCGCGGGTGCTCCGGGTGCGGATTAACCCGCGCCACGGGAACCATGCTCAAAACGGGTATAGATAACCAAAATACACCCAGTTTTTATCACTGGTGACGCCCCCGGCGATGTGACCCCTTGCCCACATCTTGGGGGGATCCAAGACGATGGCTGCAAGTGCCGAGCGACCCATGCGGGCGCTGGAGCGGTCATGTGCGCGCTTATAATGGAGACCTACCCATGGCGAACATCGGCCATTTCAACACCCAAGTCGACGAGCTCCTCGACCTCGGCGACACGCCCGTCGCCACGAACGTCCTATCGGATGAGGCGCCCCTCGCCGCACCGGGGGACGTGGTTGCAGGCGACGACACGGCCACGGCCAATGAGCCGGTGGCGGTGTCGATCAACGTGCTGGCCAACGACACCGACCTGCAGGGCGACGCCCTGCGGGTGACCCATGTCGAGGGCATCCCCATTCGCATTGGCTCGCCCGTGACCCTGGCCTCGGGCTCGACCGTCCGGCTGGCGGCCAACGGCAACCTGGTGTTCACCTCGGGCGCGGCGACCAACGCAGCGGTCGGTCCCGGCCAGTCGCTGATCGAGACCTTCTCCTACACCGTGAGCGACGCCGGCGGCGACACTGACGTCGGCAGCGTGTCGGTGACGGTCAATGGCTCCTACACCCAGGTCGCAGGCACGGCGGGGGCGGATGTCATCTTCGCGACCGACGCGGCCGAGGAGATCAAGGGCTTCGCGGGCAATGACCGGCTGTACGGCCGGGGCGGCAGCGACCTGATCGATGGCGGAACCGGCGCCGACCTCATGGGCGGCGGCACGGGTGATGACGTCTATCTGCTCGACGATCTCGGCGACGTCGTGAGCGAGAACTTCGGCGCGGGCACGGACCAGGTGATCTCCTCGGTCAGCTTCACCCTGGCGGTGGAAACCGAGCACCTGACCCTGGTCGGCGGTTCGGCGATCAACGGGACCGGCAACAGCCTGGCCAACCAGCTGATCGGCAACGGCCTGGGCAACGTCCTGACCGGCCATCAGGGCGCCGACATCATCGACGGCAACGGCGGCTTCGACACGCTGATCGGCGGCCTGCAGGCCGACCGGTTGATGGGCGGTTCGGGGGCCGACAGCTTCGTCTACAACGACCAGGCGGAAAGCTCGGTCGCCCGGGGCAGCGTCGACGTGATCTATGACTACAACTACCAGGAAAACGACCGGATCGACCTCACGGGCATCGACGCCTCGACGCGCGCCGGGGGCAACCAGGACTTCTCCATCGTCGACAGCCTGACCGGCACGGCGGGCCAGCTCACGATCCGGTCGTATGGCCAGATGACGATGAGCTATGAGAACGGCGCCGGCGCCGGAACCTCGTACGGCTACATCCTGGAAGGCGACACCAACGGCGACAGCGTCGCGGACTTCACGCTGCTGGTGAACACCCAGACCGCGCTGACCGTGTCGCAGCTGAGCACCGCGTTCAACGGTCTGGCCACGGTCGGCATCGGCTCGATCCAGGCCGCCAGCGGCGGCCCGGCGACGGCTCAGACCACCATCCCCGACCTGTTCGCCTGACGACCAAGGAACCCTGCCGCCTGGGAACAGGCGGCAGGGATTCCAGCTGCGCGACATCGGCGCCAGATCGTCGTAGCTTGAGCGAGGCTCTTGCGACCCCCGGCCCCCGCGATGCTAGAACGGCGGCGGGCGTATTGGGGGCGTGCATCAAGTGATCATCGGTATCGACCTGGGGACCACCAACTCGGCGGTGGCCGTCTGGCGCGACGGCCAGGCGGAGCTGATTCCCAACAGCCTCGGCCACCGGCTGACGCCCTCGGCGGTCAGCGTCGACGAGAAGACCGGCGAGGTGATGGTCGGGCTGGCGGCGCGCGAGCGGATGTCGACCCATCCGAACCTGACCGCCACCGTCTTCAAGCGCTACATGGGCTCCAAGCGGGCGACCAAGCTGGGCAAGAACAGCTACCAGCCCGAGGAGCTGTCGGCGATGGTGCTGCGCAGCCTGAAGGACGACGCGGAGGCCTATCTGGGCGTCGAGGTCACCGAGGCGGTGATCACCGTGCCGGCCTATTTCAACGACCGCCAGCGCAAGGCCACCCGCAAGGCGGGGGAACTGGCGGGGCTGAAGGTCGAGCGGCTGATCAACGAGCCGACGGCGGCGGCCCTGGCCTATGGCATCCATGAACTGGACGCCGAGACCCGCTTCCTGATCTTCGACCTCGGCGGCGGCACCTTCGATGTCTCAGTGCTGGAGATCTTCGAGGGGATCATCGAGGTGCGCGCCTCGACCGGCGACAACCGTCTGGGCGGCGAGGACTTCAACGAGGTGCTGGCGGCGGCCTTCAAGGAGGCCAGGGAAAAGGATCTGCCGAACTGGTCCGACCCTGAGGCGGCGCTGATCGGCGAGCGGATCCGCGAGGCGGCCGAGCGGGCGCGGCGGGCCCTGACCACGGAACCCGAAGCCACCATGGCGGTCACCTGGGGCGGCAAGTCCCACGAATGGACCGTCACCGCCGACGAGTTCGAGACGAGATGCGCCGCCCTGCTCGACCGCCTGCGCGAGCCGGTGCTGCGGGCCCTCCGCGACAGCGCCATCCATGCGGCGGACCTGGGCGAGATCATCATGGTCGGCGGAGCGACCCGCATGCCGCTGGTCCGAAAGGCCGTGACCCGGATGTTCGGCCGGTTCCCGGCCAACCGCATCAATCCCGACGAGGCCGTGGCGCTCGGCGCCGCGGTGCAGGCGGGGCTGAAGGCGCGGGACGTGGCCCTCAAGGAGGTCGTGCTGACCGACGTCTGCCCCTACAGCATGGGGGTTGAGGTGGCCGAGGAGCGGCGCGACGGCAGCGTGCGGGACGGCATCTTCTCGCCGATCCTGGAGCGCAACACGGTGATCCCGGCCAGCCGGGTGAACACCTACTACACGATGGCCGACAACCAGACCTCGGTGCGGATGCGCATCTACCAGGGGGAGGCGCGGCTGGTGGCCGAGAACGTCAAGCTGGGCGAACTGGACATCAAGGTGCCGCCGGCCCGGCGAGGCGAGGTCGCGGTCGAGGTGCGCTTCAGCTACGACATCAACGGCCTGCTGGAGGTCGACGTCCATGTGCCCAAGACCGGCGAACGCCGCGAGCTGGTGATCATCGACGAGGAGACCGCCTCCGCCCCCGACTTCGAGAAGCGGCGGGCGGCCCTGGCGGCGCTGAAGCACCATCCGCGCGAGTCGGACGCCAACCGGGCGGCCCTGGCCCGGGCCGAGCGTTGCTACGAGAAGTTCCTGGGCGAAACGCGCGACCGGGTCGGGTTCATGGTCCGTAACTTCGAGACCGTGCTCGACGGCCAGGACCCGCGGGCCATCGAGGCGGCGCGGGGCGAGCTGCTGGCCGCCCTGGACATGCTGGAAGGCGAGACCTGGCTGTGAGCCGGTCCAGCCTCTGGGACGTCCTGCAGATCGAGGCCACCGACGACCCCAACGCCATCCGCCGGGCGTACGCCAGGCGGTTGAAGGTCACCCACCCGGAGGACGACCCGAAGGGGTTCCAGGCCCTGCGCGAGGCCTATGACCAGGCGCTCTGGTACGCAGAGCATCGCCGGCGCGAGGCGATCTACGAGGCCATGGAGGCGGCGCAGTCGGACGACGAGGAGGACGAGGTCGATCCGACCCTGGACGAGGCGACCTTTCGCTCGAGCGGGATCGACCGACCTTCCCCCCTGGTCGTGCCTCGTCCTGAACCTGCGCCGATCCGCTCTCCGGCGCCGGCGCCCGCCGAGCCGCCGGCGGGCTATGCCTCCCTGGAGGAGGAACTGCTGGCTCGCGAGCTGGAGCGGGACGGCCAGGCCCTGCGTGAGGGCGCCGAGGAGCTCGAACGGCTGCTGCAGGCCAGCCCCTTCGACGAGCGGGCGGCGGTGCGGCGGTTGACCAGCCTCCTCGAAATGCCGGCGTTGCAGAATATCGGCCTGTCGGCGGGGTTCGAGGCCTGGGTCGAGAACACCCTGCTGTCCAACCTGCCCAATGCCGACGTGCTGATCCCCCTCGCGGTGGCGCGGTTCCACTGGCGGCGCAACGCCGAGGGCCTACGACGGCAGGTGGGCGACGGGGCGGTGGCGCGGGACGAGGACCTGATCAAGTTCCGCGACCTGCAACGCAAGGGCGGCCGGTACAGCGACGCGATCAAGGCCTTGATCGCCAAGCCGACCCGTCTGCGCGTCCTGCGCTGGCTGACGACTCCGGGGCTCGCCAATGAAGTCGCCAATGTGCTGAAGGCCATCCGCGAGGAGCGGCCGGGCCTGATGCAGAACTTGGACGCCGAGGCGGTCGCCTGGTGGGACGCGGCCCCGGACCGGCCCAAGGCGGGGGTGGGGACCTTCCTGCTGTCCGTGACGCCCTTCATCGGCTTGTGGACCTGGCTGGTCGCGCAAAGCGCAGAGCCGGTCCCGCCGCCGACGCTTTGGCTGCTGCTGCTGGCTGCCTTGGCCTGCTCGGCCGGCATAGCTGCGGGGAGCTTCTATGGGGTGATCCGGCCGAGGGCCCGGTGGCGGCAGGAGGCGAAGCAGACGGCGCCGAGCTGGATTCGATGGGGCTGGGCCCCGTTCGCCCTGGTTCCGCTGCTGGCGGCGGCCCTGCTGACGAGCCTGGGCGTACAAGGACTGTGGGCGATGGTCCCGGTCGCCTTGCTGAGCCTTACGGCAATCGTCTGGGCCCGAATCACCGGTGAGCCGGACGCCAGCCCGGTTCCGGCCAAGGCCATGGGCCTGGCTCATAACGCCACCGCCCAGCCGACCGGCCGGCTGATTCTTCGCAATCTCTACCTGGCGGTGTTCTGGGCCTTCCTGCCGGCCGCCATCCCCTTGGCCCAATGGCTGCCGCTGACCATCGGCCTGGTGGCGTGCCTGTTCGCCTTCACCGACGGGCTCGGCGGGCTGAAGGCGAAGCTGGCCGCCATTCCGCCGGCCCGGCGCCAGCGGTTCTACGCGCCGGCGGCGCTCACCATCGTCGCGGCGATGGTGCTGGTGGCGGCCTTCGGCAGCGGCGAAACGGCCGGGCCTTGGCTGGCCATGCTGGTCGGCGTGCTCGCCATCGCCGAACCGCTGGCCGACACCCCCCTGACCGAGGAGGCCATGCGCCAGCGGGCCGGGATCATGATCCCGCTGCTGGGCATCCTGTGGATGTTCCTGCCGATGCTGACCCTCTGGCAGGACGGGGCGTTGCGGGTGAACGGAGTGTGGCTGCTCTGCGGCTGGCTGATCGCCCTCTGGTACGGCCTGCGCCGCGACCGCAAGCTGGCGCTCCCGGACCGGCCGAGGATCCGCTTCGGCAACATCCCATGACGAGGCATGTGGGCCCCGGAGGGGCGTTCTCTATTGCAGGGACGTAAAGGGCCTGGTGCCGCCGGGCAGGATTGAACTGCCGACCTCAGCCTTACCAAGGATGCGCTCTACCACTGAGCTACGGCGGCGGGCCAGGTGAGGGGGGCCTAGTAGCGAAAGTCAGGCAGGAGGCAAAGGGAAAAATCGGCTTGACCGCAATTGGTCGCGGAGCTCCCTTCGCCCCATGGACAAGCCGCCCGCCAAACCCGTCGACGAGAAGGCCGAGAAGGAGGCGCGGCTGGCGGCGGCGCTGCGCGCCAACCTGAGGCGGCGCAAGGCGGCGAGCCGGGCCGCTGCACCGGAAAAGCGAAACCCGCCGACGGAAAGCTGACAGGGAAGTGAGAGGCTCCGGTGGCGCCGGGGGCTTGCGCCCGCTATGAGGCCGACCACAGATCATGCCGGCGTCCTTGAGGCGCCAATTCGAGGGACTGGATGGACAGCATCGCCATCACCGGCGGCGCCAGGCTGAACGGGGAGATCCCCATCAGCGGCGCCAAGAATTCGGCGATCAAGCTGATGGTCGCCAGCCTGCTCACAGACGAGCCCCTGCGCCTGACCAACATGCCGCGGCTGCGGGACACCCGGTTCCTCGGTCAGCTGCTGAGCCACCTGGGGACCTCGATCGACAACCGGGACGGGCCGTCCGGTCCAGAATCGGTGCTGCACACGCCCACCATCAAGAGCCACTTCGCCCCCTACGACCTGGTGCGGCAGATGCGGGCCAGCTTCAATGTGCTCGGACCGCTGGTGGCGCGGAACGGCCAGGCCAAGGTCTCGCTGCCCGGCGGCTGCACCATCGGGGCGCGCCCCGTGGACCTGCACCTGAAGGCCATCGAGGCCCTGGGAGCCCAGATCGACCTGCACGAAGGCTATGTCTACGCCCAGGCGCCGCGGGGGCTGCGAGGCGCGGAGATCGCCTTCCCGTTCGTCTCGGTGGGGGCGACCGAGCATGCCATGCTCGCCGCGGTGCTGGCCCAGGGCGAGACCATCTTGTCCAACGCCGCCTGCGAGCCGGAGATCGAGGACCTGGCCGATTGCCTGAACGCCATGGGCGCGCAGGTGGGCGGGGCAGGGACGCCGGTCATCCGCATCGTCGGGGTGAAGAAGCTGTCGGGCGCGACCCATGCCGTGATCTCCGACCGGATCGAGGCGGGGACCTATGCGGTCGCGGCGGCGATGGCGGGCGGCGAGGTTCGGCTGACCAACACTCGGGCGGACCTGATCGAGGCGCTGCTGGTCAAGCTGGAGGAAGCCGGGGTCGGGGTGACACGGACCAACGACGGGGTGGTGATCAGGCGAAACGGGGCGCGGCTGAAGGCGGTCGACGTCGATACGGCCCCCTATCCAGGCTTCGCCACCGATCTGCAGGCGCAGTTCATGGCGCTGATGACCCTGGCGGATGGCGAGAGCGTCATCCGGGAGACCATCTTCGAGAACCGCTTCATGCACGTGCCGGAGCTCGGCCGGCTGGGCGCCGACATCACCGTCTCGGGCGGCGAGGCGCGGGTGCGGGGGGTGGAGCGGCTCGAGGGCGCGCCGGTGATGGCCACCGACCTGCGGGCCTCGGTCAGCCTGGTGATCGCCGGGCTGGTGGCCCGGGGCGAGACGACGGTGAGCCGCGTCTATCACCTGGACCGTGGCTTCGAGCGGCTCGAGGAGAAGCTGAACGCCTGCGGGGCCGATGTGCGGCGGATCAAGGGCGACGGTTTCGAGGAATGAGCGGAGCGGCGCCCCGACTGAAGCTGCTCGCCGAGGACGCCGACGACCTGGCGGTGATCTCGGCCGCCCTGCAGGACGCCGTGGCCAAGGTCGGCGACATCTCCTACGAGCCGGCGCGCCGCCGGCTGACCATCGGCTTCAACCGTTTCCGGTGGGAAGTCGACGGCGGCGAGCGGATCCGCAGCGGGCTGCAGCTGGGCGGGGTGATGCTGGTCCAGAGCCGGCGGCTGCGGCGGGAGGCCAGGGAGGCGGTGCTGTCGCTGCTGGGCGTCACCTTCGAGCCGGGCGAGCCGCCCGGCGGGGTGGTGGTGCTGACCTTCGCCGGCGGCGGAGAGCTGCGGGCCGAGGTGGAGTGTCTCGACGCGGCACTGGCCGACGTCTCGGCCCCCTGGCCGACCCCGCGGCGGCCCGCGCACGACGGGAGCTGACGGCCGGCGTTCGAGTGGAGGGGAAGATGTTGAGTCGTCGAGCCGTGTTGGCGGCCTTCGCCATCAGTCCCTTGGCGGGAAGAGCGCTGGCCCAGGGCGCCCCGATCGTCGCGCCGATCCGGTTGGACGAGGCGCGGGTGCTGATCGACGGGCTGGTCAACGGCCAGGGGCCGCTACCGTTTGCCGTCGACACCGGGGCAGTGGTCAGTGGGCTGGAGGAGGAGGTGGCCCGCAAGCTCGGCCTGCCCGTTATCCGTCAGGTGCGCCTGCTGGGGCGGACCTTCGATCTGTTCAAGGTCGAGGACCTGGTGCTGGGCGGGGCGGTGCGCCAGCAGAACGCGGCCCTGTTCGGCCTGAAGGGCGACCTGCGGGGCGCCACCGGCCTGGTCGCCGCGGGCATGGTGACCACCTTCGACAGCGTGCTCGATTTCGACCGGCTGGAATGGCGGGTCCATCCCGCCGGCTTGGACGAGCGGCCGGGCTATGAGCGACTCACCTCCTGGATCCGAGAGGATCCCGGCGCCAACGGTTCCAAGCGGATCGGCATCGAGGCCCAGCTGGATGGCGAGCGGCTGAAACTGCTGGTCGACACGGGCATGCCCAAGAGCCTGACCCTGGAGCGGGACGTCGGCCGCCGGCTCGGCTACTGGGACGACTCGCGCCCCTTCGCGCCGGCGGGTTCGTCCGGCATCGCCGGACCGGCTCCGAGGCCCAGTCGGGTCGTCCGCGGACAGCTGCTGCAGATCGGCGGCCAGCGGTTCGAGGGACCGGCCGTCTCGGTGCGGGACGCGCCGCCGCCGCAGCAGGGCTACGACGGCATCCTCGGCCTGCCGGTGCTCGAGCGCCTGAACCTGTCGATCGACACCAGGGGCGGCGCCCTCTGGATCAAGCGCAACGGCCGCGCCGAGCGCCGCGAACGGATCAGCCGTACCGGCCTGTGGCTCGATCCGGCGCCGGGCGGGGCGAAGGTGGCGGTGGTCGGGACCGGAAGCCCGGCGGCGGCGGCGGGGCTGAAGGTTGGAGATCGCATCGCCGGTCCGTCCTTCCAGGCCATCCTGCAAACGATCGGCGCCGACCAGGCGCCGATCACCCTCACGGTCCAGGGCCGTGGCGCCGTGACCATCACCCCGGCTGACTACCTTTAGCGTTTCCGCTTGATCTGGCGGCTAAAGGCGCCAAGTGAGCGCCATGCGCCGCTTCCGCCACGACGACCCCGACTTCGAGACCGCCTTCGCCGCCTTTTTGGAGGAGCGCCGGGGGCAGCCGGCCAATGTCGATGCGGCCGTGGCCGCGGTGCTGGCCGAGGTCAAGGCGCGGGGGCTGGAGGCGGTGCTGGAGTACGGGGAGCGGTTCGACGGGGTCGAGCTGACCGAGGCCAGCATCCGGGTGACGGCGGAGGAGATCGCCGAGGGCGTCGCCGCCTGCGACCCGAAGGTGCGCGAGGCCATCGATTTCGCGGCTGCGCGCATCCGGGCCTACCACGAGCGGCAGGTTCCCGCCGACCAGCGCTGGACCGATGAGGCCGGCGTGGAGCTCGGCTGGCGCTGGGGGCCGCTGGAGAGCGTCGGGGTCTATGTGCCCGGCGGACGGGCGGCCTATCCCTCGACGGTGCTGATGAACTGCGTGCCGGCCCAGGTGGCGGGCGTCGACCGGATCGCCATGGTGACGCCGCCGGGCAGGCTGGAGCCGGCGGTCCTGACGGCGGCGCACGCGGCGGGAATCGACGAGATCTGGCGGGTCGGCGGCGCCCAGGCGGTGGCGGCGCTGGCCTACGGGGCCGGGCCGATCCGGCCGGTGGACAAGATCGTCGGGCCGGGCAACGCCTATGTCACCGCGGCCAAGCGCCGGCTGTACGGGGTGGTCGGCCTCGACGCCCTGGCCGGGCCCTCCGAGATCGTGGTGGTGGCTGATGGGGACAACAACGCCGAGTGGATCGCCGGGGACCTGCTGTCCCAGGCCGAACACGACCCGGCGGCCCAGTCGATCCTGATCACCGACGACGAGGGGCTTGCCGAGGCGGTCGAGGGCGCGATCGGCCGGCGGCTTCGCGAGCTGGCCACCGGGGAGGACGCCGCCGCCAGCTGGCGGGACCATGGCGCGGTGATCATCGCGCCGCTGTCGCTGAGCCCGAAGCTGGTCGACCGCATTGCGCCCGAGCACGTCGAGTTCTGCACCGCCGATCCCGATTCCCTGGCCGACCAGGTGCGGCACGCCGGGGCCATCTTCCTGGGCCGGTTCACGCCGGAGGCGCTCGGCGACTATGTGGCCGGCTCCAACCATGTGCTGCCGACCAGCCGGGCGGCGCGGTTCCAGTCGGGACTGTCGATCTTCGACTTCCTCAAGCGGACCTCGGTGATCAAGGCCGATGCGGCGGCGTTCGCGCGACTGGGACCCCACACCGTGGCCCTGGCCGAGGCGGAGGGACTGCCGGCCCACGCGCTGTCGGCGGCCTTGCGGTTGCCGCGCGGCTGAACACCGCTATCCTGCCTCCAGCCGCATGACCGACAAATCCTCCCACCGCCTGCAGAGCATAGAGCTCGATGAGGAGTCGTTGTCGGCCGCCTCTCGCGACCAGGAGCAGGAGCGGCAGGTCGCCATCTTCGACCTGCTGGAAGACAACTACTTCGAGCCGGCCGGCGCGGAGGGCGGGCCGTATGACGTGAAGATCGCGCTCGTGGAGAACCGGCTGGCGCTGCAGATCACCGGGCCGGGATATGCCCAGACCCACCTGCTGTCGCTGTCGCCGTTCAAGACGGTGATCCGCGACTACTTCATGATCTGCGAGAGCTACTACCAGGCCATCCGCAACGCCACGCCCTCGCAGATCGAGGCGCTGGATATGGGCCGGCGGGGGCTGCACAACGAGGGCAGCTCGCTGCTGCAGGCCCGGCTCGAGGGCAAGGTGAAGACCAACCTCGACACGGCGCGACGGCTGTTCACCCTGATCTGCGCCCTGCATTGGAAGGGATGAGCCCGTTCGACGCCACGCCGGGCGCGGTGCTGTTCGCCTGCAACTTCAATCGGGTGCGCTCGCCGATGGCGGAGGCCCTGATGAAGCTGGCCTACGGGACCGCGATCTTCGTCGACAGTTGCGGCCTGAGGGCCGACCCGAGCGAGGTCGGCATGGACCCGTTCGCCGCCGCGGTGCTGGAGGAACTCGGTATCGACGCGGCCGGCCACCGGCCCAAGACCTTCGACCAGCTGGAGGACGACAGCTTCGATGTCGTCATCTCGCTGACCGCCGAGGCGCAGCACCGGGCGGTCGAGCTGTCGCGGGCCCGGGCCGTGGAGATCGAATACTGGCCGACCTTCGACCCGACCCTGGCGACCGGGTCGCGCGAGCAGATGCTGGACGCCTATCGGCAGGTGCGGGACGAGCTGTACGGGCGGATCCGGCGGCGGTTCGGGCGGGTGACGACGGCGGGCGGCTAGGGTCCTCCGTCAGCCGGGGGCGACGGAAATCGGGCCATCGACCTTTCACCCCCGCATGCGTTATAAGGCGCGCCATCGAGCGACGGCTCGCGCCCCGAATCGTGGTCGCGGGCCGTGTTGCTTTGCGGAATGACCAACTGAGAGGCCGTATGGCTAAGGAAGAACTCCTCGAGTTTCCGGGCACCGTCAGCGAACTGCTGCCCAACGCGACCTTCCGCGTGAAGCTCGAGAACGATCACGAGATCATCGCCCACACCGCCGGCAAGATGCGCAAGAATCGCATCCGGGTGCTGGCCGGGGACAAGGTCCTCGTCGAGATGACGCCCTACGACCTGACCAAGGGCCGCATCACCTACCGCTTCAAGTAAGCCAAGCCGATGACCAGGCCCCGACTGGTGCTGGGCAGCGCCAGCCCCCGCCGTCTCCAGCTGTTGAGACAGGCGGGCGTGGAGCCGGACCTGGTCGATCCCTCCGACATCGACGAGACGCCGGGCAAGGACGAGACGCCGCGCCGCCTGGCGCTGCGCCTGGCGCAGGAGAAGGCCGCCGCGGTCGCCGCGCGGCATCCGGACGCCTATGTGCTGGGCTCGGACACCCTGGTGGCCGTCGGCCGGCGGGTGCTGGGAAAGCCGCAGGACGAGGCCGACGCGCGGCGGATGCTGCGCCTGCTGTCCGGGCGCAGCCATCGGGTGCTGACCGGGGTGGCCGTGGTCGCGCCGGGCGGCCGGACGGCGGCGCGGGTGGTCGAGAGCCGGATCACCTTCAAGCGGCTGACCGACGCGGAGACGGACGGGTTCATCGCCTCCCGCGACTGGGAGGACGCCGCCGGCGGCTACAAGATCCATCAGAGGGCAGGGGCCTTCGTCACCTTCCTGCAGGGCAGTTTCACCGGCGTGGTCGGGCTTCCGCTCTACGAGACCCTGGCGTTGCTCAACGGCCTGGGCTGGCGCCCGCCGGGGTCCCCGGCGTGAGCCGGCGCGAGGCCTTCCTGGACCGGGGCGTCGGCGAGACGCGCGGGGTGGTGCTGCTGGACGGCCGGCCCGAGCGGCTGATGATCGAGCGCGAGGGTGATTCGCCCGCCTTGCGTTTGGGCGCGCGAAGCGTCGCGCGGGTGCGCAGCGTCGAGGCGGCGTTCGCGTCCGCCTTCCTGGACCTCCCCGGCGGGGCGGAAGCCCTGCTGCCCCTGCGCCCCGAGGCGCCGCGGCCAGTGCGTGGGGCGCCGGTCGAGATCGAGATCCGGGCCGAGGCGCGGCGGGGCAAGCTGGCGACCGCCTGGCTGCTTGGCGAGGCAGAGGGCGATCCCCGGCTGCTGGCCGCCGGCCCGGGGCTGGAGGAGGAGTTGAAGGCCCTGGCCAAGGTCGAGGCGGTGAAGACCGGCGCGGCGGCAAGGGAGGCGGCCGATGAGGCGGAGGCCGAGGCCCTGGAGGCCTTCCATGCCCTGCCGGGCGGGGGCAGCCTCGCGGTGGAGCCGACCCGCGCCCTGACGGCCATCGACGTCGATACGGGCGAACGGACGGGCGGGGATTCCAAGCGGGTTTCGCGGCAGGCGAACCTGGCGGCCATCGCCGCGGCGGCCCGGCTGCTGCGGCTCAAGGGGCTGGGCGGACTGGTGGTGATCGACCTGGCCGGCCGAGGGCACGACGGCCATGCGATTCTGGCCGCAGTACGGGCGGCGTTCGCCGCGGACAACCCTGGGGTGGCGATCGGGCCGGTCAGCCGGTTCGGGACCATCGAACTGACCATTCCCCGCCGCCGCGCCCCTGTCCTCGAGCGCCTACTCGACGAGACCGGCCGGCTGACGCCCCGGAGCGCCGCCCTGCGGCTGGCGCGGATGCTGGAGCGGGAAGGGCGGGCCAACCCCGGCGGCCGGCTGACGGCCCGTTGCGCTCCCGCCGCGGCCGAGGCGTTCCAGGCGCTGGCGCCGGCCGCCACCGATCGCCTGGGCGGGCGTTTCACCATGGAGGCCCAGCCCGGCTGGGCCGCCGACCGGCTGGAGGTTGTCGCGACATGAGCAGGGCGTGCCCGATCTGCGGCAAGCCGGCGCAGGAGGCCTTCCGGCCGTTCTGCTCCAAGCGCTGCGCCGACGTCGACCTGCACCGCTGGCTGTCGGGGAGCTACGCCATCCCCGGGCTGGAGGACGAGCCGTCCCCGGACCTGGACGGGGGCGAGGAATAATCGTTCAAAACCGCGCTGGACTTGCCGGGGCGGCTCTTCTATAGACCCGTCTCCCGCGAGGACGGCCGTCTTAAAAGGCCTGCGCCTGGGTAGCTCAGTTGGTAGAGCAGCGGATTGAAAATCCGCGTGTCGGTGGTTCGAATCCGCCCCCAGGCACCACTTTTTCCTACGCGCGGAATCTCGCGAAGCGCTGGCGGAAGGGCGCCGAGCACATGGGGCGTCGGGCGAGGGAGAGTGTAGGGCGCGCCGCGGGCGCGACGCACAAACTTCGAATGTGGGCGACCGGCGTTTCACGCGATTGCTGCGATGCAACAAGCATGCGCGACGAACGGTCATGAAT
>DASPLD010000169.1:0-5948 GCA_035627755.1 Caulobacter sp. | reverse complement strand
CCTGCAGCCGGGCGGAGAAGCCCTTGGCGACGCCGGCGCGCAGCTGGTCGTCGAGCACCACCTCGTCGGCGAAGGCCATCGTGCCGTCACGCTCGACGATGGTCACCGCGCCCTTGGCGACCACCACCCCGGTGGCGCGGTTGTAGACCACCTGCTCGGCGCGCAGGATGCGGCCCTGGTGGCGGATCTGGACGCCGCCCTCGGCGGTGAGGGTCTGGTTGCGGTCGTCCTGGATGAGGGTGTCGGCCTCCAGATAGTAGCCCTGGTCGCCAAGGCCATCTTCGGGGGTCGGCGCCGGGGGCGCGGTGGCCTCGGCGGGAATCTGGTCGACGGCTACGACATCGACGGCGAACGCGGGCGAGGCCAGGCAGGCGGCCAGGACCGCGCCGCCCATCAGGATGCGGGCGCGGGCGTTGCTCTGGTGGCCGGTGCGATTCATCGAAATCCCTGTCCTGTCCCTGCCGGAAGTACGCCCGGCCGAGTCACCCGTCTTCCGTATAGCAAAGCAGGGTCAGCCCCGATAACAGCGCCAGCAGGGGCGGAGCCCAGGCCGCCAGCATGGCCGGTATGATCTCCGCCTTCCCAAGCGCTATGCACATTTGGTTGAAGAAGAAGAAGGCGAAACCAAGGACCACACCCGATCCGGCCAGGGCCGGCAGTCCGCCCAGCCGCATCAGCCGCAGCGAGAACGCCGCCGCCAGCACCGACATGGCGGAAAACAGGATCGGCGTGGCCAGCAGCTGCTGCAGCCGAAGCCGATAGGGCAGGGCCGAGAAGCCGGCCTTCTCGGTGCCGGAGATGGTGGCCGGCAGCCGCCAGAAGGCGATGGCGTCCGGGGTGGTGAACCGTTCGATGGCCGCCTGGTCGTCGAGGGTCGAGGGGATGGTCAGGAACTCCGACCGCACCGAGCCGGCGCCGGGCGTCGCCTCGCGCACGTCCGACAGCCGCCAGTAGCCGGGCATCAGCCTGGCCTCCGCCGCCTCGACCCGGCGGGAGAACTCCAGGCCGCCGTCGGCGGCGACCCGGTAGATGAACATCGAGACGACCTTGAGCCGCACCACCCCGCCGACCTCGTCGTGGCTGCGGGCCCGGATGACCACCTGGGAGGTCTCATCGGTCTGGCGCAGCCAGGTCTCCTTGGGGGCGTTGGCCAGGTAGTCGTCCATGACCGCGGTGCGGGCCTGTTCGAAGCGGACGTTCATCCAGGCGGCCACCGGATTCAGCACCGCCACGGTGAGGGCGCCGACCACGAAGGCCGCCGCCGCGGCCGGCAGGATGAACCGCCAGGCGGAGACCCCCGCCGCCCGCATGGCGATCAGCTCGCTGCGCCGGTTGAGGCCGACGAAGGCCGCCAGGGTGCCGAACAGGAAGGCGAAGGGCAGCAGGGTGAGGATGGTCGACGGCGCCTTGAGCAGGGTCAGCCACAACAGGGCGACGAAGCCGGCGTCGGCCCGGCCGCCGACGTTGCGCGAGACGTCCACGAAGTCGATCAGCAGGATGACGGCCGCGATGATCGCCAACGCCCCGGCCACCGAGACCAGGGTGCGGTTGAGGACGTAGAGTTCAAGGCGCCCGGGCAGCAGTCTCATGCGGTCGCTCCTATCGGCGGACGCGGCATGCGCATGAAGGGAACCCAGGCGCGCCAGCCGGCGCGGATCTCCACAGGGCGGAAGATCTGGTCGAATCCCCAGGCCACCGCGGCGAGCGGGATGGCGTACTGCAGGACGTTCAGTTCGGGGCTGTCCTCGCAGGCGGCCTGGACCGCGAAGCCGATGATGCGGACCAGGGCCGCGCTGGCCCCGATCAGGGCGATCCGGCGGCCATAACCCATGCGGCTGAAACCCGCGCCCACCACGGCCGCAAGGGCCATGGCCATGAAGGCCAGGGCGTAGAGCGGCGAGGCCAGCCGGGAATTGCCTTCCGCGAGCATCCGGCCACGGTTCTTGCGCTCATATTCCTGCGACAGGTCGGGGTAGAACAGCTCGTGCAGGTAGCGGTCCGAGGCCTTGAAGCGGATCGATTCGCGGGTGTTCAGGTAGGGCTTCAGGTCGAGTGCGTACTCGTCGAACGTCAGGTAGTTGAGCACCCCCTTGTCGGAGAACTCCTGGGTCGAGCCCTGGCGCATCAGCAGCAGCGGCGAGTTGTTGCGGAACAGCACCCGGCCCTGGTTGGCCGTGTAGGTGGTGGCGTGCCCCTCCTCGGTCATCTGGTGGATGAAGAGGTTGTGGATCGTGCCGTCGGAATCGACTGTCTGGCCATAGACGGTCAGGCGCGGCGCCGGGTCGGTGAACTGGCCCTCGACCACCAGCATGGCCGCCAGGTCGGTCTTGGCCTGGAAGATCAGCTTGCGGTACTCGCGATAGGCGGCCGGCTGGATCCACAGATTGATGATCAGGCAGACGAGCGTGGCCAGCACCGCGAGCTTGACGGCGGGCGAGATCACCCGCCAGCGGCTCATGCCTCCCGCATAGCAGACCACCAGCTCCTGGTCCCCCTGCAGCTTGTTGAGCGCCACCAGGGCGGCGACCAGCACCGCGATGGGGATGATCAGGTTGGCCAGCTGCGGCATGGCCAGGACGATGATCTGCAGATAGGTCCAGGCGCTCTGGCGCTGCTCGATGATGATCCCCAGCTGCCCCAGGCTCTGGCTCAGCAGGCCGACAGCCGCCAGCGCCGCGGTCGCCAGCAGCGTGGGCCATAGGAGCTGGCGAAAGAGATAGCGTTCGATCAGGCGCATGCGGGCTTTTTGGCTCGGCCTCTGGCGGGCCGTCGGAGCCCTGTTAGTAGTGCGCGCCGCGCGCGAGTGGAATAGCGGCGACTCCGGAAAATCCTCACCTGCACGCCGCTTGCGGAGGATTTGCGGCGCCCGGCGGAAAGGCCTATTCCCCCCTCAAGACATTTCCAAGGAGCGCTTCATGCGTATCGAGTTCGTCAAGATCGACCGGGCCAAGCCGCCGTCGGACGGCGCCGTGGCCACCGTCGTGATCGAGGGAGGCAAGCTTTCAACCGGCGCCGAGCTGCTTGACCGGGCTGCCGGCGGGGCCCTGGCGCGCGCCGTGGCCGCGGGCCGATTCAAGGGCGCCAAGGGCTCGAGCCTCGAGCTGGTGGCGCCGGCGGGGCTGGAAGGCGCGCGGATCGCCCTGGTCGGCGTGTCCGACAAGGGCTGGGACGAAGAGGCGGCCGAGCACTTCGGCGCCTCGGCCTACAGCGCGGTCAAGCTGACCGGGGCGACCAAGCTGACCCTCCTGCTCGCCGACGTCGGCGGCGAGGAGGGGGCCCGGGCCGCGTTCGGCGCGCTGCTGGCCAGTTACCGCTTCGACAAGTACCGGACCACCGAGAAGCCCGAGAAGAAGCCGTCGATCGAGACCGTGGCCGTGGCCGTCGACGATCCGGCCGCCGCGGAGGCCGCCTTCGAACCGCTCAAGAGCCTGGCCGAGGCCATCTTCTTCAGTCGCGACCTGGTCTCCGAGCCGCCGAACGTCCTCTATCCCGAAAGCTACGCCCAGCGGATCAAGGCGTTGGAATCGATGGGGCTGGAGGTCGAGATCCTCGGCGAGGCAGAGATGGCCAAGCTGGGCATGGGCTCGCTGCTCGGTGTCGGACAGGGGTCGATCCGCGACAGCCAGCTGGTGGTCATCCAGTGGAAGGGCGGCGGCGACGCCCAGCCCATCGCCTTCGTCGGCAAGGGCGTCACCTTCGACACCGGCGGCATCTCCATCAAGCCGGCCGACGGCATGGAGGACATGAAGTGGGATATGGGCGGCTCGGCCGCCGTCGCCGGGGTGATGCACGCCCTGGCCGGCCGCAAGGCCAAGGCCAACGTGGTCGGCATCCTCGGCCTGGTCGAGAACATGCCGGACGGCAACGCCCAGCGCCCGGGCGACATCGTCACCAGCATGTCGGGCCAGACCATCGAGATCATCAACACCGACGCCGAAGGCCGGCTCGTGCTGGCCGACGCCCTCTGGTACTGCCAGGACCGGTTCAAGCCGCAGTTCATGGTCGACCTGGCCACCCTGACCGGGGCGATCATCATCTCCCTGGGTAATGACTACGCCGGTTTGTTCAGCAACAACGACGACTTGTCGGAGAAACTTCTTGCCGCGTCGAAGGCCGAGGGCGAGCCCCTCTGGCGCATGCCGATGCCGCCGGCCTACGAGAAGCAGATCGAGAGCATGGCCGCCGACGTCAAGAACACGGGCGGCCGGCCGGGCGGTTCGATCACCGCCGCCCTGTTCCTGCAGAAGTTCGTCAACGGCGTCCCCTGGGCCCACCTCGACATCGCCTCGACGGCCTGGAAAAAGCCCTCGACCGTCCCGACCATCCCGGACGGGGCGACAGGCTTCGGCGTGCGGCTCCTGAACCGGATGGTGGCGGACCACTACGAAAGTTAGCATTCCCCTGAGCCGATATTCCAAAGCTCGTCATCCCGGACGGCCGCAGGCCGATCCGGGACCCAGGAGGGACGAGGCGGAAGAATCGGCGGCGGCGATCAGTGGCGCTTGTGGCCCCTGGGTCCCGGCTCTCCCCCCGGCTTTCGCCGGGGTACGGCCGGGATGACGGCTAGGAGAATTATGTCGGGCAATCCCTGCGAGGTCTGGTTCTACCACCTGGAGCGTTCGTCTCTGGACCAGGTGCTGCCCGAGCTGCTGGAGAAGACCCTGCAGCGCGGCTGGCGGGCCCTGGTGCGCAGCGCGGCGACCGAACGGCTGGAGCAGCTCGACAACTGGCTGTGGACCTTCCGCGAGGACGGCTTCCTGCCGCACGGCCTCGCCACCGAGCCGTTCGCCGACCATCAGCCGGTGCTCCTCACCACGGGCGAGGCGAACCCGAACGGCGCTCAGGCGCTATTCCTGATCGACGGCGCCCAGCCAGGCGACCTTGCCCCCTACGAGCGCTGCATCGTGCTGTTCGACGGACGGGACGAGGAAGCCCTGGCCGGAGCGCGGGGGCTGTGGAAGTCTGTGAAGGCGCTGGGCCTGCCGGCCTCCTACTGGCGCCAGGGCGAACGGAAAGGTTGGGAGAAGCAGGCATGACGGCGATCCGGATGGCGTTTGTAACCGTGGGGCTGACGGGCCTGTTCGCCTGCGCGACGCCCGAACCGGCCCCGCAGCCCGCGCCCCCGCCGCCGCCGAAGGTCGAGGCCCCGCCGCCGCCGCCTCCCGAAACCGCCGACACCTGCGGGGCCAAGCCGCTGCAGTACCTGGTTGGCCGGCCGAAGTCGGAAATCCCGATCCCGGTTGATCCGACCAAGCGGCGCGTCGCCTGCACGGCCTGCCCGGTGACCCAGGACTACAGGCCTGACCGACTGAACATCTTCTTCGACGCCGAGACAGGCATCATCAAGGAAGTGAAGTGCGGCTGACGCGAGTTCAGCCCGCGACCGCCTCCAGCGCCTCCGCCGCCGCCATCCACGCAGCCTCGGCCTCGTCGACCTGGGCCTGGACCCGCGCGCGCCGCTTGCCGAGGTCGGCGGCGGCGGTGGGGTCGCGGACGTAGAGGCCGGGGTCGGCCAGCTTCTGGTCGATCTCGGCCAGGGTCCGGGTCACCCGGGCCAGGGTCTCCTCGGCGGCGGTCAGCTTGCGCTTCAGCGGGCCGGCGAGGGCCGCAGGATCGCGGCCGGTCGGCACAGGCGCCTTGGTGTTCGCCTCCTTGGCCGGTTCCGGCTCGCGCGCCTGCGAGGGCGCGCGGGCGGCGACGCGGGCGCGGTCGAGGACGAACTTGGCGTAGTCGTCCATGTCCCCGTCGAAGGGCTTCACCCCGCCGTCGGCCGCCAGCCACAGCCGGTCGGCCACCAGTTCCATCAGCGATCGGTCGTGGGTGATTAGGATGACCGCGCCCTCATAGTCGTTGAGCGCATCGAGAAGGGCGCGGCGGCTGTCGATGTCGAGGTGGTTGGTGGGCTCATCTAGGATGAGCATGTGCGGCGCGTCCATGGCCACCAGGTT
>DASPLD010000168.1:0-6148 GCA_035627755.1 Caulobacter sp. | reverse complement strand
TGCTGCTCAGCAAGCCCGACATGCTGCTGCTCGACGAGCCGACCAACCACCTGGACGCCGAGTCCGTGGCCTGGCTGCAGCACCACCTGGAGGCCTTCCCCGGCTGCGTCATCCTGGTCACCCACGACCGCTACTTCCTCGACCAGGTGACCAAGTGGACCCTGGAGCTCGACCGCGGCAAGGGCATCCCCTTCGAGGGCAACTACTCCGGCTGGCTCGAGCAGAAGCAGAAGCGCGTCGTCCAGGAGCAGTCGGAGTCCGAGGCTCGCCAGCGCGCCCTGACTCGCGAACTGGAGTGGGTGCGCTCGGGCGCCAAGGCCCGCCAGGCCAAGTCCAAGGCCCGCCTCGCCGCCTACGAGGAAATGGTTCGCGCCCAGGAGAACAGCCGCCAGGCCCAGAGCTACGCGGTGATCCAGATCCCGCCCGGCCCGCGCCTCGGCAACGTCGTGCTCGAGGTCAACAACCTCGAGAAGGAATACGGCGACAAGGTCCTGTTCAAGGACCTGACCTTCCGCCTTCCGCCGAACGGCATCGTCGGCGTGATCGGCCCCAACGGCGCCGGCAAGTCGACCCTGTTCAAGCTGATCACCGGCCAGGAAAAGCCGGACGCCGGGACGATCAAGGTGGGCGAGACGGTCAAGCTGGCCTACGTCGACCAGAGCCGCGACGACCTCGACCCCAACCACACCGTCTGGCAGGCGATCAGCGGCGGCACCGACGTGATGATGGTCGGCAAGCGCGAGATCAACAGCCGGGCCTACGTCGGCAGCTTCAACTTCAAGGGCGGCGACCAGCAGAAGAAGGTCGGCCTGCTCTCGGGCGGTGAGCGCAACCGCGTCCACCTGGCCAAGACCCTGGCCACCGGCGGCAACCTGATCCTGCTCGACGAACCGACCAACGACCTCGACATCGAGACCCTGCAGAACCTGGAAGAGGCCCTCGAAGAATTCGCCGGCTGCGCCGTGGTCATCAGCCACGACCGCTGGTTCCTCGACCGCCTGGCCACCCACATCCTCGCCTTCGAAGGCGACAGCCACGTGGAATGGTTCGAGGGGAACTTCGAGATGTACGAAGAGGACAAGAAGCGGCGGCTTGGGGTGGATAGTTTGATCCCGCACAGGATCAAGTTCCAGAAGTTCGCGCGGTAAAGGCGTTTTCCCCTTCGGGGTTGCCTGCTAGGCTCCTGCATGGTTTGCGGGCGGCGCGCCGCCCGGATCTGGGGGGGCGTCGTGGCTGATCGTGTAGAGTTGAAGCGCGCGCGTCCGTCTGAGGCCGCGCTGGCGGCTGCGGCGCCGTTGGAAGCCGTTGGCCGGTCCATGGCGCCTGCCGCCATTCCGGGACCCGCGACCAAGGAGGACATCCCCGAGGATCTCTGGGTGGGAAACGGGGGCGACGACCGTCATCATGGCGGCGACGGGGCCCAGGCGCTGGCCGGTCTGGCCGGCGCCGACGACCTCTGGGGAGACGCCGGCGACGACTGGATCGAGGGCGGCGGCGGCAACGACGAACTGTTCGGCGGCGACGGAAACGACACCCTGTGGGGCGGCAAGGGCTCGGACGAGCTGCATGGCGGCGCCGGCGCCGACACCTTCATCTACGTCAAGGGTGAGGGCGCGGATGGCATCTACGATTTCAACGCCGCCGAAGGCGACGTCATCAAGCTCTATGGGTTCAGCGGCGCCGGCGAAATCACCATCCGCGTGGGCACGACCGCCAACGACAGCGTCATCCAGTTCGAGAACGGCATGGGCCTGGTCATGTACGGCCGCACCGTAGCCGAAATTACGGCGGCTCTGCAAAGCGGTGCGCTACGGATCGAGACCGGCCCGGCGCCGACGGCGATTCAGGGGACGCCCGGCGGGGACCTGACCGTCACCGAGCCCAACACCGTCATCGCCCAGGGTGAGACCTGGACCGGCGTCGCCCTGGCCTATGAATGGGGCAGCGGCATCCCGTCCCTCATCAACCGGGGAACGGTGGCGGGCATCGGTTTCCAGGGCGCACAGCCGATCCCCGGCGCCTGGGTCCTCAACGATGTTACCGGCGTGATTCGGGCCATCGGCTCCGGGGACCCAACGAACCAGGCCAGTTCGATCACCGCTGTGGAGATGCAATTTGACAGTACATTCACCAACCGGGGGCTGATCGAGGTCCAAGGCTCTTTCTTCACGGTCGGCGTCAATATTCCCGACGGACCGGCCTTCCAGAACTTCGGCACTATCTTCGTCACCTCGAATGGCTTCGGCCTTGGCGTGGGATCGATGGGCGGGGATGTCGTCAACAGCGGCGTCATCGACATCTATGGCGTCTACAACGCCACCGGGGTCTCGATCACCGGCGGCGGCCTGCTCACGAACACCGGGACCATCAGGGCGGACGCGCATGTCTATGGTGGGCGCGGCGTCGTGATCGACTGGACCTATCGCACCGACCATACCATCGTGAACTCGGGTCTCATCGAGGCCTATACCGCCATCGTCGTGACCTTCAACGCCGACGTCGGGCCCGAGCGTACCATCGAAACCGTGATCAACACGGGCGAAATCCGTGGGCTGATCGTCCTCGATCTCGGCGACGATATCGTAATCAACAGCGGCAAGCGCACGGGCATGACCCTGCTTGGCGAAGGCCATGACCTCTACCAGGGGACCCTGGCCATCAGCAGCGGCGAGGTCTTCGGCGGGCTGGGCGACGACGCGCTGCTCGGCGGCGCGAACGCCGACTATCTGGCCGGCGAGATGGGCGACGATGTCATCCTCGGCGGGGGCGGCGACGACACGCTCGAGGGCGGCCCGGGCGCGGACCTGATTGACGGCGGCGCCGGCTTCGACACCTTGTCATATCACTACTCCTTGGCCGCGGTGCATGTGAACCTGGCCGCGGAGATCGCCAACGACGGATCGACCGATCGCATCCGAAGCATCGAACACATCATCGGTTCGGGCCTCGGCGACATCATCCTGGGGACCGCAACGGCGGAGGTCTTCGAAGGCCTTGGCGGCAATGACACGCTCAACGGCGGCGGCGGGGCGGACAGCTTGCACGGCGGTCGTGGCGCCGATGCGCTGACCGGCGGCGCGGGCAACGACCAGTTCTTCTTCTCCACCGGGGATGGCCAGGACATCATCACCGATTTCACTGCCGGCGGGACCGACGATCGGCTGCGCATCTTCGGCTACACGGGCTACGCGTCGCTGGTTCAGGTCGGCGCCGACACCCGGGTGGTGCTTTCAGCCACCGACAGCATTCTTTTGAAGAATGTCACCGCCGGCAACTTGACCACGGCCGATTTCGCCTTCAGCGCCACGCCGCTGCAAGAGGGGCCCCAGACGGCAGTAGAGGAGCTCTACAGCCGGCAGATCCTGATGTCGGACTGGATCGTCGATCCAGGCTCGCTGTTCCAGTTCGCTCAGACGGCTTTCGCGCTCCAGCCCCTGTACGCCGTCGCTTCGGTTTACAACTTCGGCACGATCCAGATCACCAACGACCGAGACAATTTCGGGCGTTTGGATGTGATGGGCATGGATCAGTACCTGGGTGGCGGGGTCAATCCCAACGTCCGCTTCTACAATGGCCCGACCGGCATCCTGGACGTGATTGTCACCGGCGAGGGATCCGGCGGCGGCGGCGTGGTCATTCCGGGCGACGCCCACAACGAAGGCTACATCCGCGTCTACTCCCCGAGCCGTACGCAGGGCTTCCAGCTCTATGGCTCGTCGGTCAATGTCACCAACAGCGGCACGATCGAGCTGGTCGGTGTCCTATGGTCCCACGCGCTGGTGATGCAGGCGCCGGCCAACGTCTGGAACAGCGGTCAAATTCTCGTCAGGGCGGAGGAGAACGCCTTCGGCCTCGATCAGGACTATGGGCCGCTGAATTTCATCAACTCCGGCCTGCTGCGGGTCACCAACACCTCGCCGACCATCGACAGCATCGCGGTCCAGATGTTCCAGGTCGGCCCCGTGGTCGGTTCCTTGAAGATTTGGAATTCCGGCACGATCGAAGCGGACGTCGCGGTCAAGGAGTCCCGCGAGGACACGACGGTCGTCGATTACATCTACAACACGGGCGTCATCCGCGGCGCGGTGCTCTTCACGAACGGTCGTGAGGAGATCTACAGCAGCGGGACCATGGTCGGCCGGATCGACCTGGGCTGGAACCATGACCTGTTCGATGGCCGGGGCGGGACCCAGACCGGCGGCGTCCACGGCAGCCAGGGCGACGATGTTCTGCTTGGGGGTCTTGGCGCCGATCTGCTGGACGGCGGCGCGGACAAGGACGTCCTTGGCGGTTTTGCCGGCGCCGATCTGCTCACCGGCGGCGCCGGGGGCGACACCTTCCTGTTCGAGGTGGGCGGCGGGGCCGACACCATCACCGACTTCCTCGCGGACGGCGCGAAGGACGTCATCCGGGTCACCGGCTATGCGGCTTATCAGAGCCTGACCCAGCAAGGCGCCGACACCCTGGTGCGGTTCTCCGCTACAGACAGCATTCTGCTCAAGAACGTGGTCGCCGGCAGTCTGACGAGTGCGAACTTCATCTTCTCCGCCGCCGCCTGGGCCACGGCCCCGACGACGCCGGCGGCGCCGCCCACCATGGTTGTCCAACCTCCACGGCCGACAACGCCCGGCTATCCCAAGATCGGCAACAGCGACGCCAACACCCTGCGGGGCGGGGAAGGCGACGACGAACTGCGGGGCCTGGGCGGCGACGACTGGCTGTATGGCGGCAAGGGCGCCGACAGGGTGAATGGCGGCGCCGGCGCCGACAACATCATGTATCAGGCGGGCGACGGCGCCGACGTCGTCTTCGGCTTGGACGGCCACGACCACATCTTCGTCACCGGCTACTCCAGCTACACGATCGAGGCGGTCGGATCGGACAGCTTGGTGCGCTTTTCGGCCAGCGACTCGATCTTGCTGAAGGGCGTTCAGGCGAATAGCGTCTCCGGCCTCATCTTCTTCGACGGGCCGACCGGCAGCGCGCCCGCGGAACTGGTTCAAACATCGCCGCCGCCGTTCGCCGCGGCGACCGTGCCCAGCCTGCCCCCCGTGCCGGCCCTCCGGCCGCTGCCCTGGACGCCGCAGGCGGCGCCGGCCGGGGCGATCCTGGGAACGGTCGCCGGGGAGAACCTTGGCGGGACCGCCGGTGACGACTTCATCGAGGGCCGCGGCGGCGACGACCAGCTGACCGCGATGGCCGGCAACGACTACATCTACGGCGGCGACGGCGCCGACTGGATCGATGCCGGCACGGGCAATGACATCATCGCCGGCGGCTTCGGGATCGACACCGTGTCGTTCGCGAACACCGCCAACGGTGTCCATGTCGATCTGGCGTTCTATTGGGCCCAGGACACGGGCCAGGGCATTGACCAGCTCAGCGACATCGAAGTGCTGTACGGATCGCGCTTCGACGACACCCTGCGGGGCAGCGACGCGGCCAACCGCTTCTATGGCGGGCTCGGTTCGGATGTCCTGATCGGCGGCGGGGGCGACGACGCCCTCTACGCCCACGGCGGGGCCGAGACGACGGCCGACCAATCGGTCAACTATCTGTATGGCGAGTGGGGATCGGACGTCCTGTACGGCGCCGGGGGCGTCGACGTCCTCGTAGGTGGCGACGGCATCGACTACATGACCGGCGGCGCCGGGGCCGACGTCTTCGTCTTCGGTTATGAAGGCGGGACCAACAACCGGATCGAGGACTTCAACCTCGCCGAAGACCGCATCGACCTGTCGGCGGTCGGCGAGTACCTGGACATCAAGGACAGCTATCAGGGCGCGGTGATCACCCTGCTCGATGGCACTATGATCACGGTGCGGGACGTCAACGCCAATCAGTTGCTCGCCAGCCACTTCTTCCTTGTTCCGACGCCTCTGCCGCCGCCCCCTCCGCCCATTCCGCCGCCGCCGCCCGGGCCGCCGGCGGTCAACAGCCTGATCGGGTCGGGCGGCGACGACATCCTGCTCGGCTCAGAAGGGATCGACCACATCCAGGGCCTGGACGGCAAAGACGACATTACCGGGCTGGGGAGTGACGACATCCTGACCGGGGGCCTGGGTGACGACACCCTTCGCGGCGGCGGGGGAAACGACTCCCTCAACGGCGGGGACGGCTTCGACACCATCGACGGCGGCGCGGGCGA